>JAUNFH010000061.1 GCA_030525185.1 Clostridia bacterium
TCCTTGACCTCGTCGGCCATGCTTGAAGCCGAGCGGCGAAGAACCGCCTTGATTCGCGCAACAACTTCTTTTGCGTCAAACGGCTTTACGACATAGTCATCGGCACCGAGTTCAAGGCCGAGAACGCGGTCAAAGACCTCGCCCTTTGCGGTGAGCATGATAATCGGAACTTCGGAAAACTTTCTGATTTCGCGGCAAACCTGCCAACCGTCAAGTTTCGGAAGCATGATGTCAAGCAAAACGAGCGCCGGACTTTCGGCATTGAAAGTTGAAACGGCGGAAGCACCGTCATTTGCAATTACAACGGTGTATTCCTCTTTTTCAAGATAAAGTCTCAAAAGCTCACAAATGTTAAGGTCATCATCAACAACAAGGATTTTTTCAGCGCTCATTTTATTTCCTCCCGTATCTGTAAGGTTAATCTTTATATAATTTTAAAGACCGAACCTTAAATCAAGTTATTATGTTATAAATTTATAACAAAAACAGCGTAAAGTTATTAATATTTTTTGAATTTTCACTCGGAATATTCAAATTGTTTTTTACATTCTTTCCGGAGCGTCAACCTTGAGAAGAGTAAGAACGTTTTTCATCGTGTCTCTGACGCAAACGCAAAGGAAAACTCTTGCCTTCATCAGTTCTTCGTCGTCAACGTTGACTCGGCAGGCATTGTAATATTTATGGAAAAGAGTTGCAAGTTCGATTGCGTAATGGGTGACCTTCGCCGGGTCATAATTCTTCGCCGCACTGACGATTACGCCGGGAAGCGCCGCAAGATGAGTGATAAGCGCGCGTTCCTCCGGCACTTTGAGCTGTTCAAGCTGAGCTTCGGTGCAATCGTAGACGGTTTTTCCTTCGGACGCAAGCTTTGAAAGAATGCTGCAAATTCTTGCGTGAGCATACTGGCAATAATAAACCGGGTTCTGCGAACTTTGCTTCACGGCAAGGTCAAGGTCAAAATCCATCACCGAGCCGGGTTCCTGAAGGTTAAACATGAAACGGACGGCATCAATCGGAACTTCCTCAAGAAGGTCAACGAGCGTGATTGCGTTGCCCGTTCTTTTTGACATTCTCACAACGTTTCCGTCGCTCATGAGGCGAACGAGCTGCATGAGAAGAACGTCAAGACGGTTTTCGTCGATTCCGACGGCTCTCATTGCGCCTTTCATTCTTGCAATATGGCCGTGGTGATCTGCGCCCCAAACGTCGATTGCCTTGTCAAAGCCCCTTTTCTGAAGCTTGTTTCTGTGATATGCAATGTCTGCGGCAAAATAAGTCGGGTTTCCGTTCGTGCGGACAAGGACGTCGTCTTTGAGTTCAAGCTTGTCGATATATTCCCGGCTCTTTCCCTGTTCTTTGAGCATTGCGGTCTGAACCTCAATGTTCTTATACCAAAGTGCGCCGTCCTTTTCATAGGTATATCCGCGCTCTTTGAGAAGATCAATCGTTTCCTGAAGCTCACCGCCGTTGTGAAGCGTGAGTTCGCTGAACCATGTGTCATATTTGATGCGATATTTTTCCATCGCCTTTTTCATGTTTTCGATGTTCTTCGGAAGAGCAAAGTCAACAAGAGCCTTTCTTCTTTCCTCTTCGCTTTTTTCAAGGTAGCTGTCGCCGTAAAGAGCGGCGAATTCCTTTGCGCGTTCCGTGATGTCTGCGCCGTGATAGCTGTCCTCGGGAAGTTCGACGCTGTCCTCGCCTTTGAAAATCTGCTGATATCTGATATCGAGCGAAAGAGCAAATTTTGCAATCTGGTTTCCGGCGTCGTTGACATAAAATTCACGGCTTACGTTATATCCGGCATATTCCAAAACGGCGGCAAGGCAGTCTCCGAGTGCGCCGCCTCTTGCGTTGCCCATATGCATAGGTCCGGTCGGGTTTGCGGAAACGAATTCGACGTTGATTTTTTCGCCTTTTCCGAAGTCGCTTTTTCCGTAATCTTCGCCGAGCTTTTTGATGTCAAGAAGGACGTCGGCATAGTATCTGTCTCCGAGATAAAAATTGATGAAGCCCGGACCAGCAACTTCGATTTTTTCAAAGTATGTTCCGTCGAGCGAAACGAAGGAAACGATTGTTTCCGCAATCTTCCTCGGAGGAAGGCGGAACGTTCTTGCGTTCACCATTGCCGCATTGACGGAAAAATCGCCGTTCGCCTTGTCCGCCGGAACTTCGGTTTTGAAGTCTGCGCTTTCCGTTTCCGGAAAAGCTCCGGATTTAATCGCCTCGTTTATTGCGTTTTTTATGAGGGAGCTTATCTGCTCCTGGGCTTTTTCTGTTGTAAGTTTCATTGTCATATATCCTTTCCCCTCCCGTCAGGCATTCGGAAGTCTTTCTTCGAGTCTGATATTGAATTCGATTTCACCGAGCGGATGCATATCAATATCGGTGCAATATTTAAAATCAAGCGTTCCGCCGCTCTTTTTCATTTTTGAGTTGATGTTCAGCGCGCTGACGCCGAGCGAAAAAGAACCGTAAGGCGTTGTGTGGTGAGAAATATGGCGAACGTTTTTTTCAACGATCATATGCGAATTGTAGCTTCCGTCACGGCTGATTGTTATGCAGCTTCCGTTTTCGACGTGGAGCGTTGTCACGCAGCCTTTGAGGTCGCCGTCTTCGTCGGTATATGTGATGTAATAATCGTCCTCTTCGCCTCTAAGCGACGCTCTTGCCGTCATATCGATAATATCCTTATCGCCTTCGGTATCCTGAACGGTGTGAAGCGTAATAAGATAGTTTTCTTTCAAAGCAGAAAGTCTCCTTTACGAGAAAATATTCTTAACTATGATATCACATATTAAAAGAAAATGCAAACCGAAAAACGCCCCTCAAAAAACTTTTCCGCCCGTCTCATTATATTGAACATATTTTTCCCTTTATTTGTTTGATTTTTCGGGAATTATGTGATATAATTTCCGCGTCTGACGAAAAGCGACATTTGTTTTGCTTCTTTTCGTAAAGATTTTAACCGACGGCATGATTTTTTTCTGCCGCAACAGATTTTAAAAAGGAGAGAATACGATGAAATTCAAAAAAACACTCAGCCTCTTTCTTGCGCTCGTCATGATTTTTTCATGTTCGGTTTATGCCTTCGCCGCCGAGCCGAAAACCGCCGAAACGATCACCGAAAACGACCCGCTGATCATGGTTCGCGGAATGGACTTCATGAACGTCAAAGTTGACCCGAACACAAAAGACGAAAAACCCGTCAACGATTTCAGCGTCGAAACGATTGCGCCGGCGGCAGTCAAAGCTCTTTTCCGCCTTTTTGTGAAGCGGGACAAGGACGCCGCAATCGACACGGTTCTTGACTGCGTATACAACGTTCTCAAATATAATTCGATGGACGAAAACGGCGATCCGGTATATAACACCGGAATGAGAGATTACTCTCTGAGCGCGGACCACTACCCCGAGCTTCTTGAAGAGGAAGCTTGCGAGCTCGGCCTCGTCCGAACCGCTCTTGAAACTTACGGAAAAAAATATGTTTATTACGTCAGCTACGACTGGAGAGTTGACCCCTTCGTCGTTGCAAAGCAAATCAACAACGCCGTAAAACTCGCCGTCAAAAGCACCGGCCACAAAAAGGTCAACATCGTCTGTGCAAGCATGGGCGGAATTATGACAACGGCTTACCTTTCAAAATACGGCTATGAAAACATCGGACGTTGCATTTTTCTTTCCTCAACGTTCTGCGGCGCCCAGGTTGCCTGCGACGTTCTCACCGGAAAGCTTCAAATCACTGCCGAAAACATCTATAACTATCTTTCAAACGGAAGTGCAAACTCACTCGGAAAGTTCGCAATGAACGTTCTTTACAAAACGGGTCTGCTCAATGAATTCACAAAGCTCACGGATTACATTCTCGAATTCAGAAAAGGCGACATTTACTCCCGCGTTCTCAAGCCGATTTTCGGAAATTCTCCGACTCTTTGGGGTCTCGTCTGCGCCGACGATTACGAAGAAGCGATCAATTTTGTTTTCGGTTCAAGAGAAAATGTTTCCCCCGTTCTTCTCAAAAGAACCGACGCACTTCAGAACATGATGAAAAACCGAACCGCCCTTTTGAAAGAAATGATTAAAAACGGCGTAAAAATCAACGTTGTTTCAAATTACGGTTCACCGGTCACTCCGTTCTGCGTTTCTTCGGACTTTTCGGGAGACACAATTCTTGAAGCTTACAACACTTCGGGCTTTGCAACGGTTTCAAAATTCGGAAAAACGCTCGGCGATGATTACAAAGCCGAAAATCCCGCTCTCCTTTCACCGGACAACTGCGTTGACCTTTCAACTGCAATCCTTCCGGAATATACTTACATGATTAAAGACGCTCCGCACGTCGCCTCGTCATACGGCACTCAGTACAGTGATTTTGTTATGTATCTCCTTTCAAACACCGGAGACTGCAAAGCCGGCTCGAACGCGAAATATCCGCAGTTCATGGTTTCGGACTTTAACACTCAAACACTCAGAGCGTTTGACTGATTTTTCGGTTTAACCTTTTGCCGCAGTTTATCTGCGGCATTTTTTGTTTTTTCGGTGCCTTAAAAACTTTAAAACCACTGTTTTGACCAAAAAGGCTTTCCGTCTCAAGGCGAAAATCAACGCTTTTGCATATTGAAAAAAACGCCCTCGTTTTGTTATACTTATATCATATTCTTTTAATGCCTTCCGCAATTTTTACGAAGGCGTAAAGTAAAAACAATCGGAAAATTTTTTATCACAGGAAGTTTTAATGATGGAAAAAACCAGAAAAGACAATCTCATCGGAAGCATACTTTTAACCGTATGCGCAATTATTTGGGGAAGCTCCTTCGTTTCGCAGACAACGGGCGCCCAATACGTCGGACCGTTCACATTCATGGCTCTGCGTTCATTTTTGGGCTCGTTCACGCTTCTTCCCGTTATACTCATAAAAGACGCCGTTCAAAAGAAAAAAGGAACATACAAAGGACTTCGGACAAAAGAAGAAAAAAGCTTTTTCTTCAAAGGCGTTCTTGCCTGCGGCGTTGCGCTTTGCATTGCGTCCTGCCTTCAGCAAATCGGAATCGATAAAGGCACCCCTTCCGGAAAATCCGGTTTCATCACCGCTCTTTACATTCTTCTCGTTCCGATTTTCAGCGTTGTTCTCAAGAAAAAAATCAGACCGATTATCTGGCCGTGCGCCGCGGTTTCGCTCATCGGGCTTTACCTTCTCTGCGTCAACGACAGCAGCGTTCAGTCCTCCGACGCATATGTTCTTGCCTGCGCGTTCTTCTTCACAATTCAAATTCTCATTGTTGACGTTGTTTCGCCGAAGGTTGACGGAATCAAACTTTCCTGCGGTCAATTCTTCGTTGTCGGAATTCTTGCGCTGATACCGATGCTTCTTTTTGAGGACGTTTCGTTTGAATACATAAAGGCCGCCGCACCTTCAATCGCATATTCCGGAATCATGTCAAGCGGAATTGCATACACGCTTCAGATTCTCGGTCAAAAGCGAACGGAACCGACGGTTGCTTCAATGCTCATGAGTCTTGAGTCGGTCTTTGCTTTGATTTCGGGAATGATCATTCTTCACGAATCACCTTCCGGAAAAGAGATGCTCGGCTGCGTTCTCATGTTCGCAGCAATTATCGTTGCTCAGCTTCCGGAACGAAAGAAAAAAGAAAAAGCATGATTGCTTTTCAATAACAAAATAGCCGTAAATCACAAAAGTGATTTACGGCTTTTCTTTTATGTCTTTTATTTTTTAAGCGCGGCATCGACAAGACCGACGAAAAGCGGGTGCGGCTTGTTGGGTCTGCTCTTGAATTCGGGGTGGAACTGAACGCCGATGTAAAAATCGTTCTGCGGAATTTCAACGGTTTCAACGATGTAATCGTCGGGCGAGGTTCCGCTGATTACAAGGCCGGCCTTTGAAAGAGCTTCTCTGTAATCGTTGTTGAACTCATAACGGTGGCGGTGACGTTCAAAAATTTCGGTCTGTTTATAGCAACGGTACATCTGAGTGCCGTCCTTGATTTTGCAGGGATATGCGCCGAGACGGAGCGTTCCGCCCTTTGCGGTTTCGTCGCTCTGGTCCGGAAGGAAGTCGATGACCTTGTGCTGTGATTCGCTGTCAAACTCGTTTGAGTTCGCGTCTTCAAGTCCGAGAACGTGGCGGGCGAATTCAATGACGGCAATCTGCATTCCGAGGCAGATTCCGAGATACGGCAAATTATTCTCGCGGCAATACTGCGCCGTGATGATTTTTCCTTCGATTCCCCTGTTGCCGAATCCGCCGGGAACGATTACGCCGTTGCAGTCGGAAAGAATTTCTTTGACGTTTTCTTTCGTAACGGTTTCGGAGTCAATCCACTTGACTTCAACAAAAGCGCCGAGTGCGTAGCCTGCGTGGCGAAGAGCTTCCGCAACGGAAAGGTACGCATCGTGAAGCGCAACATATTTTCCGACAAGGCCTATGGTTACGTGCTTTTTACGGCTGTGGATTTTTTCAAGCATTTCGTTCCATTCGCTCATATCGATGTTTGGCGCGTCGATTCCGAGTTCACGGCAGACAATTGAAGAAAAATTGCTTTTTTCAAGCATTATCGGCGCTTCATAAAGAACGGGAAGCGTGATGTTTTCAATTACACAGTCGGGTTTTACGTTGCAGAACATTGAAATCTTTTTGAAGATTGAGTCTTCAAGAGGTTCGTCGCAGCGAAGAATGATGATGTCGGGTTTTACGCCCATTCCCTGAAGTTCCTTGACGGAATGCTGAGTCGGCTTTGATTTGTGTTCGTCCGAACCGCTGAGGAAGGGAACGAGGGTAACGTGAATGAAAAGGCTGTTTTCACGGCCGATTTCAAGTGAGATTTGGCGAACGGCCTCAAGGAAAGGCTGGGACTCGATATCGCCGATTGTTCCGCCGATTTCGGTGATTACAACGTCGGCGTCGGTCTTTTCGGCAACGGAGTAAATGAAAGCTTTGATTTCGTTTGTAACGTGGGGAATGACCTGAACGGTTGAACCGAGGTATTCTCCCCTTCTTTCTTTGTTGAGAACGTTCCAGTAAACCTTTCCCGTTGTGAGGTTTGAAAACTTGTTGAGGTTTTCGTCGATGAAACGCTCGTAATGGCCGAGGTCAAGGTCGGTTTCCGCTCCGTCTTCGGTGACGTAAACTTCGCCGTGCTGATAAGGGCTCATTGTTCCGGGGTCAACGTTGATATACGGGTCAAGTTTCTGAGCGGCAACCTTAAGTCCGCGTGCTTTGAGAAGTCGGCCGAGCGAAGCGGCGGTAATCCCCTTTCCGAGTCCGGAAACAACTCCGCCTGTTACGAAAATATACTTTGTCTGTTTCATATCTGTCTCCCTTTCTTATTTGTCATATGTTCTGATTATTCCTTCGGCAACCTCGCGCCGTGAAAGGCGGGTGTCCATCGCCTGTTTTTCTATGTAATGATGAGCGTCGTTTTCGGTCATATTGAGGTTTTCGATGAGAAGCCATTTTGCACGGTTGACCGTTCTGATATCGGCCATTTTTTCCTGAAGAGACTTGTTTTTCTTTTCCATTTTTGCAAGCTTTGCGCTCACTGCCGTGAGAAGCTTCAGCGCGCCGTAAAAAGTTTGGCGGCTGTTCGGCTTTGAAACGGTGAGAACGCCGCAGTCTTCAACCTGGTGGGCAACGCGTTCAAAAAGCTCGCTTTTGACAATGAGCATAATGCTCATAATGCTGTCCGAAAGGTCAAGCGCAAGCTGAGTTCCGAATTCATCCGAAAGCGGCGTGTTGACAATCACAATGTCAACGCTCTGCGAAAGAAGAACGCGCCTTGTTTCCCCTGCGTTATGTGTGTGGCAGACAAGCTCATATTCATCGGGAGGAAGAAGACTTGAAAAATAATCGTGAATCTTTTCACCCGAAGAGGCAACAAGAACGCGATATTTTGTTTTTCCCTGTCCCATCGGTGTCAACTCCTTTTCGTTTCTGATGACTGATATGCCTGTTCGTTTTCATCCGATCGGCCGAATCTCAAAGAATGTTCGCCGGAAGATATTTTTTGACGAATTCACTGTTTTTTGCAATTGTCTTTGCTTCCTCAAGGCTCTTCGGAAGAGCTTCAAGCTTGTCCGTAACGCTTTTTTCGGCCTTGAAAAGATTCAGATTCACCGCTTCGGGAACGGCAAGCTTTTTTTCGATTCCTTCAAGTCCGGCATAAATCAAAAGCGCAAACGCAACATACGGATTCGCCGTCGGATCGGGTGAACGCAGTTCAATGCGCTTGTATTCGCCCTTCGCCGCAGGAATTCTGACAAGCTGAGAGCGGTTTTCGTGAGACCATGTGACATACTTCGGCGCCTTTTTTTCTCCGAGGCGGCGATAAGAATCCTCGCTCGGATTGAGGAAGGCGGTGATTTCACGAACGCGGTTCATGATTCCGGCCATGAAAAACTCTGTCGGGTCCTCCCCGTCTCCGGACTTGACGGAAATATTGATATGCATTCCGTTTCCGCTTTCGTTTTTGAGCGGTTTCGGAGAAAAGTCGGCAAAAAGACCGTTGTTCATTGCCGCGGCTTTTACCGTTGTGATAAAGTTCATCGCATTGTCTGCGGCCGTAACCGCGTCGCTGTAACGGAAGTCGATTTCGTTCTGGCCGGGTCCTTCTTCGTGATGGGAACTTTCCGGACGGATCCCCATGTCGTAAAGATTAAGACAGATTTCGCGGCGGATGTTCTCGCCCTTGTCGTCCGGGGCAACATCCATATATCCGGCGTTGTCAAACGGAATTTTCGTGCTGTTTCCGTTTTCGTCGGTTTTAAAAAGATAAAATTCAAATTCCGAACCGAAGTAAACCGAAAATCCTTTTTCGGCGGCGGCCTTCACCGCATTTTTAAGAATCAAACGGGAATCCTTTTCAAAAGCCGTTCCGTCCGGGCGTCTGATTTCGCAAAACATCCGAACAACCTTTCCCCTCGCCGGTCTCCACGGAAGGACATTGAACGTTGACGGAATCGGGAAAAGAAGAAGGTCGGACTTAACCTCGCTTCCGAACCCCCTGACGGCGGACGCATCGAACGAAATTCCGTCGGAAAAGGCTCTTTTGAGTTCTTCGGGCATTATAGAAATATTCTTTTGTTTTCCGTAAATATCGCAAAACGCAAGACGGATAAATTTTACGTCTTCCTGCTCAACATAATCGAAAACTTCTTCGGCTGTGTAAAGCATCGGCATTTCTCCTTTCAAAACGGGCATCATTTTCCTTTTTTCATAAAAAAAGGGGACGTTTACTAACCGGGCTCCTCGCCCGAGTCAGCAAACGTCCTTGTTTACGGATGTTAATTATACTTCAAAAGTTTCACATTGTCAACATTTTGTCCGAAAAACGAACGACGGCGGTCATAAAAATTGAGAAGAAAATCATGTCGCTTTTTTGGTGATTTCCCCGAAAAGCGCACCTCCGATTATGAGCGCCGCTCCGAGAATCTGAAGAGGAAAAAGCCTTTCACCGAGAATCAGCGCAGAAAAAAGGACTGCCGAAAGCGGCTCAAGATAACCGCAAACCGCAACGCTTTGGGCCGGAAGACGCGACGCCGAAGAAAAATAAAGAAAACACCCTATTCCCGTGTTGACCGCACCGAGCAAAACAACAAAAATCAGACTGCTTTTCGGAACGCTAACAATCAATCCGCCGGAAAGCGCAGTATAAGCCGCAATTACCGCCGTTGCACTCAAAAGCTGGAAAGTTGCGTTTTCAATTCCTTTAACCTCTTTTGAGAGTTTGTTAAAAAGAACCATCGCACAATATGCAAAAGCCGAAAGGACGGCGCAAACAAGTCCCTTTGCGTTCACTCCGGACACGGCCGCTTTTCCGCCGATCAAAACAACGCCGACAAACGCCGCCGTTGCCGCAAAAATTTTTCTTGCCGTCAGCTTTTATGTCATAACAAGCGGCGAAACCACAAAGACAAGCACCCGGCCGCAATAGTTGATTAGAAGGCTCAAACTCACCCCGATTTGAGTGTATGCTTCAAAAAGAAGGAGCCAGTCCGCTGCCATTGCCGCTCCGGAAAGAGCAATAAAAAGCACGTCCTTTTTATGCTTTTGAACTGTCGGCCTGTTTCCGAAAAGGAAGAACAGCAAAACAAGAAGAGCCGAACCGATTACTGCACGGAGATACACCGTTTCGCCGCTTGAAAGCGGAATGTAGTGAGCAATAACTCCGTTTGAGCCGAAAATGACGAGCGAAAGGATATAAAGAAAATAATCCTTTTTCATTGCTGTTTTTTCCCTTCAAAAAGCGTTCCGACGCTTTTTCCTTCAATGATGTCATAAAGTGTCTGCGGTCTTTTTCCGTTTGTGATAATCGTGTCGATTCCCTGCGCCGAAGCGAGAGATGCGGCGCCGAGCTTTGTTTTCATTCCGCCCGTACCTCTCCTTGAGCCTGCGCCGCCCGCAAGAGAAAAAACGCTTTCATCGATTTTTTCAACCTTTTCAATGAGTTTTGCGTTTCTGTAAAGTCTCGGGTCGCGGTCATAAAGACCGTCAATGTCGGAAAAAATCACGAGCGTTTTCGCACGGCAAAGAACCGAAACAACAGCCGAAAGCATATCGTTGTCTCCGAAAAGCCGCTCTTTCGACTCAATTTCGGTATAGCTCACCGAATCGTTTTCGTTAACGACCGGAATTACGTTCATTTCAAGAAGCGCATCAAACGTGTTCGCAAGGTTCTCTTTCTTTTCCTCGTTTTCAATGTCTTCGGCGTTGAGGAGAATCTGGGCGATTGTTTTGTCGTAATCGCCGAAGAATTTGTCATAAAGAAACATTATCCGACACTGACCGACCGCCGCAGCAGCCTGCTTCATTCGCATTGTTTCGGGCCTTTCTTTCATTGAAAGTTTGTTCGTTCCGACCGCAATCGCACCCGAAGAAACGAGGATAACTTCATATCCTTTGTTATGAATGTCCGAAAGAACCCGTGAGAGATTGTCAAACGAACGAAAATCGCTTTTTCCGTTTTCATCGGTCAAAGTCGATGTTCCGACCTTGACAACAATTCTGTTTCTGAGAAGTTCCATTTTTTATACCTCGACGACAGTGAGTTTTCGGCCGGTAAATTTCAAAAAATCACCGGTAATCTTTTCGGTTTTGATTTTCATGTACCCGGTTGTTGTTCCGTCGCTGCAACCGTAATATTCGTTTTTCAAAACGTCATTGTCAAAAACAACGGTCACATCCTTTGCCGAAGGCAAAAGAGCGCTGAAAACCGTTGCCGCGCCGATTACGGTTTGAAGTTTTTCTTCCATCAGTTCCTTCGGTGCAAAAGAGACACGGGAAATGCCGAGGGCCGTGCTGAAATTTTTTGAGCTGAACGGTTTTTCACCCTCGGTAATAAAAAGATAGCACTCCGTCTGACGGCGGTTTGAAAGAAAAAGCGTTTTAACCATGTTCATGTCAAGCTTTTCATTGACTGCGGCGCAATCTTCCATTGTTATGACTTCATCGCTTTCAACGCGTTCATACGGAATTTTGAGCAACGACAGCGTTTCATAAACCTTTTTTTGAAGCTCGGTTTTGAATGATTCCGGCGCTGTTGTCATAATTTCACTGACTCTGATCATTTTTTCACTCCTCTTGATTTTTTCAATGATATATTGTATCATGAAAGCATAGTTTTGAAAAACGAATCTTTATCATAAAAAGCATTACAAAACCGAATGAAAGTTGTGATTTTTACGGACACGAGCATTATAAAATACATGGCATTCGTTGAAGCGGCAAAACAACAGAGTTTTACGAAAGCGGCGGAAAAACTGAACTATTCACAATCGGGAATCAGCCGCATGATTTCCGACCTTGAAAACCAGTGGAACGTTACGCTCCTTGAAAGAAGCCGTTCCGGAGTTTTTCTGACCTCGGAAGGGCTGCGCCTTCTTCCTTATGCGAAAAAAATCTGCGGCGATTTTGAGCTGATGCTGTCGGAACTTGACGAATTGCGGGAGGTTCAAACGGGAATAATCCGCATCGGAACTTTTTCTTCCGTTGCAACTCATTGGATTCCGAAAATCATAAAAGCGTTTCAAACCGACTTTCCCGGAATCGAATATGAACTTCTTTTGGGCGATTACTCCGAAATTGAGTCGTGGCTTTCCGACGGAAGGGTTGACTGCGGCTTTTTGAGAACGCCGACCGTTCCGGATTTCAGCGTTACCGAGCTTGAAAAGGACAGCTTTTTTGCCGTTCTTCCGCCCGGACACAGGCTTTCAAAAAAAGAGAGCGTTTCTCTTTCTGAGCTTTGCGACGATCCTTTTTTGCTCCTTGACAAAGGCGAAGGAAACGACGAAATTTTGAAAGAATTCAAAAAAAGGAGGCTTTCTCCTCAAATTCGTTTCACAACGTGGGACGATTACGCTGTAATGGCAATGGTTGAAAACGGACTCGGAATCAGCGTTTTGCCGAAACTCATTTTGAAACGAATTCCGTATAAACTTGAAATCCGCCCGCTCAAAGAAGACGCTCACCGAACAATTGCGTTTGCGGTCAGAAAAAACGGAAAATCGCCCGTTGCCGTCAGACATTTTTCCGAATACCTCGAAAAAAGGAATCCGTAAAAACAGTACAAGTCAAAAAAGAAAAAAGCCGTAATTCACAAACGCTGCATTGTGAATCACGGCTTTTCTTATCCTGTTATTAAAACGTTTTATCTTTGAAGTTCAATTTCGAGCGGAAGCGAGAGAACGTCATCGGTTTCGATTGCGCCCTCGTCAAAGCAGATATAATAATTCATTCCGCCCTCATAATACATTTCACGGTCAACGTCAACAATGCAGGCAAGGTTGCTGTTTTCGTCGCCACTGTCATAGATACACTTGAAGTCAAACGCTTCTCTTGAAATTACCGAATCTCCGGCCGTTTCAATGAGATAAGCTTTTCCGCTGCTCTTCGGCGAAGCGCCGAGGTTGTCATTGATGTTGACAATGATTTTTGAAATTTCTTCGTTGTCATTGACTTCAACCGAGGCTCTTGCTTTTTTAATCTGCTTAGATACCCTTCCGTCGTCGGTTTG
>JAUNFH010000216.1 GCA_030525185.1 Clostridia bacterium
ATTGCTTTGTTTTGTTTCAATCGACAAAAGTACCCCCAGCGGAGCGGTCGGATGTGGATTCAAAAGGAAACCCGTGCGGTTAAAGGAAGAACACCAAAAAATACACCACAGCGTAGGAATTTTCTCCCTCAGTCGGCAGAGCCGACAGCTCCCTCACAGGAGTGAGCCAAGGAAAGGTTCTGCAATGATTGCCTTTTTGCAAAGAATTCAGACAAAATCAAAGCACAGCGGTCGGATGTAAATTCAAAAGAAACCCGTGCAGTTTAAGAACACACTTAATCGGTACCGTCTCAAAGAAATACACCGAAGCATAAAAAACTCTTCATGAAAAGCGGAAAAGTCCGAATCTCATGAAGAGCGTGTTTTTTGGTGATTGTTATTTGCTTGCTTTTTTCAAAAGCGCTTTGATGTCTTCCGATGTGAAAACATATTTTTTGTCGCAGAAGCGGCAGCAAACTTCGGTTTTCTCGTCTTCGGCCATGCTGAGAAGTTCGTCCCTTCCCGTGCTGATGAGCGCAGATTCAACGCGCTCTTTTGAACAGTTGCATTTATAAACAGGGGAGGCGGTGTCAAGAACATCGAGCTCAAATTCGGAAAGAGCGTGGCGGCAAATTTCCTCCGGAGTCATGCCTTTGGTGATGAGTGTTGTTACGGGTTCAATGTTTTGAATCGAACGTTCGACTTTTTCGATTGTGTCTTCCATTGCGGTCGGAAGAAGCTGAATGATGAAACCTCCGGCGGCTTTGATTGAAAGGTCAGGATTGACAAGAACTCCGAGGGCGCAGACGGTCGGAGTCTGTTCGCTGACGGCGAAATAAGACGTGATGTCCTCCGCAATTTCGCCCGTAACAATCGGAGTCTGACCGATATACGGCTCTTTGAGACCGAGGTCTTTGATAACGGTGACGTAACCGTCCGTTCCGACTGCGCCGGAAACATCAAGCTTTCCTTTTTTGTTGAGCGGAATTTCAACAATCGGATTTTGAACGCAGCCTCTGACGTTTCCGCTTGAGTCCGAAACCGCCATAACTGTTCCGGCAGGACCCTTTCCGTTGATTTTGAGAGTGAGCGAATCGTCCTTCCCTTTGAGTGCGCTTCCCATGAGTGAAGCGGCGGTGAGAAGCCTTCCGAGCGCGGCCGATGTAACTGCCGACGTTTTGTGAATTCTTTCCGCTTCGCTCACAATGTCTGTTGAGTTGACGGCCATTACGGTAAGTGTTCCGTCCTGTGAAATGCATCTTACAAGATTGCCCATGATTTATACCGTTTTGCGGCAAAAGCCGCTTACCTTTCTTTGGATTCATATAAATTGCGTTCCGTGCTTTTTGCAGACGAAAACGGCACGCTCGCTGTCTTCTTTGACGGGAGCTTTTGTCATATCGTCATAGATTCCGACAACTTCAAACCGAAACTCTTCGAGCATGCTTTTGAGCGACGAAAGCTCGTATCCGCGCTCACAGAATTCTTCGCTGTATCGGACATAGAGGTCTTCTTCGTCTTCATCCCGGTCAAAAATGTCAAGATTTATGAGCGTTGTTTCGTTGTCTTCAAGGAGGGTGTTTTGCCAAACGCAAAAAACATTTTCGGTTTCGTAAACAAAAGTATTGTCCGCAAGGACGTTGCGGTGTTTAAAAAGCGTGTTGACGTCAAAAATGAAAACGCCGCCGTCGTTCATGAAAAGGGCAACACGCCTGAAAATTTCTTTGAGCGCTTCAGGGTCGGTAACGTGATTGAGACTGTCCAATGTGCAGACGGCCGCGTCGATCGTTCCGAACATATCGAGTTCTTCCATTTTTTGGCAGAGAAATAGTGCGTCAAAATTTTTTTCAAGCTTTTTTTCCTGCGCCCTTGAAAGCATTTCTTCCGAAGCGTCAACGCCGACAACGTCAAAGCCTTTTTTTGAAAACATTTCCGAAAGGGTTCCCGTTCCGCAGGCCATATCAAGCAAAATCCCCTCACCGATTCCGTTTTCGGCAAGGAGACCGATGATATAGTCAAAGCGGCTTTCATATTCCGCGTTTTTCATGAGTGAGTCATAAAAAAACGCAAAGTCCTTATAGCCGGCCATCACTGCACCTCATTTGTCAAGTTTTTCAAAAAGGGGCTGATAGCCGTCCTTGGTTCGGTTGACGCGGCTGATTGTTGCGGTGCTTGCGCCCGTTTCGGCAACAATGTCGCTGTAAACCTTTTTCTGATCAAGCATCCGTGCAACAACGGCACGCTGAGAAAGCGACGCGAGCTCGGTTTTTGTGCAAAGTGCGTCGAAAAGCGCAGAACATTCCTCTTTCGTTTCAACGAGCATAATAAGATCGAACAAAAAGTCGATGTTCTCTTCTGTCGTTCTGGTCATTCATAAAATCCTTTCTTACAGGCGGCGAATTTTGACTGCTTCAGAAATCCCCGGTACCGCCTTCGATCACTGATATTTTAGCACATTAAATCGAAAAAGTAAAGAGCATTTTCAACAAAGGTAGACTTTTTATATTTGGACAGAATGACAGCCGTTGCTTATAGCGGAAATATAAATGGTCTGTGTTTTTCATTGCTGTATGAAGTACAAAATATTTTTTGTTAATTTTAATAACTTGATACAATAACAAGCGGCAGGATTGTAAGTTTAGCCCGTACCGCTTGTTTTGTTTGATATCCGCTCACTCGGTGCAATTTACGAAAGCGGACACTGTTTTTTAGTCATCTTCATTCGGTATCTGTTCATCTGGAATCATTGCTTGCCTTACGAGCTGGGCTGCTTCTTCAACCGTTGTTGCTTTAGTTTCAATCAATATTGCAATCGTTTC
>JAUNFH010000062.1 GCA_030525185.1 Clostridia bacterium
TCATTCGTAAATATCACCATTCGTCTTGTCCTCGAAGAAAAGCTTCTTGAAACCGAAAAATACAGTGCTTTTTTTTGCGAAGAAAAATCATGTGATTTTTCTTTTGAATATACCTTTTCGGATGAAGCAATATTGCCGCCGAACGGCGGACATTTTTGCGAAAACAACGGAACCGTGGTTTGTTCGGACGGAGCTGATATTGAAGTTTACTATAAGTCTGCAATCGAGGGAGAATATTTTGCCGTTCGCCGCTACAGAAAAGGATCGGAAAATTTTTTTGTTGTTTTGACCGAAAAGGCGAGGGGAAAGCTCTGGATGCGTCTTGTCCTCAACACGCTCGGAATCGAAAATCTTGCTTTTCAAAAAAACGGAATTGTTTTTCATTCGTCGTTTATCGAAATGAACGGAAAGGCAATCCTTTTTACCGGTCCTTGCGGAATCGGAAAATCTACCCAGGCAAAGCTTTGGAAAGAAAACAGAAAAGCCGAAATAATCAACGGAGATAAAACACTGATTTTTCTTGATGACGAAAAGGTTTTTGCTTCCGGTCTTCCTTTTTCCGGCTCGTCTGGAATTTCCGAAAATCGGTGCATGGAGCTTTCTTCAATCGTCAAACTTTCAAAAGGTAAAGAAAACACGGTGAAAATTCTCTCGCCGTCCGAAGCGTTTTTTTGCTTAATGAAATCTGTTTATTTTCCGGTTGAATGCGGAAAAATCGAAAGCGATATCCCGGCAAAAATCGCAGAAAAAGTTTCGTTTTGTTCACTTTGCTGCACACCGGACGAAAGGGCGGTTGCGGCGCTTGAAAGCTTTATGAAAGGGCGTGAAAAATCATGAATGCCGAACCGAAAATTTCAAAATTCCTTCATTCGGCGGCAATCAGAAACGGTGTTCCGATTACGGGAAACTTTGAACTGACCCAAAACTGCAATTTTTCCTGCCCGATGTGTTACGTCCATGAAAGCCGAAAAAAAGAAGAACTCGGAACCGAAACTTGGCTTTCCCTTGCGAATCAGGCAAAAGAATCCGGAACGCTCTTTCTTCTTCTGACCGGCGGCGAGCCGTTTTTACGCGGAGATTTTGAAGAACTTTACACGGCTTTTTCAAAAATGGGCTTTCTGATTTCAATCAATACAAACGGTTCGCTCGTTGAACCGTACATTCCTCTTTTGAAAAAATATCCGCCGTTTCGTGTGAATGTGTCATTATATGCGGCGGAGAGAGAAAAATATAAAGAATTTTGCGGCGCGGACAAGTTTGAAAGCGTTGTCCGCTCGATTGAAAAACTTTCCGATAACGGAATTTCATTGAGACTCAACAGCGTTTTCACTTCCGAAAACCGTTCGCAGGTTTCCGAAATCATCCGCTTTTCAAAAGAGCATAATCTTCATCTCAAGTCAACCGCATATTCCTATCCGCAGGTTCGCCTCGGTTCGGAGTACGGAAACAACAAAGCTCGGCTTTCGCCTCTTGAAGCCGCTGAATGTGAGGTTGAAGCCGACCTTTTAAAGTTCGGAAAAGACGCATATTCATTTAAAGCAAAGCGTCTTCTCTCCTTGGCTGATGAAACCGATGACGTTTCCGAATATCGCAAAGTCCGTTGCAGAGCGGGACGTTGCTCGTTCTGGCTGACTTGGGACGGAAAAATGCACCCGTGTGCAATGCTTCCGTTTCCCGAAACAAAACCGCTTGAAGTTGGTTTTGATGAAGCGTGGAGAGAACTTCTTCAAAAGGTCAAAGAAATAAGATTGCCTGAAAAGTGTTCTCTTTGCAGCCGAAGAAAATCCTGCCCGGTTTGTGCCGCAATGTGCTTTTCTGAAACCGGGAGTTTTTCAAAAACACCCGAATATACCTGTGAATTTTTTAACGGAATCTGCCGTCTGAGCGAAGAAATTATTAAAGACTGCAACACGAAAAATGAAATTACTGCCGATGAAAGCGAATCGGGGGAGGATTTTTATGAATGTTAAAAAGGAACTGATTTTGCGTGAAATTATGGGAGAAAACGTTCTTGTTCCGAGCGGAAAAACGGTTTATGAAAACAACGGTCTTTTTATGTTGACCGAAACGGCGGCTTTCATTTGGAAAATTCTTCCCGACGCAAAAAACGAAGAAGAAATTCTGAAAGCGGTTCTTTCCGAATACGAAATCGGTGAAGAAGAAGCAAAAAAAGATATCGACGAATTTCTTTCAAAATTGCGTGAAATGAAGATTATTGACTGACCGGGAAAACTAAAAAAGCTATAGTCCGAAAAATTCTTTCTGACTATAGCTTTTTGATTTTTGTTTGACTTTACTTTTTGTCAATGATTACAACGCCGTCGGGCGGATTTTTGTCAATTGCTCCGACAACCCGATGCGGAAGATAAGCTTCTTCAAGATAAGAAACGTCTTCGTCCGAAAGATTGACAGAGAGTGCGGAAACGGCATCATCGAGGTGAGAAACTTTTGTTCCTCCGACGATCGGAGAAGCAACTCCTTTTTTCCAAAGCCACGAAAGTGCAATTTCGCTCATTTTTGCGTTGTGTTTTTCAGAAAGCTCGTGAACTCGGCGAACAATTTCCATATCCTGCTCTTCGGTTCGGTCATATTTACCCTTTGCGGCAACATCCGTTTTGCTTCTGAGCGTGTCGGCATTCCACTGCGGGCGGCAAAGATGGCCTGCGGCGAGGGGACTGTATGGCATAAGAGTGACATTCATTTGACGGCAAATCGGAATAAGCTCACGCTCATCTTCACGATAAAGAAGGTTGTAATGATTTTCCATTGCCTGAAACTGTGCCCAGCCGTTTTCTTTTGCGGCGAGTTGCATGTTGTGGAATTGATAGCCGTACATTGCCGAAGCACCGAGTGCTCTGACTTTTCCGCTCTTCACAAGGTCGTTAAGCGCCTCCATTGTTTCTTCAATCGGAGTTTCATAGTCAAAACGGTGGATAATATAAAGGTCAAGATAATCTGTACCGAGCCGTTTGAGAGTTCCGTCAATTTCTTTGTGAATCGCTTTTGACGAAAGTCTTCCGGGATTAAAATATACCTTTGAAGCAAGAACTACCTTGTCGCGTGAAATATTGTTTTTGATTGCTTTTCCAAGGTATTCTTCGCTTGTTCCGGCCGAGTAAACGTTTGCCGTGTCAAAAAAATTGATTCCGGCCGAAAGGGCGTGTTTTACAACGTTTTCGGTTTCCTTTTCGTCGAGAGTCCAATCGTGCATGGTTCCCTTTTTTCCGAAACTCATGCAACCGACGCAAAGCTTTGAAATTTCAATGTCTGTGTTTCCGAGTTTTGTATATTGCATAGTTTTCACCTCAAAATATAATTCAGTTCAGATCTTCCGCTGCCTTATTTATGCAGGAAACTGCGTTGAGACTGCGCGGATATCCGATGTAAGGAAGACACTGCGAAACAACGCAAAGAAGAAAATCGGACCCGTTTCCGACGTTTATGTTACCTTTTGCGTGGGCAATCAGTTGCGGTTCGCAACCGCCTTGCGCCATCAGGAAGCAAAACGTAATCATTTCACGTTCTTTGACGTTGAGTCCGCCTCTTGTATAATAATCGCCGAAGCAGTTGTCTGCAAGCCAGCGGTTTATGTGACCGGCTTTCCAAGCTTCTTTCATTTTTTCACCGAAAATTTCCGCCTGAACAGCAATTCCTTTTTCAAGCCGGTTTTCATAATCGGTTGTTTTTTGAGAGGGAAGGGGAAGTTCGATTCCTTCCTTTTCAAAAATTTCGTTTGTTGCTTTGATGAACGGAAGAGCCCGTCCGTAGCCGAGATAATCCGTTGCCTGGTATGCAATTTCTTTTGCCATAACGGGTGTGACACCGCTTTTGAGCGCTTTTTCAAGGAGCTCTTTGTAGGCGTCAACGGCCGATAATCCCATCAGAGCCGCAAGAATCGCAGTGTACCTTGTTTTCTCTTCGAGAAAAGCAGCTTTTTCGTTGACAACTTCATCAAACGCAAAGTGTTCAAAGCGTTCAATGTATTCCGGATCCGTTCGTTTAATTTCCATAATAATTCACCTCAATTTGATTATACACCGACCGGCAAGTGCCTTTTCGGATGTTTTATAAAAATTATTAAAAGCCCTTGACTTAAAGTTAACTTTAAGATATATAATTATAATGCTGATTGAATCAGAGACGGTTCACATTCAAAAGACTTTTATCAGTCAATATTTCAGGAGGTATTTTTATGAGAAAAAATTTCGGTGCAAAACCGTATACTTATCCGCAACCGGTGTTTATTCTTGCCGCTTATGCAAAAGACGGAACTGTCGATGCAATGAATGCGGCATGGGGCGGAATCAGTGATAATAATGAGCTGACAATGTGTATCAGTGCGGGACATAAGACAACAAAAAACATTCTTGAAAGAAAAGCCTTTACGGTCAGCATGGCCGACAAGGAACATCTTGAAGCCTGCGATTATGTCGGTATTGTTTCCGGAAACACGGTTCCGGATAAATTTGAAAAAGCCGGTTTTCACGCCGTAAAGTCTCAATTTGTTGACGCCCCGCTCATTGAAGAACTTGCCGTTGCGGTTGAATGCAAACTGAAAAGTTATGATCCGGATTCTTGCCTTATGGTTGGCGAAATTGTCAACGTCAGCGTTGACGAACGTGTCCTTGACGAAAACGGAAACGTTGACGTCAAAAAAGTTCAGCCGATTTCATTTGATCCGTTCAACAATAATTATGTTCTCCTCGGAGAAACGGTCGGAAAGGCATTTCACGACGGAAAAAATCTGAAATAAAGAAAGGTGTCTTTAATTATGGAAAACTTCACTTATTGCACTCCGACGAAACTTATTTTCGGAAAAGATTCGATTAAAAACCTTCCGAACGTTATCGCTCCTCTCGGAAAAAAGGTCCTTTTGACTTACGGAGGAGGAAGCATCAAAAAAATCGGCCTTTATGATGAAGTTAAGTCCCTTCTCTCCGATTGTGAGATTTATGAACTTTCCGGAATCGAACCGAACCCGAAGTATACAACGAGCGTTCTCGGCGGCGTAAAGCTTTGCAAGGAACATGACATTGACGTTGTTCTTGCCGTAGGCGGTGGAAGCGTTCTCGACTGTTCAAAGGCAATATGCGCCGGTGCGCTTTATGACGGCGAACCGTGGGATCTTATCACATATAAAGTGAAAGCGAAAAAAGCCCTCCCGCTCGTTACTGTTCTTACCCTTGCCGCAACAGGCTCCGAATATGACTGCGGTTGCGTAATTTCAAGAACCGAAACGAATGACAAGGTTGGATATCTTGACGAAAACCTTTTCCCGAACACTTCGATTCTTGATCCCCGATATACTTTTTCCGTCTCCAAAAAGCAGACGGCGGCAGGCGCGGCCGACGCAATCAATCATATCATTGAACAGTATTTTTGCGAAAAACATTCCGACCTTACCGACGGAATGTGCGAATCCGCAATCAAAAGTCTCATCAAAAACGCAAGAATTGCTTTGGATGAGCCGGAAAATTACGAAGCAAGAGGCGAATTTATGGTTGACTGCTCGCTTGCCTGCAATAACATTCTTTCAATCGGAAACAGCCCGTCGGGTTGGCCGTGCCACGGAATCGAGCATGCCCTCAGCGCATATTACGACATTACTCACGGTGAGGGACTTGCGATTATTACACCGAGATGGCTTCGTCATATTCTCGGCGAAAAAACGATTGAACGTTTTGTAAGTTTCGGAACGCACATTTTCGGAATCGACTCATCGCTCGGTGAAAAGGAAATTGCGGAAAAAACGATCGACGAAATGTATAAACTTTTTGAATCCTTCGGAATTCCGATGCATCTTCGTGAAGTCGGAATCGACGAAAAGCGGCTCGGTGAAATGGCTCATCATATTGCCGTCAACGAAGGCCTTGAAAATGCGTGGGCTCCGCTTTCGGAAAAGGATATTCTTGAAATTCTGGAAGCTTCACTTTGATTCGGTAAAATTAACGGCGCGTCTCGGCGGGTTCCGCTTTAGGCGCGCTTTTCGTTTTAAATATCGGGTTACAATTTTGTGCGTACTTTACAACGGAAAAAACGATGATATAATATTAATCGGAAAGCAAATTAAACGCAGAATTTAAAAAAAGCGTTTCAAACGGAAAAATTTCCCCGATACGCAAAGAAAGAGGAACTGTATGACGCAGAGTGAACGAAGAATTTTTTTGATCGGATATCTTCTTGATGAAAACCCGAATTATCGAAAAATTGAAATTCCGCCCGACGAAGAGGAACAAAAAAAGCTTTTTCGCGCGCTTGTGAATGTACGCGATGCGAAACCGATAGGCGAAACCTTTTTGAAAATCCAGGATGAGTATCTGAAAACGGAAATAAAAGAAAAAGGTGTGACCGACTACAGAACCGCAGAGCGGTTTGAAAACGGGATTTATCTTTGGCAGGGCGACATAACAACGCTCAAATGCGACGCTGTTGTCAATGCGGCGAACAGCGCGCTTCTCGGCTGCTTTCATCCGAACCACGGTTGTATCGACAATCAGATTCATTTTTATTCCGGAGTTCAGCTTCGCCTCGAATGCGAAAGCATAATGAGAAAACGTCTTTCGCCGGAACCGACCGGAAGCGCAACGCTCACAAAAGCTTATAATCTTCCCTGCAAATATGTTATTCATACCGTTGGCCCGATAATAAGAGGAAAAGTTTCAAAAGAAGACGAGACACTTCTTTCGTCATGTTATACTTCATGCCTTGGACTCGCCGAAAAAAACGGAATTGAAAGCGTTGCCTTTTGCTGCATTTCAACCGGCGAATTTTGCTTTCCCAATGAGCTCGCCGCAAAAACAGCCGTTGAAGCGGTAAACAATTTCAAAAAGAAAAGCGGAAGCAAAATTGAGGTGATTTTCAATGTCTTTAAAGATTATGACCGAAGAATATATGAAAAGCTCTTGCAGAAAAACCGAACTGCTTAAAAAGACGATTGAATCAGCCGACGCCGTCGTTGTCGGTGCGGGAGCCGGTCTTTCGTCTTCGGCCGGCTTTTCTTATTCCGGGGAGCGGTTTGAAAAGTATTTTTCGGATTTCCGTGAAAAATATAAATTCGACGATATGTATTCCGGCGGTTTTTATCCGTTTAAGACGTCGGAAGAATACTGGGCATATTGGAGCCGGTACATTTTAGTCAACCGCTATAAAAATGCTCCTAAACCGGTGTATCAAAATCTTTTTGAAATTTTGAAGAACAAAGATTATTTTGTGCTTACAACAAATGTTGATCATTGTTTTCAAAAAGCAGGCTTTGACAAAGAGCGGTTGTTTTATACTCAGGGCGATTACGGGCTTTTTCAATGTTCCGTTCCGTGCAGCGCGAAAACCTATGATAATGAGGAAACGATACGTCGTATGAATGCCGAACAAAGGGACATGAAAATACCTTCCGATTTGATTCCGAAGTGTCCGAACTGCGGAAAGCCGATGACGATGAATCTTCGCTGTGACGAAAAGTTTGTTGAGGACGAAGGTTGGCACCGCGCGGCAAAGCGTTACGAAAATTTTTTAAAAACAAGAAAAAGCAAAAAAATTCTTTTCCTTGAGCTTGGTGTAGGAATGAACACCCCCGGGATAATAAAATATCCGTTTTGGGAAATGACGCTCGGCAACCCGAATGCCGTTTATGCCTGCATAAATTTTAAAGAAGCTTATTGTCCGAAAGAAATCGAAAAAAGGTCAATCTGCATAAATAGGAATATCGCAGAAGTTATTTCCGAAATTCTTCAATAAAATCGATTCCGAAAGTCCGCGTTGAATGGCGGCTTTCGGTTTTTCCTTTTGAAAAGCGGTTTGACATAAAAAGACCGATTTGGTATAATTAAAAAAATTAAAACAAAGGCGGAAAAGAAAATGAATGTAACCGTATATCTCGGGGCAAATAAAGGCAACGATCCTTCGCTTGAAGCGGCTGTAAGGGAACTTGGAACGTGGATCGGAGAAAGCGGAAGAGACCTTGTTTACGGCGGCTCGGCCTCCGGCCTTATGGGCGCTCTTGCCGACAGTGTTCTTGCTTCAGGCGGAAAAGTTACGGGAATCGAACCGCAATTTTTTATTGACGCGGGTTTTCAGCATGACGGACTGACAAAGCTCATTGTAACAAAAGACATGGCAGAAAGAAAAACAAAAATGATTGAGCTCGGAAACGCATTCGTTGCTTTCCCGGGAGGAACGGGAACTCTTGAAGAAATTTCGGAAGTGATGTCAAAAGTTTCGCTCGGTCAGCTTTCGGCTCCTTGCATTCTTTATAACCTTGACGGCTATTATGACAGCCTCAAAGAACTTCTTTCTCATATGGTTGAAAAAGGTCTTTCGACCGAGGAAAGGCTCAAAGAAATATATTTTGCGAAAAATCTTGAAGAAATTAAAAGTATCATTGAACAGAACGTATAATGACGTTGTTCAATCGGAGAATTAAAATGCATATACCGCTTACAGAAACACAGAATGTTAAAATCGAACCTTTTGAAAAGGCGCTTGAAAAATCAAAAAAGCAAAGCTTTGCCGAATATGACGTTAATGATTGGCTGTACGTTCCGAATTATTATGCGGAATACCGTTATATTCTCGGAACAACCGGAAAAAAGCCGCTTGTCTGCATCGGAATCAATCCGTCAACCGCCGAACCGAATAATCTTGACAACACGCTTAAATCGGTTGAACGCATTGCCAAAGGCAACGGATTCGATTCGTTCATCATGTTCAATGTTTATGCCGAGCGCGCAACACGTCCGCAGGATATGGACAAAGAACTGAACGAAGAGCTTCACCGTGAAAATATGAAAGCGTTCGATTATGTTCTTTCTCTTTACGAAAACGGAAATCCTGCTGTTTGGGCGGCGTGGGGAAACATTGTCGAAATGCGGCCTTATCTGAAAAAATGCCTCAGAGACATAGTTGAGATCGGAAAAAAATATGATGCCGTTTGGTATTCTTCGGGCTCAATCAGCAAAAAAGGCCATCCCCATCATCCGTTGTATCTCAGAAAAGACAGCGGACTCGATGTTTTTGATATGGAAAATTATCTTCAAAGTAAATTATAAAACTTTGTCATAATAAGTTCCCTTTGTAAATAAGTATTACTAACGCTTCTTATTTACGGAGGGATATTATTGAATGAACTTGTTGAAAAAAGGGCAGAGGCTCTTGCGGAATATATCATAGAAACAAAGGCTACGGTTCG
Source organism: Clostridia bacterium (assembly GCA_030525185.1). Lineage (GTDB taxonomy): Bacteria > Bacillota > Clostridia > Oscillospirales > Acutalibacteraceae > UBA6857. The sequence continues at coordinate 9,185 of JAUNFH010000062.1, forward strand.
CGCGGCGGCAAAGCGTTTTGACGTCAGCAAATCAACCGTACATACCGATGTTTCGTCCCGCCTCAAAGAGATTGACCATGACCTTTACGAAAGGGTTCGGCTCGTTCTTGACGAAAACAAAGCTCAGCGCCATATCCGCGGAGGAAACGCAACAAAGGAAAAATACAGAAGAAGCCGAGTTGAAAAAGGTTGACATAAAAATCAAAAACGGCTATAATTTAATCAAGACCTACCAATGAAAAGAAGGCAAAATCAATGGGTAAAACTGAAATGGGTTGCGATTGCAGCCATATTGACGAAGAACTTGTTTCGATAACAAAAAAGAATATGCCGGATGACGAGCTGATTTTTGACCTTGCGGAGTTTTTCAAGGTTTTTGCCGATTCAACGAGAATGAAAATTCTTTGGGCACTCCATGAAAACGAACTTTGCGTTTGCGATATTGCCGTTGTTTTGAATATGACAAAATCCGCAGTTTCTCATCAGCTCAAATATCTTCGCGAAGCAAACCTTGTCAAAAACCGAAAAGAAGGAAAAATTGTTTATTATTCTCTTTCGGACGATCACGTCAAGGAGATTTTTGAAATGGCGGTTGAACATCTCCGTGAGCTTTGATGTTTCTTCCGGTTTTAATCTTTGTCTGTAACAGCCCTTTACGGGCTGTTGCTTGTTTTTTTTGAAAAACTATGGTACAATATCATCACGAAAAGGGGTGCGGCAGCTTGAAAAACAACGTTGATTTTACCGTCGTAAAAATGACGCTTGATGATGTTTCGGCTGTTGCGGAACTTGAAAAAGAGTGCTTTTCGGCTCCGTGGAGCGAAGCGTCGCTTTCAGAAAGTCTTTTGAACGGAAATTCTGTTTTTTTGTGTGCAAAAGAAGGGAAAAAAACCGTCGGCTATATCGGCACGTCTGTTGTTTTTGACGAAGCTTATGTCTCGGATATTGCCGTTTCAAAAAGCGAAAGGCGAAAGGGAGTCGGTGAAAAGCTTTTGGTTGAATGTGAAAAAATCTGCCGTGAAAAAAATTGTTCGTTTCTGAGCCTTGAAGTCAGAAAAAGCAATTTTGCGGCGATTGCGCTTTATGAAAAGTGCGGCTTTGTTTTGGTCGGAGAAAGGAAAAACTTTTATTCCGAACCCCGGGAAAATGCACTTATAATGACGAAATATTTTAAGGACTGACAGAAAATGAAAATTCTTGCGATTGAATCATCCTGCGACGAAACGGCGGCCGCCGTTGTTGAAAACGGAAGGAAGGTCCTTTCCTCTGTAATTGCGTCTCAGGTTGAAGAACATAAAATTTACGGTGGTGTTGTTCCGGAAATTGCTTCGCGCCGCCACGCCGAAGCAATTTCGGGCGTTGTCAAAAAAGCGCTTGAGGACGCAGAACTTACGCTTGACGATATTGATGCCGTCGGTGTGACATATGCTCCCGGCCTTATCGGAGCGCTTCTTGTCGGCGTGAATTACGCAAAAAGTCTCGCTTATTCAAAAGGACTTCCCCTTGTTGCCGTTCATCATCTTCGTTCTCATATTGCGGCGAATTATATCACTCATCCCGAACTCAAACCTCCGTTTTTCTGCCTTGTCGTCAGCGGAGGAAACAGTTGCATGGTTCTCGTCAAAGATTATACGGAATTTGAAATTGTCGGAAGAACGCGCGATGACGCTGCCGGTGAAGCTCTTGACAAAGCAGCGCGCTCGATGGGTCTTCCGTATCCCGGCGGTCTCAATCTTGACCGTGAATGCCGCAACGGAAACGAAAACGCATATAAATTTCCTCGCCCGAAGGTTCATGACAACGAACTCGATTTCAGCTTCTCCGGTCTTAAAACGGCTGTAATCAATACGATTCACAACGCAAAACAGAAGGGCGAAGAAATTAATATTCCCGATCTTGGCGCATCGTTTCAAAAGGCTGTTGTTTCGTTCCTTTGCGACAACACCGAAAAAGCCGTAAAAAAATACAACATGAAAAAAATTGTTGTTGCCGGAGGTGTTTCGGCGAACAGTGTTTTGAGAAAAAGAATGAAGGAACTTTGCGAAAAAAACAAATGGGAACTTTTCTTCCCGGAGCTTTCTCTTTGCGGCGACAATGCGGCGATGGTAGGTGCTCAGACATATTATGAGTATCTTTCCGGAAACCGCGCTTCGCTTTCACTCAATGCATACGCAACAATGCCGATTGAAAAGGATCCGCCCGATTGCGTTTGAGTTTCGTCACGCCTTGCGTTGGCCCGAGCGGGGATAACGTGATTTTTAATTTTACTTTTTCGGCCGGAAAGGATATGATATTATTATGAAGCATAGAGTATCTTTCAAAAAAACAGTGTTTTATATTGCGGTTGTTGCGGCTTTGTCAGCGGTTCTTTCTGCGTTTTGCTTTGCGGCAAATGTTTCCGTTCCGCAGATTTCTCAACTTGTTGTCAAGGATAAGACAAGCTCAACGGTGACGCTTGAGTGGAAAGTCTCCGGAAAAGCGAGCGGATACAGAGTTTACCGTTATATTCCGGCAACAAAAAAATATGTTCAGCTGAAAAAGCTCAAAGCAAGAACGTTTACGGTAACCGATCTTGTTTCCGGCGAATATTATGTCTTTTCGGTAAGACCATATGTTGTGGCGAACAATAAAGTTTTTAACGGAAAGGTCATAAGTAAAACGGCATACACCAATCTTGATCGGGTTCAGAAAATTGTTCAGAATACAACCGAACCGTATTCTCACAGGTTGTCCTGGTCGAAGGTTCGCGGAACCGAATATTATGAAATTTGGTATTACAAAAAAGACAGCGGAAAGTATGTCCGACTCGGCGGCGAAAGCAAGAAGAATACCTGCAATCTCACAAAGCTCAACCCTGCAAGTGTTTATAAATATAAAATTCGCGCCGTCAGCGTTACATCGAACGGAAAGTTCATTTTTTCAAAATTTTCAAATGCGTTTTCCGCAGTTACCGGTGTTCCGCCCGTAAAAGGGTTTAAAGCAACGGCGCAAACAACCGAAAGCTATAAGCTCACGTGGAATGCCGTTCAGAATGCTCAGGGATATTGCCTTTATCGATTCAGCAGCGAAACAGGGGATTATGACCGCATTGCAATCCTCAATTCAACCGAATATGCCGTTTCCGGAAAGAAGTCGGCCGAGCGTGACAGTTACAGAATCTGTGCTTATTCAACCGTGAACGGAAAAAGGATATTCGGCGAAATGTCCTCTGTTCTTGACACTTCAACAAGACCCGAAAGCGTAAATCTTTATAAGGGCGAAGACGCCTACAGAAACAACAAAGTCAAGCTTGAATGGGACAAATGTCCGAATGCGGACGGCTATTTCATCTATGTTTCCAAAAATCCTGACAGCGGCTTTTCTCTTGTGAAGGATATTTCGGACTGCGAGACAACCGAAACCGTTGTCAAAGATCTTGAAAATACCGTTCTTTATTTCAGAATAAAAAGCTATATTCTTGCCGGAGACAACTGTGTTCTTTCAAAAGAATCCGAAACGGTAAGAATTCTTGTTTGACAGAAAAAACTAAAATCCGGCCGGTGCTTTTTGCATCGGCTTTTGTTGATTTTTTTGTTTAAATGATGTAGAATGTATAAAAATGTGAAATTCTTTATTGAAAGGGAGACTGCA
>JAUNFH010000217.1:0-262 GCA_030525185.1 Clostridia bacterium
GATGTTTCGCTGCAAAAGAACCGTTCCTTATCCGCAAAAATTCATTCTTGAACATTTGCGTGAACGAGGAATGCGGATTACGGTTACTTCTGACGCTCATTGCACGAAAGCTCTCGATTTCGCTTTTGCCGAGACGGCGGAAATCTGTCGTTCCTGCGGATATAGAAGTACATATATTATTACGGAAAAAGGCTTTGAGGAGCGCCCTCTTTAAAAGGAAACTGAGAAATAATAAAAATCACTTGTGCAAACTTAACTGCAC
>JAUNFH010000217.1:272-2776 GCA_030525185.1 Clostridia bacterium
GTGCAGTTAAGTTTGCACAAGTGATTTTTATTATTTTACCGATATGAGAAACTGCCTTACCGGATGATTGATTTCAAAATAAAATTCCTTAATATCTTCGCTGCCAAAGTCGGCGCCGTATTCTTTTAAAACTGCGAATATCCGACTCAAATCGCTTCGCCATTGAGATGTAACTTCGGCAGAATCCGAAACACGATGTTCTTCCCAAGAATAACTCGGAAGAATATCTTCGGCCGATTTGCAAAGCCTCCAAACACAGCTTGCACCGTGGGATTCTTTTTTGCCGACGTCGGCTCCTGATTCAAGAAGTCGTTTTAAAATTCCAAACGAGGCGTCTGCTTTTTCCTTTGAAGAGAATTCTTGAAAAAAGATTTTGCCGCCGCTCTCAAATTTTGAATTATGTCTGCAATTCATGACCGCGGCAAGGATAGCATAGTTCAAAACAGGCATACGCCAATCGTCATAACTGCCTTCCGGCTCGATGAAATTAACATCGGAACCGCGTTCAATCAAAAAGTCGGCAATTTCAAAATTGCCGGTTTTTATTGCAATTTGCAAAGGTGACTGCCCGTCATCCTTTTTTGGCGGTTGCTTGGCAATGCAGTTGACAAATTTCGGTTGTTTTTCAATGAGCTGTTTTACTGTGTCGTTGTCTTTTTTTCGTATTGCCTGAAAAAGTTTTTTCATAATAAAGTACCTGTTGTTTATTCCGATTCAAGCTTTTCAAGCTCTTCGGTCAGCTCTTGCCATTCGAGCATCAGCTCTTCTTGTTTATTCGTTGTTTCGTTAAGTTCATCGGTCAGAGAAAGAATTTTTTCATAGTCGGCCGAAGCTTCCGGAGAGTTGATTTCTTCTTGGATTGAGGAAATCTTTTCGTCAAGAAGATCAATTTCCGTTTCGAGACGTGAAATTTTTCCCTTGGTTTTTCGTTTCCGACTTTCCAGCTCTTTTTGTTTTTTATAGGTGTTTTCTTTCGGCTTTACTTCCTTTTTTATCGGGGCGGCGTTTCGTTCGATTTTGTGCTCAACATAGTAGTCGTAATTGCCGTCATAGCTGTCAATTCCGTCTTTATGAAGTCTTACGACGCGCGTTGCAAGACGATTGATGAAATATCTGTCATGGGAAACAACAAGCATTGTTCCGTCGAAACTGTCAAAAGAGCTTTCGAGAGCTTCGCGGCTTTTGATGTCAAGGTGGTTCGTCGGTTCGTCAAGAACAAGGAAGTTTGCTCCGGAAAGCATCAGCTTCAAAAGCGCAAGCCTTGCTTTCTCTCCGCCGGAAAGCGAGGAGGTGATTTTGTAAACATCGTCGCCTTTGAAGAGGAAAGCGGCAAGGGCACTTCTGATTTTTGTTTCGGTGAGTTTTCGGTAATCGTCCCAAACTTCGTCAAGGACAGTTTTGTCCGATGAAATTTCCGCAAGCGTCTGGTCGAAATAACCGGTTTTTACGTTCTCGCCGAGACTGATTTTTCCGCTGTCACGGCGGAGCTTTCCGAGAATTATTTTCAAAAGTGTTGATTTTCCGCAACCGTTTTCACCGGTAATAAAAACTCTTTCTCCGCGTTCAACAAGCATTGAAACGTCTTTGAAAAGCGGTTTGTTTTCAAATTCTTTTGAAACGTTTTCACAGATTAAAACGTCGTTTCCGCTGACAAGTTCGGTGTTGAAGCTGAAATGAATTGAAGAAAGCTCTTTTTCCGGCTCTTCAAGGCTGTCAAGAATTCTGTCAATGGATTTTTGCTTTGAGGCGATTGTGATATAATTTCGTTCCTGACTGAAAGTTTTTTGCTGCTCAATGATACCTTTGATTCTGTTGACTTCCTTCATCTTTGCGTTGTATTCACGTTCCATGCTTTTTCTGCGTTCCGCTTTCAGTTCGTTGTAGCGCGAGTAATTTCCTTCGGCGGTGTAAAGCTTTCCGTTTTCAAGTTCAAAGGTTCGGTTTGTGACTTTGTCAAGAAAATATCTGTCGTGAGAAATTATGATTGCGCTGCCGTTGTATTCCGAAAGCCAATTTTCAAGCCAACTTACGCTTTCGATGTCAAGATGATTCGTCGGTTCGTCGAGCAAAAGCAGGTCTGCTCCGGACAAAAGAAGCTTTGCAAGCGAAACTTTTGAACGCTGACCGCCGCTGAGAACACTGCACGGAAGAGAAAAATCACTTTCCGAAAAGCCCAAACCGATAAGCGCGGAGCGCGCGCGGCTTTGATATGTGAGGCCGCCGCGTCGTTCAAAAAGATCAAGCAGAAACTGTTGACGGGCAATCAGTTCATCTGTTCCGCTATGACCGTTAAGAAGCTTTTCCGAAATTTCATCAAGCTCTTTTTCGGCCGAGATCACGTCGTCGAATACCGTAAGAAGCTCTTCAAGCATGGTCTTATCGCTTCCGGAGCAGGCGTGTTGTTCCATGTATCCGATAACGGTGTCTCTTCCGATGAAAACACCGCCCCCATCCGGTTGCAATTCGCCGGTGAGAACCTTGAAAAGGGTTGATTTTCCGCAGCC
>JAUNFH010000218.1 GCA_030525185.1 Clostridia bacterium
GGACTAACGGTGAGATCGCTTTTTACATTTGAAAAATCGGTATCCCAACCTGTAAAATCATAGTGATTTTCAGCGTCATATGCTTTTTTCGGCGGGTTCACCGGTGCGGTTGCGCCTTTTCCGTATTCAACCGGCTGAGTGGCGAAAACATTTCCGTCGGCATCGAGGAAAGTGACGGTATAAACATTCGCCTGCCACTGAGCATAGTAGGACGTGTTGCTCCAAATCTTTTCATCATCGGCTATTTTATTCGTTCCGGTAGCACTGCTGTAAATACCCTTGAGGGCGTATCCTTCGCGCGTGCCGGTCGGAGGATAGGCATAGCCGTTGAGCGTTTTGTTGATCTCTGCGTTCAGAGGAGAACCATAGTAAATCTGATAGTTAGTATTAGAAAGCTCACCGCCGTTCGGATCAATTGTGACGGTTTCCTTCTGGTTTATTATTTTGAAGTTCCTGCTGTTTGCGCCAACCTGACTTGTGTTTGCATCAGCAACATCAACGGTGAGCCGACCGTAGAAATAATCGGTATTTGCAACTCTTGCACTGTCGGCAACATTAACGGTGTAATCACTTTTATATGATTGAGAAACTGTCAGCCCAGTGCTTGTAATCGGGCTGATTGTGTTATCCTTCGCAAACTTCTGAACAGTTGCGGTGTATTCCGTACCCATTACAACGCCGTACTGGTCTTTTGCAACAACGGCGGCTGAAACTGAATTTGAGCCGACATAGGGAACAAAGGTCTCCGCCGGGGAGGTTTTCCAGTCAAAGGTTTTGGCGTAGGGGAAGCCATCATTATTGAAGGTTGCAAAATCGCCTTCTCCACTCCATGTGCCTGTTCCCATGTTGCCCTTATTAAAGCTGCTCTTAACAACACTCGGAGATGTTGGATATTTATCAATTGCATAACCAACCTTAACGTCTGTAACGGTATAGATAACGGTTTTCGTTCTATCCATGTTGTTGTAAACGGTTTTAACCGAAGTCGGATATCCGTCAATAACATAATCAAACACCTTGTCGCCTGAGCTATTGAAGGTCGATTTATTGATTGGAATATCTATCGTTGCTTCTTCGCCTGTTCCGTTCATTTTCTTGTAGTTAATGCGGTAATACGCTTTGTGTGGGTTATTGTCCCAATAATTACCGGGAACATTATATGTCAGCCTGAGGTAATAAAGTCCGCTTCCAAAATTGCCAAGCGAGCTTGCGTCCGTGCTTTCCTTGCAAACGAGCTTTGTCTGCTGAGGATTGATATAAATATCCGACCAACCGCCGCTTCCGTTGTTATAGCTTTGAGGGTTGATAAGCATAAGGCAAAGTTCTGTTTGACCGGCATTCTTTGCATTTCGAACGGCCTCTGTAATATCAAAGGAAATGCTTCCGGTTTGAGATGTTTTCAGCGTTCCGACCTTCGTCATCAAATCCGAAAAATAATCTTTGGCAGTATTATACGCACTTGAACCGCCCGAGCTGAGAATTTTGTCAAAGTTATTTGTTGTCTGCCATTCATTACCGCTCGCCGGGTACTTGTTGGGAGCTACGCTGTAAACCTCGGCGTATGCGTTTGAGTTTGAATCACCCGCAACAGAAACATTGGTGCTAAATACTACACTTGCTACGTTTGACGGAATGCCGGAAATATCAAACTTAACGAAGGACGCAACTGTATTGTTTGCACTGCCGTCATTACAAACAGTAAGCCTTGTTTCTGAACCGCGCGTGTTTCCTCCGTTACCGTTATACAAAGCAGTTCCTTTTGAAAGACCGACGTCCTTTGTTCCGACCTCTGTGTATGTAATATTTGCAGTATTATAGTAAACATTGATATCAGACCAAATGGGGCTACCTCTATATGCCTTCGGGTTAAGGAAGGCAAGGCAAAGTTTGTTCTGCCCGGCATTCTTAGCTTTGTTAATAGCTTCGCTGATATCAAAGTTATATGTAGCAGTGTTGCCATCATGCATATCCTTCGTTTTCATTACACCGATTGCAGGCTGACCGAGAACACCAAGGGTGTTTTTGGCGTTGTTTGCATTATCGTAGGTGTTCGGATAAAATCCGCTTGTTCCAAAGATATTGCCAAATTGGTTGCTGGTTGCCCCGCTGACATTCGGCCTTTTTCCCTGAGGAATCGAGAAGATTTCAAGAAAAGCTTCTGTGTTGTAGTTATTGTTATCTCCGGTGTTTTTTCCGGCAACAGTCAGCTTTGCATTGCTGACTGTTCCATTAATTTCCGAAATATCGAAGTCAATGAAACCGACAGAAATTGCGTCCTGAGTTCCGTCGTTACAGACGGTGAACGTGCCGGTGCCCGTGTTCACTCTCTGTCCGTTTGAGGAAATAATCGCCCAACCGTTCGGGGTCAGCGTTCCTCCCGCAGCAGCAGCCGGAACAGCCGTCAAAGGAACAGCCGTTATCAGCATGAGCAGCGCAAGAAAGAGCGAGAGTGTTTTTTTTGCGTGATGCTTTTTCATAAGTTACCTCCGTTTGTGATTTTGCCAATGCAAAGTTAGTCGCGTATATTTTACCATAAACAGATAAATATTATCAATTATTAAAAGCGACAAAATCTCGGTGTAATGTCTATGTATTCTGCCCAACTGATGCAAACATAAAGAAAAGACACCGCACAGCCGTTTTGAAACAGCCATGCGGTGTCTTTAAGGATATGTGAGAAAGCAAATATTATTTGCCGAGAAGTCCGGCGGCGGATTCATAACCTCTGATTGCAAAATCATAAACGTCGTCGGCAACATTCTGAAGGT
>JAUNFH010000063.1 GCA_030525185.1 Clostridia bacterium
TAAGGTTTAAACGGGAGCCTCACGAGACTTCCCTACGATGAAAAATTAAGGCGGAATTTATAAATCCACCGCAAGAAATCCGCGGAGAGAAGGAAATCAGAAAACATTCTTTTTAGTTTTCCTTGACTGAAAATCCATGACAGAGTGTGGTTTAATGATAATAGCGGATTGGTGTTATTAAAAAGAGAGATTAGCTGACAAAATCGTTGTAGCCGCATCGGAAGGCGATATTTTCCTTTTTCTCCCGCAAAAGGAAAATTCGGTTTCCAAATGCGGCGTAATACAAAGCGAATTTTTGGCAAGCGATGGAAAGTCGGAGGGGCAAGAGGATTTTGCGTTGTATTTTTGTTTTGACAAGGATGAAAGCACAGCAATGGTTGTTCCATTGCGAGCATTTCAGACGCAGTTAAGGGGAAAACACAGCGTAAAAGACCTTGTCGATTCGGCTTTTCATTGCTTTGTTTTGTTTCAATCGACAAAAGTACCCCAAGCGGAGCGGTCGGATGCGGATTCAAAGATAAAGCGTGCGCTTAAAGGAAGAACCTAAAAAAATAAGCCGTAGCGTAGGAAGTCTCTCCCTCAGTCGGCAAGCCGACAGCTCCCTCACAGGAGTGAGCCAAGGAAAAGCAGAACAGTCGGGTGTAAATTCAAAAAGAACTCAGTGCGGTTAAATTATCCCACCCAAAATACCCCCCAAAAAACAAAAAAGATGCCGCAATCGGTCTGACTGCGACATCTTTTGTTTTTTTTCAAAAATCTTATTCGGCTTCTTTTCTTGCCATTGCAAGCTGGAAGTCCTTTGTGTCGGTGAAGATTTCGTTCGTATATGGGTTCTTCTTCTGTTCGATTGAACGCTTGATGATCCAACCGAGAGCAAGCGCATTGATTGCGATTGAAAGAACCGAAATGATTCCCTGCATACGCGGTTCTGCAACCGTCGGCATTGTTGCGCCCATTGCGGCCGCTGCTCCGCCTTCGCCGTAAACCGAAGAAACGGTTGTGAAAACGCTGTTGTCCTGGAAGAGCGGGAAAACCTGGGCAAACATGCACCAAAGAGCAAGAGTGTTTGCACGGTTCTGAATCCAGCCGCCCTTGTTCCAAAGGAAGTTTGCAACCGTGGGAGCAAGCAAAAGCGCAAGTCCGCAGTACCAAGAATGGGTCGGAAGGTTGAGGTAAGTATACTGGAAGTTCCAAACGTCGTAAGCAACAATGTAAATCCACATCATGTCGGGCCAAAGCATATCCTTCTTGCCCTTCGACGAGTAGATTCCCCACCAACCGGTCATGCAGGCAATGTTGATGAGTCCGGCAATTCCGTTAAGGAGGTTCCACCAACCGCCGTAAAGCCAAACGCCTTCCGAAGAAAGCCACCAACCGCCAGCCAAGGAACCGGCCTTGATTGCCGATTCAAAGTCTGAAGCAACGGCAATGAGAATATTAATTGCAACAATGAGGAACGGGAAACACTTGAACCAATGTGCTTTTCCGAGCTTGCCCCAACCGTACTTGATGATCATGAAACCGATGCATCCGATTGTTGCGGCATAAAGCTTTGCGTAATGGAACCAGCTGTTCATATGAACATAGGTGTCATTGTTGAGCGCCCATTCGGCACCATTTGCGGCACCGATATAAATTGCGATAAAGTATGCGCTCAAAGCAACCGGGATTGCAATGAAGCAAACAATTCCGCCGAATTTTGTGCGGCGCGCGAACTCATTTGCGAGGATAAGTCCCGCAAACACCAACAGCCAGCCGAGCAACTGATAGCCGGCAGTCTGTCCGTAGATTTGAAAGAACATAAATACACTCTCCAATCGAGAATAGTTTTTTCGCAGCCTCCGTAAAGCAGGAAGTTACTGAAAATATTATAGCACATTTTTTTCGGTTGTCTACTTTTTATCCGACATTTTTTGACAATTTTTTTAAGTTTATTAATAAAAAAAGTTGCCGAAAAAAATTCACGGCAACTTTTTCAAAAAGCAAAAAGAATCAAACGATAACCTTTGAAAGGAAATCTTTTGTTCTCGGATTCTGAGGATTCGAGAAAATTTCGTCCGGCGTTCCTTCTTCGAGAATTTTTCCGCCGTCCATGAAGATAACTCTCGTTGCAACCTCTTTTGCAAAGCCCATTTCGTGAGTAACAACGGCCATAGTCATTCCTTCGTGAGCAAGTTCCTTCATAACGTCAAGAACTTCGCCGACCATTTCCGGGTCAAGGGCGCTCGTCGGTTCGTCAAAGAGCATTACTTCCGGTTCCATGCAAAGCGCACGGACGATTGCAACACGCTGCTTCTGTCCGCCAGAAAGCTGAGACGGATAGGAATTTGCCCTGTCGGCAAGGCCGACTCTTTCAAGAAGTTCCGTTGCCTTTTTCTCCGCTTCGGCTTTGCTTTTTTTGAGCAGCTTCATCGGAGCTATTGTCATATTTTTGAGGATTGTCATGTTCGGGAAAAGGTTAAAATGCTGGAACACCATTCCCATTTTTCTGCGGTGAAGGTTGATGTTCGTTTTTGGGTCGGTGATGTCATGGCCGTCAAAAACAATCTTTCCTCCGGTCGGAATTTCAAGAAGGTTCAGCGAGCGCAAAAACGTTGATTTTCCCGAGCCGGAAGGTCCGATGATGACGAGAACTTCTCCCTGATGAATGTCGCAGTCAATGCCGTCAAGAGCCTTGACTTTTCCGCCGAGATAATGCTTTTTGAGCCCTTCAACGTGAATCAAAACTTTATCGTTCACTCTTGCGAAGCCTCCTTTCGATTGAGGTGAAAACAGCCGTCAAAATAATAACGGTCAAAAGATAAATAATCGCAACGGCAAAAAGCGGCATAAACGCTTCAAAAGTACGTCCTCTGATAAGGTCGCCCGCCTTTGTGAGATCCATAATTCCGACGTAACCCGCAACTGAAGTTTCTTTAAGAAGGGCGATAACTTCGTTGAGAAGAGTCGGAAGAACGGTCTTGACCGCCTGCGGAATAATGATGTGGACCATTGTCCTGACGTAGCCGAAACCGAGCGAACGTCCGGCTTCAAACTGACCGTTGTCAACCGACATGATTCCGCCACGGAAAATTTCTGCAACATACGCCGCAGAGTTGAAACCGAACGCAACGATTGCAACAATAACGCCGTTATCCTGCGAAACAAGAATTACAAAGTACCAGAGCATGAGCTGAACAACAACGGGAACGCCTCTGACAACGGTGATGTATATTTTGCTGATCGCATTGACAATTTTCAAAAGCCAATAGCCGAGTCCGCCGCGAAGCTTGAGCGTTTCCTCGTTTTTGTCGTATGACGAACGGATCGTTGCAAGAACAACGCCGAACACAAAACCGATGATGATTGCAAAGAATGTGATTACAAGCGAATTTCTGAATCCTTCAACAAGCCACTTCCAATATCCCTTGTCAATGAAGCAAAGCATGAACTTTTTTGAAAGATCGGCAAACCATTCCTTCAATTGAATACCTCCTTAACAGAAAGATATCTCCGAAAAAGCAAAACGTCTTTTCCGGGGATAGTTTCAAAAAAGGGCGGAACGAGCCGCCCTTTAAAATTTTACGTTTTTCCCGAATTATTCAGCCGGAATGTACTTGTCAATGATTGACTTGACGGTTCCGTCTTCGGTGAGTTCCTTGAGTGCGGTGTTGACTTTTTCAAGAAGTTCGGTGTTGTCCTTTGCGATTGCAATGGCATACTGTTCTTCAAGCCATGTTCCTTCAAGAATCTTGAGTCCGTCGGTTGATTTTACGAATGACTTTGCGGGAGCTTCGTCAATGATAACCGCGTCAACCTTTCCGGTCTTGAGAGCCTGAACGGTATCGGTTGCTGCCTTGTAACGGGTAACGTTTTCTTCGCCGTAACCGCCGTTGTCAACGGTATCTGAAGCAAGAATGTCGCCGGTTGTATCCTGCTGAACGCCGAACTTCATTGAGCCGTCGCCCTTGAGGTCGTCAAGCGATTTGATTGCGGAATCTTCCTTAACGATTACAACCTGCTTTGTGGTTGTGTAAGTATCGGTGAAATTAACGCTCTGCTTTCTTTCATCGGTAACAGTCATGCCTGCCATGCCGATGTCGAACTTTCCGGTCTGAACGCCGCCGACGATTGAACCGAACTCAACGTCCTGAATTTCAAGGGTCATACCAAGCTTTTCGGCAATCTTTTCGGCGATTTCAACGTCGATGCCTGCAAAATTGTCGCCGTCTTTGTATTCATACGGCGGGAAAGTTGCGTTGGTTGCCATAACGAGAGTTTTCTTTTCGGTTGCGTCCGATGATGACGAAGCGTCGGGAGCAGAAGTTGACGGGTCGTCTTTTGAAGTGTTGCAAGCTACCAAAGCAAAAACCATGAGAGCCGCAAGAACAAGTGCAATTACTTTTTTCATGACTTAAATCCTCCAAATATCATATTATCTGTATTGCGGGGGTAATTTTAACACCAAAATATTCACTTGTCAAGTCAAAAGTGTATTTTTTTACACTTTTGTTTTATTTACAATGTATAAAACGGTTTTTCGCCGTGAATGTTTTGTATATTTGCGGTTTACTTCGTAAAATATACGAGTTTATAATCACGAATTTCCGCGTCAAGCCTTCCGTCCTCAAAAAGCGCCTCCAAAAAGCCCTTGACCGTTGTGAGCAATTTTCCGTACTGATCGTTTTCGATTTTGAGCGAAAGATCTTTACAACAGACGGCAAAAATTTCCTCAAGCGTTCTTTGGTCGCCGATTGAATAAAAATATTCTTTGAGCTTTTCAAGGCAGTCGGCATTGTAAAGCGCAAGTTCACAAATGCTCTTTCCCGGTTCGGAATGGGAAGGGACAAAATAATCCCCTTCAAGCTTTGAAAGCATTTTCTGCGTTTCGATGCTTTTATTGATATCGAAAAAGAACGGAAGCTTATAACTTTCAAACGTCTCCTTTGAAAGAACCGCGTCCCCCGTGAACCAAACCTTGTCCGGCGTTCTGACGGCAATCATTCCGAACGAATGACCCGGAAGCGGAAGAATTTCAAAACCTTTGGGAAGAGGCGCTTCGGAAACCGGCTTTGCCTTCACGCCGACGGGACGGAAAAAGTAGCTTCGCTTCCTGTTGATCGGAAGGCCGTTGAAATAGATTTCTCCCTCAAGGTTGCAAAGTTCGATGAGGTGATGCTCAACGTCGCTTGAATATACGTCACAGCCGTATTTTTCGACAAAGAACCTGTCGCCCGTGATATGGTCGATATGAGCATGGGTATTGATTATCATTTTGACGCGCCAGCCCCTTTCGGAAAGGTAGCCGTCAAGGTCGGTAAAGCTCTTTTTGTGATCGCAGCCGTCAATGAGAACAACTTCGTTGTTTCCGAGGTAATAAACACCCGTGTTTGCAAAGCAGCCTAAATAATATGTGTTTTCGGCGCACCGAATAAATTTGAACATTTCGTTCACTCCTTATTTTAAAAACCAAACCGCCGAAAAACGGCGGCTTTGATTTTGAAACGTTTTTTCTTTTATTTTTCTTCCTTTTCGGCGGCCTTATCCTCTTTTTTCTTGTGGAAAAGAATCTTGTCAACCGGGAAATAAAGGAAGAACTGGATTGCTCCGCAGATTGCTCCCGAAAGAGCGAGCGACGCGCCTTCCATGTTGTGATTGCAGAAGAAGGTGATAAGCGTCGGCGAAAGCCACGCCGAAAAACAAATGAGCGCGATTGTGAAAATAATATAAATCGGAAGAGTGACCGCAACATTTGCGTCTGAGTTAAAAGTTTTGTCTCTGTTGATGAAGAACGAAACAATCTGAGCAACAACGTTGCTGACGTTCGCCGCAATGAAAACGCCGAAACCGGCCGCAATCACGCCGTTCACGGGTTCTTCGCTTTGGAAAATCCAAAACTTATATGCCTGATGCAAAAATTCGTCGCTCATCGGAAGTTTGATGAGATACGGCAAAAACGTTTGAATAACGAACGCACCGAGACTTACAACAATGAATTTTACAAATTGCCAAAGCGTTTCAAGACCTTTTCCCTTTGAAGCCGCGGCTTTGTCGATATCTTTGAGTTTTGCCATAAAAATCATTCCTTTTCGTTTAAGTATGTCCGCGCGAAAAATTACGGGCGGTAAAATCATTTGAAGTATACAATAATTCCCACCCAAAATCAAGAGAAATAAAAGAAAAACCTTCGCACAAAAGTGCGAAGGCGTTTTCGGTTAATTATTTCTGATCGTTAAGACCGCGGAAATAAGCAACGAGCTGCTCAATAAGAGTTTTAATCTGATTAACAAAATCAATGAGAGTATTAACAACGTTATCCATTATTTTTTCCTTCTTTCAATAAGTATTTAGCATTTGCTGAAGAAATTATAGCACAAGAAAAACAAACTTGCAAGAGATTTTATAATATTTAAAACATTTTGTGAACTTTTTTGTGCGTGTTTTAATAATTTTTCCGTTTTTATCACCCGCAAAAAAGACTGCCGCAAAACTATTGCGGCAGTCTTCTCCTTTTGCCCCTAAACGGTTCTACGGGGGCGTGTTATCCGCCGAGCCCGAGTGCGGCAACCGGATCAACGTTTTTTCCGTCCTTAACAACTTCAAAATGAAGGTGGAATCCGTCCTCGCTCTCCGCCGGAATCAAAGCAAGAGCGCCGAGCTTTTGTCCTTTTGAAACGCTTTCGCCGATTCCGACCGTTCCGTCCTGACTGAGACCGACATATCTTGCGGTGAAATCACCGTGGTCGATTTCAATGATATATCCCCACATTGTGTCGGCAAGAACCCTTGAAACAACTCCGTTTCCGACCGAACAAACTTCATCGCCCTCTTTTCCTTCAAAGTCAACTCCGCTGTGGGTTCGGTAATCGCCCATCGTTTTGCTGAAAACGGGTGTCTCCGGAGAGAATTCTTTGAGAACTCCCGTTTGAGTCGGAAGACAGTATCCGGAATTTTCGATTTTCGCTGCCGGCGCCGTTCCGGATTCGGGCGTTTCGGAAGTTTTCTTTTCCGTTGTACTTTCGGCTGTTGTTGTTTCCGGTTTTGTTTCGGTTTCTGTTTTTTCGTCCGTAATTTCTTCCGCCGTCGGGAAGTCACGGGTATCCGGAACATTCGTCAAATCGTTTTGAACCTCACCCGTAAAAGGCGCGGTGTTCTGACTGATGAAGCTCGTGAGGTCGTTTTTAACCTTTTTCGTTGTAAAACGAAGTGTGACGACCGCCGCAAGAACGGCAAAAATTCCGATTGCGGCCGTGATATAAAAGCCTTTCTTTGAAAAAAGATATCCTCTTTCTGAATTGTTGTTTTTCATTTTTCAAACCGCCGTTTCAAAATAATTTGTAAAAATATTTTGCTCCGACTCAATTATATTTATACCCGAAAGAGCCAAAAAATGAGAATTTCGGATAAAAGACAATTTTTTCATAATTTTTCTCATTTTTACCAAACAAATGTTTGCATTTTTCAAAAGAATGTGTTATACTTTCATTGTCAGGCGATCATTTGTTCGCTTATGACATTGATTGTTCTTTTGAATAATTATCAGCTTTGTTTTGCTGCGGCAAAGCGATTGAAACTTTCTAATAAAAATTTTGCAGCGGAAAGGCTCGGTTATAATATGGAACCTTTAAGCGATAATCAATACCGTATTCTCGAATATCTCAAAGAGCGCGCCGGCGACGGAGTTCCGCCCTCAGTCAGAGAAATCTGTCAGGCGGTCGGCCTTCGTTCAACGTCCTCCGTTCAGGCGAATCTTGACGCTCTTGAGGAAAAGGGATATATCGTTCGCGACCCGATGCTCAAACGTTCGATCAGAATTGTCGGCCAGGCGGAAAACGTTCACCACGTTCCCCTTCTCGGTGTTGTCACGGCCGGCATGCCGATCCTTGCCGTTGAGCAGGTTGAGTGTTACCTCCCCTATTCCGGCTACGTTTCAAAGGACAAGCCGCTTTTTGCCCTTCATGTCCGCGGTGAAAGTATGCTCGGCGCCGGAATTCTTGACGGAGACATCATATTTGCCGAACAGACGCCCGTTGCAAACAACGGAGACATGGTCGTTGCCCTCATCGACGACGAAGCAACGGTCAAAACCTTTTATAAAGAAAACGGCCATTTCCGCCTTCAGCCTGAAAACGAGCTGTTTGATCCTATTATTGTTGACGAAGTTTCAATCCTCGGAAAAGTTGTTGCCGTTCTCAGATATTATTGATTCATTTCATTGACAGACTTCAAAATATGTTATATAATCCAATTGAAAATATATAACGGAAAAGGAGGAAAAAGTCGTGGAATTTTCAATCATGATGTTCTGGCAGGATATTACATATCTTCTTCAGAAGCTTGCGGCTTTCATCAAAAAGCTTCTCAAACTTGACCAGGGCAGCGACGAAGAAGGCACAACCCAGGCATAAATTTCCCGTTCAAACGAAAATTGAGTGCTGTGACGAAACGTTTTTCGTCGCAGCACTTTTCTTCTGTCAAAAGAATTTTTTCAGCTCTTGGGGATATCTCTTATCTATTATGTCATACTTTCTGAAATATTCGCCGCTCTTTTCGTCTTTGAGAACGGTTGCACGGTTTTTTGAAAGGAGTTTCACAAGTTTATAAACGTCAAGCCAAATTTGATTCGTTCCCTCCTTTTGACTTTCGTCAAAAATGAGCTGAAGTCCGAAATGAAGGTGCGGAACAGTCATTCCGTTGACGTTTTCCGTCGCCGAATAGCCGGTCATCCCCATGTAACCTATCACCTGACCGGCCTTGACGAGCGAGCCTTGCTTTATGTCCGAATTATAGGGATGATTTTTTCTCAGATGCGCGTAATAATATGACCGCTTTTTGTCAAACGAGCGTATTCCGAGCCGCCAGCCGCCGTATTGATTCCAACCGATGCATTCAACCGTTCCGCCCTCAACCGCAACAATCGGCGTTCCGACGTTTCCGAGAAGGTCGTTTCCGAGGTGACTTCTGCGGTAGCCGTAAGAGCGGGACGAGCCGAAGTCGTCGTAATGGCTGTATGAAAATCCTTCGGCAATCGGGCTGTAGGCAACAAGGCCGTAGCCGCTTTTCACTTTGATTCCGCCGTTTCCGTCCGGAACCTGACGTTCAAATTCTCCGAGAAATCCGCCCAAAGCGGCGGAAAACGTCTCCCTGTAATAACTGAAATATTTGTTTTCGCCCATAAGATCTTCAATCGTGTTGCTGTCTCCGAGACAGTCAAGCATTTTTTGAAGGTCCTTTTTCTTATATCCGCTCCAATTGTTTCCGTTTTTGCAGGCAAGATAAGAAAGCGAGTCAATCCAACTGATGTGATAAAGGTTGTCATAGGTTTCAACGTCAAGCTTCATCGTATCTTCAAGAGCGGAAAGGCTGACGTTAAGCTCCGCCCATTTGATATATGCCTTTTCCGGCTCTTCGGTTTGCGCCCGCGCAAAAAAGAACACCGTAATGACGGCCGCGGCGGCAATAAAGAATGCCGCCGAAACAATGGCGTTCTTTCTGACTCTGATTATCATAATCTTTCACCCAAAAAAAAAATAGTAACCGATAAAAACCGGCTACTCAATTTTATGACGGATTTCCTTTCGGAATTACCCGATAAGGTTACGCTTTTTGTAATACTCTTCAATCGCACGGCTCACAAATTCCGCAGTACCCTCGCCACCAAAGCGGTCAATGTTCTTTTTGAAGCGCTCGTCGGCAGTATACATCAAGCCGAGCGATGAAAGAATTTCATCGGTGCAGGTATAAAAGTTTTCATTGATGAACGCCTGAAGTCTTTTGACTGCCGCCTGCGCTTCCGGAGAAGCAGGCGATTTTTTCCGTTCTTTCCCGATCTCGGAAAAAAGGAGAAGCATTTTTTCTTCTGCGTTTTCCGTTTTTCCTTCACTTTGCTTTTCTTCAAATTCTTTAAATTCTGCGGTTGAACCCCATTTTTCCCTTGCTTCTTTTGAAAGCTCTTCAATTTCTTTTTTTCCAAACGGTGAAAAGTCCATTTTAATCACTCCGGTTTCGATAGTTTCTTTTGCGAGAGCAATAAGATTTTCAATCCGCTTCTTTTTGAGTTCAAGAAGTTTAAGCTGTTCCTTGAGTGCCGCAACGTAATCAAAGTTCGGATTTTCAAAAATCGCCTTGATTTCTTTGAGCGGAAACTCAAGCTCACGAAAAAAGAGAATGCTTTGAAGCTTTAAAAGAGCCGTATCGTCATACAGCCTGTATCCGGCTTCGGTCACGGCGGTCGGTTTCAAAAGACCGATTGCGTCGTAATGATGCAGCGTTCGCACACTGACGCCGGAAATTCTTCCGATTTCATGAACTGTTTTCATCTTGAATCCTCCCAAGATTTTTCCGAAAAACTTTTCGCTTTCGCAATTGCATCATACACTATGACGAAACGTGAGAGTCAAGAGGTTTTTAAAAATTATTTTACTTATTTGTTAAGACGCTTTTTAATTTCGAGAATTTCCGGCGGAAGTTCGTCGTCGTGATGGTTTTTCGGGTAATCGCACGTTCCGGGTTTTTTCGCCGTTTCATAAAACCAATGCTTGTAATTAAGCGTGTCAAGCGTTGAATTGAGGTGATCAATCCTTTTGAGAACCTCGTCGCGCTGACGGTCAATGAGTTCAAGGCGCTCCTCGATTGTTGAGTCGCCCTGCATTCCCCAGTCGATGAACTTTTTGATTTCCTTAATCGGCATTCCCGTTTTTTTGAGGCATTCGATGATTGAAAGCCAGCCGAAGTCTTCTTCCTTGAACATTCTTATTCCGCCGTCGGAACGTTCAACGAACGGAAGGAGTCCTTCTTTGTCATAATATCTCAACGTTGAAGGCGCAACTCCGATTTTTTTTGCCATTTCCCCGACTGTGTAAAACATCTCATAACCTTCTTAATAAAAAATTTTTTCAGATAAATTTTGTTTTCCTATTGACTTAAAGTTAACTTTAAGTTGTAGAATATAATCAAACTTACAGGGACATTATACACCCTGTGAAAATTATTGTCAATCAGGAGGTTTTCACATGAAAGTTTTCTCAAAAGACGAATTTGAAAAAATCAATATTTTTAAAACCGGTGAAGAAAACACGGCATTTGCAAAATACTTCATCGGAAACTCGTTCCTTAATCCGCTGACGAAACCCGAAGACGGACTTTTCCTCGCGAATGTTACATTTGAACCCGGCTGCCGCAATAATTGGCACATTCATAAAGCCTCAAAAGACGGTGGACAAATTCTTATTTGCGTTGCCGGCGAGGGTTGGTATCAGGAAGAAGGAAAAGAGCCGCAGTCGCTCGTTCCCGGTTCTGTTGTTGTGATTCCGGCGAACGTGAAGCATTGGCACGGTGCAAAAAAGGACAGTTGGTTTTCACACATTGCGTTTGAAATTCCCGGTGAAAATTGCAGCAACGAATGGTGCGAACCGGTCACCGACGAAGAATACAACGCGCTTTAAAAGGAGGTATTTTTTATGAAACCCGTCGTTATATATTATTCCCTTTCCGGGAACACGAAAAAAATCGCAGAAGAAATTCATAAAAGAATCGGCGGAGATATTGCAGAAATCAAAACCGTAAAGCCGTATGAAGGAACTTACAACGCAATCGTCGATCAAGGCCACAAAGAAGTCAACAGCGGCTATTCCCCCGCAATCAAACCGCTCGGCGTTGACCTCAAAAATTACGACACGGTAATCCTCGGAACGCCCGTTTGGTGGTACACCTTCGCTCCGGCGGTCAAAACGTTTTTTGAGGAAAACGACCTTTCCGGAAAAACGGTTTATCCTTTTGCAACGAACGGCGGCTGGCTCGGCCACACGTTTGAGGACATCAAAAAGATGTGCCGTTCTTCCGACGTAAAAAGCGGTTTGAACCTTCATTTCAGCGCAAGCAACCTCAGAACAAAAGAAAAGGAAATCAAAAACTGGATCAGTAACATAGGAGGTTAAAAAATGAAAAAGATTCTTGCTTTATTAATGACGGCACTTCTTGTTTTTTCGCTTGTCGCCTGTGCAAAAGACAACACCGAAAGCACAACTTCATCATCTGAAAGCACAGCGGACAACACTTCCGAAAGCGCACCCGAAAGCGCGTCGAACAACGACACGTCTTCCGAAAAGAAGCCGCTCATCATATACTTTTCGGCAACCGGAAGCACAAAAAAGGTTGCCGAATACATCGCCGAAGAAATCGGCGGCCGGCTTTATGAAGTCGTTCCCGAAGAGGAGTACACCTCGGACGACCTCAATTGGAACGACAAGAACAGCCGCGTCAGCCGTGAGCACGACGACGAAACACTCAGAACCGTAAAACTCAAAGAGACAACCGTTCCCGATTGGGAGAGCTATGACACCGTTTATGTCGGCTATCCCATTTGGTGGGGCATTGCCGCGTGGCCGCTCAGCTCCTTTGTTGCGGCGAACGATTTTTCTGGAAAGACCGTCATTCCTTTCTGCACCTCCGCTTCGTCCGGACTCGGTGACAGCGCAAAGCTTCTTGAAGAAGCCACAAAGGGCGGAACATGGCTTTCAGGAAAGCGTTTTTCTTCTTCCGCAAGCAAGGACGAAGTTGCTTCCTGGCTCGGAGAAATAAAATAAACAGGAGGACTGAATTATGGAATACATCACATTGAGCAACTCAGTTCAAGGATAAATCAAAAGCCCATGCAGACAACGTAAACGTCGGCCTTT
>JAUNFH010000219.1 GCA_030525185.1 Clostridia bacterium
TCCGTTGACACCGATGAAACCGATTTTATTCTTTTTATAAACATCAAACGAAATGTTTGAAAAAACAGTTCTTTCCGAAAACGAAAGAGAAAGATTGTGTGCTGAGATAAGAGACAATTTATTTCACATCGCTTTTTTCATAATTACGAGTATTTTACAGTAAAAAAGAGTCAGTTTCAAGGATTTTTGAATAATTTTATTGAAATCGGCCGTTTTTTGAGAAATTTATTAAAAAACTCTATTGTCAAAAGCAAAAGTTAATGTTATAATTAGCTATAAAATTTTAGGGGGATGTTTCTCTATGGTTTGTAAATTCTGTGGAAATGAAATTGATGACAATTCCGATTTTTGCTTTATCTGCGGTCAGAAGGTTGAACCTCAGAATGATGCGTATGTTGCCGAACCGGCTGCAAATGTTTACACTCAGCCCGAAGCTCCGGTTGCTGCTGAAGATGAAGCTGTTGCCGAAGCCGAAGCGCCGGCTGCCGTTGCAACCGCCGTTGCGGAGCCTGTTGCCGAACCTGCTGCTCCTGCCGCCGAAATAAGAAGCAAGAAGGAGATTAAGGCTGAACTCAAAGCTGCCAAAAAGGCTGCAAAAGCCGAAAAATATGCTGTTGCCTCAAGAGCTGCAAGATTCTTCTCGTTCATTTTTGCTATCGTCGGTCTTATTATTTATTCAAAGGCCAAGAAGGAAGGCGACGAGGAAAAGGCTGTTGTTATTGTCAACACAATGATGACCGGTCTTTGCATCAAAATGGGTATCATCATTATTATAATGATTAAAAAATTCATGCTTTGATTTTTGCTTTGAATATTTCGCCTTTTTCAGTGAAAGCTGATAATAAAAGAAATGTTTCGCGCGAAAAATTACGCTGAACAAAAATTATATGTCTCTCAAAATTTTACAGGCAGATTTTTGAGTGGGCAAGAATAATATCACGCCTTGTCCGGGCTACAGCAAGGGTTAAACGTGATTGCTTATTGTATTATTTGTAGCCGGAAAGGCTATGGTAATTATCATGAAGGAAATTACTAAAGATATGCTTATCGGCGACATTCTTGACGCCGACAGAGGAACTGCAATGTTTTTCTTTGAAATGGGAATGCATTGTCTCGGTTGCCCTTCGTCAAGAGGGGAATCTGTTGAAGAGGCTTGTGCCGTTCACGGTGTTGATGCTGACGAACTTGTTTCAAGAGTCAACGAATATCTTGCTTCAAAATAAGTTTATTTTTTCTTTTCGTCAGCCACCTTTGCGGTGGCTGATTTTTTTTAAAGGAGTGAGTTTTTGAAAACGATCAATCTTGATTCAAGGCTGTCGCTGGTTGCTTCGTTTGTAAGAAAGGGTTCCCGCGTTGCTGACGTCGGAACGGATCATGCATACATACCGGTATATCTCGTTCAAACCGGTGTTTCACCTTCGGCTGTTGCGGCGGATTTGAGAAAAATGCCGCTTGAAAACGCAAAAAAAACAATTGAACAGTATGATCTTTCTTCAAAAATAAGTACGGCGCTTTCCGACGGACTTGACGGAATTGACAAAAACTGCTGTGACGACATTGTGATTGCAGGAATGGGCGGAATGTTAATTGCCGAAATTCTTTCAAGAACGGACTGGATATATGACAAACGCTTTCGCTTTGTTCTTCAGCCTATGAGTCATCAGGAGGATGTAAGAGGCTTTTTATTTGAAAACGGTTTTGAAATTGTCGAAGAAGGATGCTCTTCTGATAAAAAACATTGTTATTGCGTTATTGCGGCGGAATTTACAGGGAAAGAGAAAGAACATTCTCCGGCGATGATATACACGGGAACATTATATAAAAGAAAAGACGAAACCGCAAAAGCATATCTTGCCAATCAACTTTCAAGACTCACCAAAAGAAGGGATTCACTCAAAAAGGCCGGAACATCTCCGAATGAAGTGGAATCTCTTTCGGAAATTATTGATGATTTTAAAAAGCTTACGGAGGATTAAATATGATTACCGTAAAAGATATTTCGGAATATATTAACGAAATTGCTCCCTATAACACAAAATGCGAATGGGACAATTGCGGAATTCTTGCCGGTGACAAAAACGACACGGTAAGAAAAGCCGGTTTTGCGCTTGACCTTACTTCACAAACGCTTGAAAGCGCAAAAGAAAACGGCGTGAATTTGATTGTTACGCATCATCCGGTGATTTTTAAGGCACAGAAAACATTTTTGAAAGGTAACATGGCTTTTGAACTTGCGAAAAGCGGAATCAATGCAATTTCTGCTCACACATGTTTCGACTGTGCCGACGGCGGAGTGAATGACGTGCTTTGTGAAATACTTTCGCTCGGGAACATCAAAAAAATCGAAAGCGCCGAATGCGTTCTGCCTATGGCAAGACTCGGAGAAACCGACGAAACCGAACCGGAGACGTTTGCAAAAGAGGTTGCAAAAAAGCTTAAGACAACCGTTCGATTCGTTGAAGGAAGAAAAAAGATAAAAAGCGTTGCGGTTTGCGGCGGAGCCGGCATGAGTTTTCTTGACGAAGTGATTGCCGCCGGGGCCGACGCATATGTTACGGGCGATATCAGTCATCATGAGATGTTCGACGCAGAGGAAAAAGGCATCACTGTTGTTGCCGCCGGACATTTTGAAACCGAGTATCCTGCAATGGCGGCGCTTGAAAAGAAGATTAAAAAGAGATTTCCCGAACTGGAAACGGTTTTGCTCAGCCAAAGCAATCCC
>JAUNFH010000064.1 GCA_030525185.1 Clostridia bacterium
AAAATTTCGGAAAATGCCGCCCGTCTTTCATCTGTGAGAATAGTTCAAATGAGAAAATTGTTTGAAAAGTTCGGCTATGAGGAATTTTTCGGAAGAAGCGATATCAAAGAACTCCTCGAAATAGAAAATTCTGCCGCTTCAAAATTAAGTTCAATCTTAGTGTCGAACGGAATCGTCGAGCCCGTTTCGGGTCACGGCAAAGGAAAATATAAATTCAAAAAAAATTAAGCAAAGCCCTCTCACCATGCAAAAATGAACGGTGAGAGGGCTTTTTACGTCTTACATCACCGCAACGTAAGCGTAAGTCAAAAGAACATCATTGAGTTCGCAAACGGCGCCGTTGACTTTGACGGAAATCGATTTGCTGATTTTGAAACCGTCCTTCGTGAGAGTAACGCCCCTCATGTTTCCGCCCGCACCGCAGACGGCAAAGCGGTAATGAACCTGTGCATTCACCGGATCATATGCAAAAAGCTGACTTCCGAGCTCATAAATTATGAGAAACTTCGGCCTGAAACCGAGAATAACTTCATGTTCTTCGTCGCCTGTTCCGGTGTAGCGTCCGGTGACTATCGGTTGGCGGACGAAGGCTTTCTCTTTTTCGGAAAGGTGAAGATTTTCGTCCGTAACGTGTGTCTTGCACATGAAGTCCGCAAACGGAACAAGAACGCTGTTTGCAACGTCGTATGCCGGGCAGGATTCGTAGCGGAAAAAGAGTGTGCAAGGAATTTTGACCGCCTTTGAGTCATCGTCAAGTTTTGCTTTTTCAAGCTTATACCCCGTCATTTCCCCACCGAAGGAGTCGCAGAGCCGGTCAAGAACTTCTTCCGCTTTTGCAATGACCTGCTCGACCGCAAGGTTCGCCGGAGAATAGCAGTTCATTGAAACGCTGATTTTATTGAGCCGGCAACATTTTTCAGTATCGTCGTAATAATGGGAAACGTTGTTTTCTCCCGTCATAAAGGAAAGATAAATCTTTTTTATCGGCGCGCGAATGCATGAGCCGGAATAGGAGAGAACGGCTTCAACGTTTTCAATGTCGTTCATTTCGCCGTTGATTTTTGAAACGATTTTTGAAACAAGACCGTCTGTTTTCAAATGCAGTCCCCCTTGTTCTGATGGACGATTGCCCAATAATAAAGCGGTTCGTCTCTGAAATAAATTTTTTCGCAGTGGTCAACCGAAAAATCGTCCTCCCCGAAACGAAGAAAAACGTCAAGGCCGTTGACTTCTTCAATCGGAACACCGACGGGACAAATCAAAAGAAACTTTGAAAGGACGTCATAGCCGAGTTCCGTTGAAACGGTGCTGAGATACATTTTGTTTTTGTATCTCAGCGGTTGAAAAAAGGCACGGAACTCTTTTTTGTTTCCTTCCTTTTCAATCGAAAGGAGCTGACCGTATTTTTCAATGAATTTCGGCGCGGCTTTACGGATATGCTTCAAAGAAAAAGCCTCCTTTGTCTTTGAGAATGTCGGCGCTTTTAAGGAAAGCTTCGTCGCGCATTGCTTTTTCAATCAAAAACTCCTTTTGAATGTCGCGTTGGATTGTCATATCGCCGACTTTGTAGCTGCTGAAACGGTCCGGAGCGGAAAGAAGTTTATGGAAAACCTCAACTCTTGCTTCGGCGGCCGAAAGAGCCGCAACGCGGGGCGAATCACGGTCTGCATCGTCTCTGAGGAGCGATTGAACATAAGAAACCGCTCTTTCGCAAACGGGAAGAAGCTCCGTGGCCGGAATGTCTTCAAGGTCTGCGTGCTCTTTGAGAATTGCACAAACTTCGGTCGGTTCAATCATGGCATTCTCCTTTTGAATCAAAGCGAAAGTGCTTTTGACGCCGGAGTGTAGATTTTTGCAAAGCCCGCAATGCTTGTGATTGCCGCGCGTTCAAGCTGGCGGTCAATGAGCTTGTCAAATTCGGTTGAAACCCCGCCCGCCGTGACGAGCTCAAGCGCGCAGTTTTTGTCAAGTCCGATGAGAGTGTCGTTCGCAACGGCCGAACTTTTGAGAAGTTCGGCGCCGAAGGGAGTGACGAGGTTTCCGCTTGAATGGAAATTGAGCCCCGCGGCGGCGTCGCGGAATTCTGAGAGCTTCAAAAGCTTTGCCGTCATGGAGGGGGAAGCGATGATGCTGTTCAGTGTATACGGGTCAAAACTGTTCCAAAAATCAACAAGATCGCCGTAAGTAAGTGTTCCGGTTGATTCAACGTTTGAAGTTGTGATTGCGTTCCCGTTTCCGTCGCCGTTCATGAGAACGTCAACCGCGTCTTTGAGCTGATTTTTTGCAATGTATGCGCCGATCTGACGGAGAGTGACGGTGAAAAGGTCAAGGCGCTGAAAACGAATCGCTTCGTAGGAAGCAACGAGCATCCTTCCTCTCTTGTGAAGCTTCACAAGGTTTTCCTGCGTTCTGATTTCCGTTTCCGGAATTGCCGCACCTTCGGAAACAACTTTGAGGCTCTTTTCCTCTTCCGAAGTCACGGAAGTGATTGTTCTGTAATCAAGAGAATCAACGGTCGTTGTTGTTGCGACGATCTTCTGAAGAATATCGTTTTCCTCAATTCCGGCGTTTACCGCTCTGCTGACGTATTCCGGAAAAAGGGCTGCGCTGTCCGAAGTCTTGAAAAACTTTTCAACTCTGTCGCTGCCCTTGCCGTTAACTCTGATTGAAAAACGCTTGAGCTGACGTTCGTAAGCGTCGAGTCCTTCAAGTTCCGTGACGATGTAATTTTCCGAAGGGTCAAGCTCTTCCAAAGCGGAAGTGAAGCTCTTTCCCGTTGTATAAAGTCCCTTTTCAAGTTTGATGTTTTCATATGTTGCCATGTGTTTTTCTCCTTTCTGAAATTAAAGCATTACGCCGATTGTTGTGTTTTCCGTGTCAACGTCGGTAACAAGAAGCGTTCTTCCTCCGCTTGAAGCTGTTTTTACTCCGCCGTTTCCGTCCGCCGCAAGGGCCGTGAAGCCTACTGCCGGTGCGGTTCCCGAATAGGAAAGTCTTGTGTAGCCGGAAAGCTGAACCGAAACGAAACCGCCCCTTTTGTCGGTGCAAACGCCGCAGAAAGCCGCATTTGACGCCGCTTTTGAAACGGTCATGTTTCCGCTCATAGAAACAATGTCGCCTTTTGAAGCGGATGAAGAAGAAAATGTTGCGATGAGTGTGTTGAAGCCTGAAAGTGATGTGTTCATTTTAAAATCTCCTTTTCATTCAAATTTTGAAAGCCGTGTTGTCTGTTCTTTTCTTTTCGGTGAACGGTTTGAGCTGGGGTTCGGGCGGAAAAATCTTTCCTGCCTGCTCCCGAAGGCCCTTTGAAAGCTCTTTGAGCTCATGAATGTTCATGTTTTCAAAGCCTTTCGCAAAAGTTTTTTGGTTGATTGTCGGCATTACAATGTGGGCATACTTTTCAATTTCGCTCAAAAGGTCTGCCCGGTAAAGCTTTGAATCCTCCGCGCTCTTTTCAAGCGCAGCAATGCGGTTTTTGAGTGTTTCAACCTGCTCAAAGGAAAGACTCAGCGGTGAATTTGCGCTTTTGATGATTTCAAGTGTGTCCTGCGTGGAAAATTCCTCCTTTTTAAAACTTTTTGTAACTCCGGCGGATCTTTGCGCCGGAACGGCAACGAACGACCATTCGTAAGCGTCGGTTGCCTCTTTGAGAACGGAAAAGCAAAGCGAACCCGAGTAATTTTTTCCTCTGATATGGTTGCATTTTCCGTGTCTCATGTCCTCGCCGCAGATTGAACAAACGGCTTTTGAAAGGGAACAGCTCACGCTGACTTCCTTTTTGATTCCGCCTTCAATCTCCTCAATGAGGCTTTCGTTTTCTTTCGTTCTGATCATATATGCCCTCGCTTTGAGAACGCTGTAATTTTCGCCGAGTGTTGTCTTTTTCGTCTTGTCCGTTTCAACCCACGCTTTGAAAATTCTTGCCGTTTGAAGCGAGCTTTTTGCGTTGTGGTCAAAAATTCCCGTTTTTCCTTCAAAAAGGACGGCGAGTTCCGTCAGAGCGGAGAGGGAAAAGCATTCAAAGTCACGGTCAACCTCGTTGTCGCAAAGATTGACCGAAAAAACGTAAACGTCCTTTTCCGAAAGCTTTTTTCTGGAATATCCGTTGATGAGGGCAAGTTCTCCTTCGCTTACGGGCGAAGCGGCGTTTTCTTTTTCAGTTTTCATAATCCGGTTTTACACCTCCGATTTCGTTCAAAAGTTTTTTTGTTTGCGCTTCGTAATATCTGCTCTTTGAAATTTCGGAGATATCCTGAAGCGTAATGTCGTTCCATTCGATTTTGAAGTCGCAGTCAAGTCCGTTCAGAAGAAGGTGCGTTTTGCAGATTTTTCTGATTATCGGTTCGATTTCCCGCTGATATGATTCAATCTCGCTCGTGAGAATGTCCGCCTGTTGGGAGGACATTCTTTCGGTCGTTGACCATGAGAGGCCGAGAAGAAACGGCGGAATTCCAAGCTTTGCAACGATTTGCTCAAGCATCTGCCTGACGGGAACTTCGCTTTCAAGAATCTGATTGTCCGCGCCGATTGCTTTGATCTGAACGTCGCCGACGGCAACAAAGTCTTTGACCGGCCCCGTTTTTTCCATCGCTTTCCGCCATTGTGCGGCAACCTGCTTTGCCCTGTCTTTTGCATAGGCTTTGTCGAGTGCGTCGTTTTGCGGTTTGTATGTCACGGCAAAGCGGACGTTTCCGACTCTTTCCCAGTTGATTCCGATTGTGTTGAAAATTTTGAGAAGAATGTCGCTGACGAACGGAAGTCCTTTGAGGATTGACGTTCCGTAAATTTTTCCCGGTTCGGGGTTGTGAACGCTTCTGAGAATAAGGTCCGGATATTTTACGGGAATGAAGGTCCCGTTTTCGTTTTGAGCGCTGATAATGATTTCAAGCGGATTTTCTCCCGCTTTCAGCGAAACGTTTCTGAGGTCGGAAAGATAAAGACTTCTGATTTGAACCCCGTCGGTAACGATTTCTCCGACCGCCGTTCCGAAGGTCAAAAGCTCGTCGAAAAACGACGAAACAAAAGCATATATTCCTTTTCTCGTTCCTCCGACGTCAACTTCGGAAAAAAAGTGTTCAAGACTTTCTTCGGCGTATTCGTTTTCGCATTTCACTTTGAAAGTTCCAAGGAGGCGAACAAGTTTTCCGATTGCCGCGTCGATAATCGGAACGGCTTCGCGAAGGCTTTTGAAAAGCGCGGCGTCGTTTGAAAAACCGGGAACATAAGATGAAAGCGAAAGAAAAGGGTGGCCGTTTTTTCCGGTCTGCGGAACGGCGAGGGCGTTTTCGCTGCCTTCGGCCTTTTTCTTTTTCCTGAGAGCCAATTAATCACTCCTTTCTTATCTGTCTGCCGCAATTGCGAAGAAGCCGTCGTCCTCATCTTCAAAAAGTACGGTTGAAACAAAATATCTGATGTCGTCCATTGCGTGGTCGTTTTCCTTTTTTGGACAGTCCTTTGCGCTGCTTTCTTCCCACCGGTAAAGAGAAAACTCTCTGAGCGTCGCTTTGCATTCGGGAGTGATGAAAATTTTTCCCGCTTTGAAAGCCTCGTGAACCCGGCGGATTCCGTTTGCAACGTCGTTTTTCGCTTTGATCACTTTGAACTTTCCGTGTCGTCTGACGCATTCGACGAAGCTTGCCGCCGAAGGGTCAACAACAACCGCTTCAATCGAAAAGCCGTTTGCAAGTTTTTCAAGCTCAAGGTAATATTCCTCGTCTGTTTTCTGTGCTCCGCTTTTTTTGGAGGAGTAATAAAACTCCTTTTCACGGAACCAACACGAACCGAATTTTGACCAAAGTCCGAGCGAAAACGGATTGACCGTTCCGTAATCGCATGAAATGTAATGCTTTTCTCCGCTTCCGCCCGGCAATGCTTTTGTGTATCTTCCGTTTGCCGCTTCCGGATAAACAAGGCCGTCTGCGGCAACCCATTTTCCGAGGACGAACCGTTCGTAAAAGCTTCCGCTGTAAAGCGATTCGTAACGGTCAATGACCTTTTTTGAAAGCGAAGGGTTGTCCTTCATTAAAAAGTGAAGATAAAGGCAGTTTTTTTCGTCGGCCTTTTTGATCCATTCCTCAAAAAACCAATGCATCGGGTTTTCGGGGTTGCAGTTGAACCAAAATTTCGCTCCCGACGGCGAGCATCGTGCAACGGCTTGTTCAACGAATGAACGCGGCATCAGCGCAACTTCGTCAAAAAACACACCGCAAAGCGTCATGCCCTGAATGAGCGAGGCCGAAGATTCGTCACGTCCGCCGAAAAGGTAAAAGCGGTTTTGCTTTCCCGAAAGGGAGATGTCAATGAAATTTTGCGAATACTTTTCGCGGCAGTCAAAACCGAGCGAGCGAAGAACCGGCAAAAGGGGAGTCACAACGTTACGCCTGAGCGAAGTGATTGTTTTTCCGCAGAGCGCAAACGCTTCGCCCGAAAAGCGGAAAGTTGCCCAAGCGACGAACGAAAGCGACATGCAGGTTGTTTTTCCGCTTCTTACGGCGCCGTCGCAGATGATTCCGTCCTTTTCGCAAAAAGGCGAACCGTCGTGCCACCACGAAAGGGCAACAAGCTGCTTTTGAGAGAAAGACGTGAAGCCGCTTTTATTCATTTTCTTCCTCCCTCAAAGCGATTGCGCCCTTTTCGATTGCGCTGTAAAAAGCTTTTGCCGAAGCGTTTGAATCGGAAAGGGAAAGGCTTTCAAGTTTTTCAAGCGCTTTGAGCCGATCGAAAAACTTGATTTCGATTCCTCCGCCTTTCTGCCTCTTGATTTCGGAGACCGAAAAAAGGTCTGCCTTTTCAAGCTCGCTTTCGCTGATTTCGTCGCAGAAAATGAGCTTCACCGCGTCCGCAACACAGCCGAAGGCAAGTCGGTAATACCCTGCGGCGATGTCTTCGCTTTTTCTTTTTGCTTTTTCGTCCGCCGCTTTGATGAAAGCGAGAATCTCTTTCTTTTTCAAAAGCTTTGCCGCGCTTCTTTGCGGCGAACGGTATCCGCTTTTTGCGGCGGCCTCCCTTCCGTTTCTGTCAAGAACATAGTAGGTGCAAAAAAGTTCTTCCTTTGCCGAAAGTGTTTTTTTCATTCACTCTTCCTTTCTCCGTTTCTGACGGATGAATTTTTTGAGAGTTTTTCCGGCTTGCCGAAAAGTCCTCTCACTTATAGCGCCGAAAATGGAAAAAGTCGCAGCTTTTTTGCAACTTTTTTCGGAAAACGGGAAAATTTTTGAATTTTACCGAAATCGGCAAAAATTCATGCGGCATGTGAACCCACTGAAAGCGGTTTTCAAAAAAATGTTCGTTTTTCTGTGAACAATGTGAGAATTGACATAAAGTCGGCGATATGATAAAATAAAATCGAAAAATTCTCTTGAGGCGGCGATTGTTTTGGACGAAAAAATCAAAAAGCTTAAAGAAATAATCGAAAAAAGCAACCGAATCTGCGTCTTTACCGGCGCCGGAATAAGTTGCCCGAGCGGAATTCCGGATTTCCGTTCCGAAAACGGAATTTACAAAACGAAAAGCCGTTTCGGTTATCCGCCGGAAACAATGCTTTCTCATTCGTTTTTCGTTGAGCATACCGAGCTTTTCTTTGATTTTTACCGCTCTCAGATGATCTATCCCGAAGCAAAGCCGAACAAGGCGCATGAATTTTTCGCTTCGCTCGAAAGAAAAGGAAAAAAGGTGACCGTTGTCACTCAGAACATCGACTCGCTTCACCAAAAGGCCGGAAGTTCGGACGTTGTTGAACTTCACGGAAGCGTCATGAGAAATTATTGCGAAAACTGTAAAAAGTTTTTCCCTCTTGAAACGATACTCGAAAAGAAGGGTGTTCCCGTTTGCGATTGCGGCGGAGTTATCAAGCCCGACGTTGTTCTTTATGAAGAACCGCTTTCGCAGGAAAGCGTCGAAAGGGCAATCGTTGCGATTGAAAACGCCGACGCACTGATTGTTGTCGGAACAAGTCTCAGCGTTTACCCGGCCGCTTCGTATATCCGCTTTTTCGGCGGAAAAGACCTTGTTCTCATTAACAAGGACGAAACCCGCTATGACTCGCTTGCGTCGCTTTCGTTTGCGGACGATGTTATAAAAGTTGTTGACGCACTTGAAAAAGATTAAGGAGAAAATCATGGAAAACAAAAAAAGAATTGTTTGGATTGACCAACTCAAGGGCATTGCCTTTATTTTTGTGATTATCGGTCATCTCGGAATCGGAAAAACCTTCAAATCGTGGATATATTCTTTCCATATGCCGTTGTTCTTCTTTGCAACGGGATTCACGATGAATTTTGAAAAAATGAACAAAACGTCGTTCAAGGATTTTTTCCTGACTCATGCAAAGCGAATGCTCATTCCTTATTTTTGGATGCAAATGCTTTCCTTCTGCCTGAGACAGGTTGCCGTGATGGTGAAGCAAAAAGGCGAGGTTCCCGTTCCGAAATATCTTCTCGGAGTCATTACCGGAAACAATAATCTCGTCGGTTCTCCGTCGAATCCGCTTTATTACGTTCTTGTTCTTTTCATGGCGGAACTTGTGATTTGGGCGTTCGTAAAACTTTGCAAAGCGAACAAAACGGGGGTTGCGCTTTGCAGCGTCTTTTTCCTTCCCGTCGGATTGATTCTTACGAAGGTTGACCTTGTTTGGCACGCAAGCTGCGTTCCGGCCGCCGTTTTCTTCATCGTTGTCGGAAATCTTCTCATGGATCTTTATAAGGCAAACCGTGAAGAACTTGAAAGCCTTAATGCTTTCAAATATATCGTTTCGATTCTTGTTCTTTTTGCGCTTGGTTTTGTCTGCTGGAAATTCAACGGAAGATTCAGTCTTCACGGAAATTATTACGGAGAAGAATTTGTCGTTGCCGCGGCGGCTGCCGTGTTCACGAGTGTTGCAATCACACTTTGCGTAATGAAGCTTCCTTCAATGAAACTCATTACCTTCATTGGTCAAAACACGCTGTTTTATATGGGTATCCATAAGCCGCTCATCCTTGTTTTTGAGGCAATGTTCCCGAAGTATAAGGAAACAACGGTCTTTATCATTGCCGCAACGGTTGCCTGTGCGCTTCTTCTTGTTCCGGCAACCCTCATTGCGAAAAAGCTTTTTCCGTTTGTTCTCGGAACTTACGTCGAAAAACCGGACAAGATTCAAAAATGCGGTCAGCTTCTCGTCCTCCTTGCGTCCTTCATTGTTCCGTATAACTACTGTCTCAATCATTGGAACGGCGGAATATTGAAAGATTCGGCTCTTTACTTCGTTCTCAGCCTTGCGGCTTTTGTTGCCGTTATGACCGGTGTTTGGGCGCTCACCTCAAAGTTTGTTCCGGTTATCTATCTTGCCGGCAGGGAAAAGAAGATTTCAAAGCAGAAAAAGTAACTGTGAAAATAGCCGCCGAAAGTTCAAAAGAAACCGAGGCGGCTATTAAAATATTTTTCTTATATCGATGATAAAAACTTTTTTAAAAAAGTTTCAAAAAACCCTTGACTTTTTCCTGAAGTTAGTCTATAATAACAATCACTGAAGCGCAAGTGCGAACAACACTGCGAAGTCGGTGTCTTTAGCGATGAGGGTCCACCCGTTCCCATCCCGAACACGGCAGTTAAGCTCATCAGTGCTGAAAATACTTGGTTGGAAGCGACCCGGGAAGATAAGGCGATGCCGACATTTTTAAAACGAACCGCAGTAAGCTGCGGTTTTTGTTTTTTTATTCACCTGTTTTTTGTTTAACTCTGCGGCAAAAAGGCCAAAAATGCAGTGAGGTGATTTTTGATGGAAAGCAAAGGCGGAAGAGTTGTTTTCATGCCGGACATCGAATATAAGTCTTGGGTGAACAAAAACAAGGAACTTCTTTCCGAAATCCTCAAACCCGGCCAGGTTTCAACCGTTTGGCTCAGAAAAGGTGAAAACAAAAAGTTCCTTGTGCGCTATTTTCATGAGTGCGGCTACACAATCAACATTGACTGACGAAAGGAAAACGACATGAAAAATTCTTTTGAAAAAAAGTTTTTGAAAAAAATCAAAAAGTGCCGAATAGCCGTCAATATTGCGGCCGCCGCAATTGTTCTTGCTTTCACGGTGTATAACCTGATTCCGAAGGACGAAAAAATCAGCGAGGTTGAAGCTCAAAAGCTTGCCGACTCGCTTTCAAAAAGAATTGTCAACAACGAAACAATGTAAAAATCCTTGACTTCGGAGCGAGATGAATTTCGCTCCGAATTTTTTGTTCCGAATCTTTTGAAGAATTACCGGATAAACCCGGCCGACGCTTTGACCGGGTGTTTCATAACTTTCGCAAAAATTCGATAGAAGGGGAAATAAAAACTTTCTTTCGGTTTCCGGCGATTGAAAATCATGACGAAGTGCGCTTACCGGTCAATAACAAAACCGCACCGAAAAAATAAAACCGCTGTTGATTCCCTTGACGGAATGACAGCGGTTCGTTCTTTTTAAAATTATACCGAAAGCTCGGCTTTGATTTCTTCCCCGTCGTAGCGTGAAAGGATCGGGGCAATTACGTTTTTGAGGAATTCCTCAACCTGACTCACGCTGCGTCCGATATATTTTTTCGGGTCAAGCTCGGCAAGGATTTCTTCTTTTGAAAGCGGAAAACTTTCGTCGTTTGCAATGCGCTCGATGAGGTCGTTCTTTTTGCCCTCAAGCTTAACTTTTGCCGCAGCGGCATGGGAATGAACGCGAAGCTTTTCGTGAAGTTCCTGGCGGTTTCCGCCACGCTTGACGGATTCCATCATGATGTTTTCCGTTGCCATGAACGGAAGCTTCTCCATGACTCTCTTTTCAATAACTTTTTCATAAACTTCGATTCCGTCGGTGACGTTGATGTAAATTTCAAGAATCGCGTCAACGGCAAGAAAAGCCTCGGCAACGGAGATTCGCTTGTTTGCGCTGTCGTCAAGGGTACGCTCAAACCACTGGGTTTCGCTTGTGAGCGCCGGGTTGAGCGCGTCAACCGTGACGTATCTTGCAAGCGAACAAATTCTTTCGCTTCTCATCGGGTTGCGTTTGTACGGCATTGCGGAAGATCCGATTTGATGCTTTCCGAACGGTTCTTCAAGTTCTTCAAACGATTGAAGAATTCTCAAGTCGTTCGCAAATTTATATGCGCTTTGAGCGAAGCCCGAAAGAGCGGAAAGGAAGAAATAATCAACCTTTCTCGAGTAGGTCTGGCCCGAAACGGGAACGCATGACGCAAAGCCCATGTCCTTTGCAATCAGTTCTTCAAGCTTTTTGATTTTTTCTTCGTCACCGGAAAAAAGTTCCATGAAACTTGCCTGAGTTCCGGTCGTTCCTTTTGAACCGAGGAGCGAAAGGCGGGAAAGCTGATATTCGAGATTCTCAATGTCCTGAGAAAGCTCATACATCCAAAGCGTTGCCCTTTTCCCGACGGTTGTGAGCTGAGCCGGCTGAAGGTGAGTGTATGCAAGACAGGGTATTGCCTTATATTTTTCGGCAAAGGCGGAAAGGTTTTTAAGAACCTGAGCCGCTTTTTTCAGAACAATTTTTGATGCTTCGCGAAGGATGATAACGTCGGTGTTGTCTCCGACGTAGCAGCTTGTTGCGCCGAGGTGAATGATCGGCTCGGCTTTCGGGCATTGTTTTCCGTAAGCATAAACGTGGCTCATGACGTCGTGGCGAACTTCCTTTTCTCTCGCTTCGGCAACGTCGTAGTTTATATCGTCTTTGAAACGTTCAAGCTCTTCAATCTGCTCGTCCGTGATATTCAATCCGAGCTCCTTTTCGGCTTTTGCAAGAGCAATCCAGAGTCTGCGCCAGGTTCTGAACTTAAAATTTTGTGAAAAAACATGCTGCATTTCATCGCTTGCATAGCGTGTTGAAAGCGGAGAAATATACTTATCTCTTTCTGTCATTGCGGCACTCTCCTTTGTTTTTGAATTACTTTTGATTATATTATATCTCGCCGCAAATGTCAATCAAAGCCGAACTTTTTCCTTTTCCTTCGTCGGGGAAAAGTTGCCCGACGGATTTGCTGTCTGTTTGATACCGATTTGAGTTTCGGATTTAACCGCAAGCGACGCTTTAAAAAACTCACA
>JAUNFH010000065.1 GCA_030525185.1 Clostridia bacterium
ATTTTTAAAAATCTTTTTTTGAAAATCTGTCAGTTTTTCGCCATATAATGAACGTCATTGATTCCTGGCGTTTCGGGATTTTTTGAAGTTGAAAGGCGCATTGTCGAAGCGCGAAAAACGGCGTTTTTTCCGTATTTGCTGCAAATGTTGAAAACCTGCGCCTCAAGTTTTTCGAGTTTGTCATATCGAAGCCCGCTGTAAAAAAGATTGTATTGCGAGTAGCTGTCCTCCGGAACAAGTTCGCACGCGCGGATCCCGATTGAACGGACATTCCTTTCCCATTTCCAAACGCCGGAAAAAAGTTCCATTCCGAGCGAATAAAGCATTTCGGTGATTCTTGTCGGCTGAGAAAGGTGCGCCTGACATTCGCGAACGATCAAATTTTCGTCGCGGATATGAATCTGAACAACGGTTGCCATAACGTTGTTTTCTCTGAGCGAAGCGGCAACTTTTCCTGTGAGATAAAGCATAACCGCCGCAACCTCTTCGGTTGTTTTGAGGTCTTGGGCGCAGGTTATGCTTCGCCCGAAACTTTTTGCCGGCGGAATCTCGCTTTTTGAAAGAACGGGGGAGTTGTCCTTTCCTGCGGCGCAGCATTTTAATTGTTCGCCCATTTTTCCGAACACAAGTTTGAGGACGGATGCGTCGGCGTTTGCAAGTTCTCCGAGCGTATAAATTCCGATTCCGTTGAGCTTCCTTTTTGTTGCCTTTCCGACTCCGATCATTTCCTCGGCCTGAAGCGGCCAGACAACCGAGCGGAAGTTTTCCTTGCCGATTACCGTCACGGCGTCCGGCTTTTTCATGTCCGAAGCGAGTTTTGCAAAAACTTTGTTGAAGCTGACTCCGACGGAAATTGTCAGCCCGATTTCATTTTTGACTCTTTCCTTGATTTCGTATGCAATTTTTTTCCCGTCGCCGAAAAGAAGAACGCTTCCCGTGACGTCGAGCCAACATTCATCCATGCCGAACGGTTCGACTTTGTCGGTGTATTCTTCGTATATTGCACGGACGAGTTTTGAATATTTCAGATATTCTTCGTAATGCGGCGGTGCAATGACGAGCGACGGGCATTTGATTTGAGCTTCCCAAATCGCTTCGGCGGTTTTGACTCCGAATTTTTTTGCCCGTTCGTTTTTTGCAAGAACAATTCCGTGCCGTTCCTCAACACTTCCGCAAACAGCCATCGGGACGTCGAGATACTCCGGGTGACCGAGACATTCAACCGAAGCAAAAAAATTATTTAGGTCGCAGTGAAGGATAACCCTTTCGGCCATATGTTTCAACCTTCTTCCGAACATTTGTTCGATAATATAATAGCACAATATCGGACGATTGTAAAGAGGAAATTTGTTGTCGGTTTATTAACGGTCTGTGCCGACGGAATCGGAACTTTTTTCTTTCACTTTTTGAATCTTGAGAAAAATACGCATGAAAAATAAAAAGATTCAACTTTTTTTGAAAAAGCTATTGACATTTTGAACCGTACGGTATATAATAACTGAGCACTTGAGAGAGTGAGACATCGCGGAGTAGAGCAACCCGGTAGCTCGTCGGGCTCATAACCCGGAGGTTGCAGGTTCAAATCCTGTCTCCGCAACCATATTCGTTACCGTTGTTGATAGCATATCAACAACGGTAATTTTTTTTATTTATTACCCTAATATTATAAAACCCAAGAGGTTGTCACGAACAACCTCTTTTTCTTTTCACTCATAACCCTCTTTTTTACAAATTATACTTGTTATACCGCTTTTTGTGTGATATAATCAAACGATAACTAAAATGAGAAAGTATCTGAAAAATTGCACAAAAAAGAAAAGAGTGCTGATTTTTCCGCTGAACTGAAAGGATACGGTATACTGTAATTATGATCGTTCTCGGAATTGACCCCGGATATGCAATTGTCGGCGTCGGCGTTGTCGAATATAAAAACTCCCGTTTTTCGCTTATCGATTACGGCGCAATCACAACCGATGCCGGTGTTCCGTTTAATCGGCGGCTTGAAATAATTTATGACGAACTGACCGCAATCATTGAAAAATATAAGCCTGAAGCAATGAGCGTCGAAAAGCTTTTTTATAACAGCAACGCAAAAACCGTAATCGACGTCAGCCAGGCAAGGGGCGTGATAATGCTTGCCGCTCAGAAAACGCACACGCCGGTTTACGAATATACGCCTCTTCAGGTTAAGCAGAGCGTTGTCGGTTACGGAAGAGCCGAAAAAAAGCAGGTTCAGGATATGACCAAACGCATTCTCGGCCTTTCAAAAATCCCGAAACCCGACGATGCCGCAGACGCGCTCGCAATGGCAATTTGCCATGCACACTCCGGTTCTTCGATGCTCGATCCTTTTAAAACTTTGAAAATCAGAAAGGGAATCTGAAAATGTTTTACAGCGTTACCGGAAAAGTTGTTTTTTCCGATTTATATTCCGTTGCCGTCGAATGCGGCGGTGTTGCGTTCAAATGTCTGACCTCCGCGAATACTCTTCGTGACATAGACAAAAACAAAACCGTCACTCTTTTTACGCACCTTAACGTCAGAGAGGACGCGCTTGACCTTTTCGGCTTTTCGACGGAATATGAGCTTGAATGGTTCAAACTTCTCATCGGTGTAACGGGTGTCGGACCGAAGGCCGCTCTTGCGATTCTTTCCGAACAAACGCCGGAAAAACTCGCTCTTTGCATCTCTTCCGGAGACGTGAAGGCAATCACAAAAGCCAACGGCGTAGGTCCGAAAATCGCCCAAAGAGTGATTCTTGAACTCAAAGACAAAGCAAAAAGCGCAGTTGCTTCAATCGGCGGCGATACCGACGTTGAAAGTGTTTCGGCCGTCGGAGAAATGCCGAACACGAGCGAAGCCGTTGCCGCTCTCACAATGCTCGGTTACAGCAAAACCGAAGCGGCCGTTGCTGTCAGCAAAATCGATTCTTCGCTTTCGGTTCAGGATATTATCAAACAGGCGCTTAAAATTCTTTCAAAGAGGGTGTAATCAATGCCGGACATGGAATTTGACGAAAGATATATAACGGCGGAATACACTCCGCTTGACAACGACATTGAGGTCTCGCTCAGACCGAAAACGATGGAAGATTATATCGGCCAGGAAAAGGTCAAGGAGAACCTTGAAATTTATATCCGGGCCGCACTCAAAAGAGGGGAAAGTCTTGACCACGTTCTTCTCTACGGCCCTCCGGGACTCGGAAAAACAACCCTTGCCGGGATTGTTGCGAACGAAATGGGCGTAAATCTCAGAGTGACTTCCGGCCCCGCAATCGAAAAGCAGGGCGACCTTGCCGCGCTTCTTACAAATCTTTCGGAAGGCGACGTGCTTTTCATTGACGAAATCCACCGCCTTAACCGGAGCGTTGAAGAAGTGCTTTATCCGGCAATGGAAGATAATGCACTTGACATCATCATCGGAAAAGGACCGTCGGCCCGCTCGATTCGTCTTGACCTTCCGAAGTTTACTCTTGTCGGCGCAACAACAAGAGCAGGCCAGCTTTCCGCTCCGCTTCGTGACCGCTTCGGCGTTGTTCTTCGCCTTGAACTTTATTCGCCCGAAGAACTTGCGAAGATTGTGAAACGCAGCGCCGGAATTCTTTCAATCGGAATCGAAGACGACGGCGCGCTTGAAATTGCCGCCCGTTCAAGAGGTACTCCGAGAATTGCAAACCGCCTTCTCAAACGTGCCCGAGATTTTGCGGAAATCATGGGAAACGGTGTGATTGACGAAGAAACGGCGAATTTTGCTCTTTCAAAAATGGAAATCGATCATCTCGGTTTGGACTCGATTGACAGACTGATTTTGTCAACAATGATAAAGAATTATAACGGCGGCCCTGTCGGACTTGAAACGATTGCCGCCGCAATAGGCGAGGAAGCCGTAACGATTGAGGATGTTTATGAGCCTTATCTTATGCAAATCGGCTTTTTGAGCCGTACCCCGCGCGGAAGAACCGTAACTGCCGCGGCGTATGAACATCTCGGCATTGCGATGCCGGGTCAACAGCAATTATTTTGATTTACGGAGGTAAATATGGGAAGATTATTCGGTACCGACGGCGCAAGAGGAGTTGCAAACTCCGAAATTTCCTGCGAACTTGCAATGAATATAGGAAAAGCCGCCGCAATGGTTTTAACGAAGGGAACGCACAAGCCGCGTGTATTGATCGGAAAGGACACAAGAATTTCCGGCGATATGCTTGAAGCCGCAATTGCCGCCGGACTTTGTTCGGTCGGCGCAGACGTAATGACGCTCGGCGTTGTTCCGACTCCGGCTGTGGCTTATCTCGTCAAAAAATATGATTATGATGCGGCTGTAATGATTTCCGCTTCGCATAACCCTTGCGAATACAACGGAATCAAAATTTTCAAAGCGGACGGGTATAAACTTCCTGATGAAGTTGAAGAAGAAATCGAAGCGATTATTCTTGACGAAGCCGCAACTCCGCCCGTAAAGCTCGGAAAAGACGTCGGAAGAATCACCGTATGCGAAAAAACGGTTCATGATTACATTGAACATCTTGAACGAACGGTTGACTGCGATTTTTCGGGAATGAATATCGCTCTTGACTGTGCAAACGGTTCTGCGAGTGTTTCCGCCGAAAAGCTTTTTTGCGACCTCGGCGCAAATTGCACTGTTCTTTCCGCTTCTCCCGACGGCGTAAACATCAACAAAGACTGCGGCTCAACCCACATTGAAGCGCTTCAAAAGGAAGTTCTTGAAAAAGGACTCATGGCGGGTTTTGCCTTTGACGGCGACGCAGACAGAATGCTTGCCGTTGACGAAAACGGCGAAGTTGTTGACGGCGATAAAATCATCGCAATCTGCGCTTCTTATATGAAAGAGGAAGGAAAACTCAAAAAGGACACCGCCGTTGTTACTGTTATGACTAACATGGGCTTCGGAAAATACTGCGAAAAAGCCGGAATCAATTATGTTTCAACAAAAGTCGGCGACAGATACGTCCTTGAAAATATGCTTAAAAACGGCTACTCAATCGGCGGCGAACAGTCCGGCCACGTCATTTTCCTCGATTACGCAACAACGGGCGACGGTCAGCTTACTGCCTTGCAGGTTCTCAGAATCATGAAAAAGACCGGCAAAAAGCTTTCCGAACTCGCTTCCTGCATGACTGTTTATCCGCAGACAATGGTTAACGTCCGCGTTTCAAAAATGGGAAAAGCACGTTTTGCCGACGACGAAGAGGTTGCAAACGCAATCGCTCAGGCCGAAAAGCAGCTCGGCGACACCGGCCGTGTTCTCGTTCGCGTTTCGGGAACGGAACCGCTTGTTCGCGTAATGCTTGAGGGCGAAAACAAAAAACAAATCGAAACCCTCGCAAAAGAGATTGCCGAAGTTATAAAATTACGACTGATTTAAGGATTTTTAAAATGAGAAATACTTTTGACTGGAAAGATTATGAGCTTATCGACTGTTCGGACGGCGAAAGGCTTGAACGCTGGAAGGATATTATCCTTGTCCGTCCCGACCCTCAGGTAATCTGGAAAACCGAAAAGAAAAATCCGCTTTGGAAAAAGGCCGACGCGTTTTATCACCGCTCAAAAACCGGAGGCGGAAATTGGGAAGTCAGAACAAAACTTCCTCCTTTTTGGACGCTTCAATATAAAGACCTGACGTTCAACGTCAAAAACATGGGTTTTAAGCACACCGGAATTTTTCCCGAGCAGGCGGTCAACTGGGACGAAATCAGAAAAATGATAAGAGAAGCCGGCCGCCCCGTAAAAGTGCTAAACCTTTTTGCCTATACCGGCGGCGCAACTGTCGCCTGCCTTAAAGAGGGCGCAAGCGTTTTTAATGTTGACTCTTCAAAAGGCATGGTCGCTTGGGCGAAGGAAAACGCCGTTTCAAGCGGCGTTGCCGACAGGAGCGTTCGCTGGATCGTTGACGACTGCATAAAATTTGTTCAGCGCGAAATCCGCCGCGGAAACAAATATGATATAATCATTATGGATCCGCCGTCATACGGCAGAGGCCCCGGCGGCGAAGTTTGGAAGCTTGAGGACGAAATTTACGGCTTTGTTGAACTTTGCAGCAGACTTTTATACAGCGATTCAATCGCCGTTTTGATCAATTCCTACACGACCGGAC
Source organism: Clostridia bacterium (assembly GCA_030525185.1). GTDB lineage: Bacteria > Bacillota > Clostridia > Oscillospirales > Acutalibacteraceae > UBA6857. Next base: position 6,115 of record JAUNFH010000065.1, read on the forward strand.
TTTCTCCGTCCGTAATGCAGTATATTCTCGGCTCGGTTGTTGTTCCCCGTTTCGGCGGAAGCGTTTCTTCTTCCGAAATCGGTCTTCCCGTGACGGAAAGCAAAATGATTCTTCCCTGCGGTGCGTCCGCTTTTTGGAAAAAATAATTTTGGAGATTTAACAGATGTCATCATATATTGAATTTCAAAACGTAACTTTCGGTTATCCGGACGATGAAGGAAACGTTACGAACGATGTTATTGAAAATTTCAATCTGAAAATCGAAAAAGGCTCTTTTGTTGCCGTTCTCGGCCATAACGGCTGCGGAAAGTCAACGCTTGCAAAACTCTGCAACGCGATTGAGGTTCCTCTTTCCGGAAAGGTTTTTGTTGACGGTCTTGACACCGCCGACGAAGAAAAGGTTCTTGACATCAGGCGAAGAGTCGGCGTTGTTTTTCAAAATCCCGATAATCAGATTGTTGCAACCATTGTTGAGGACGACGTTGCTTTCGGACCGGAAAATCTCGGTGTTGACCCGAAGGAGATTCGGGAGCGTGTTGACGAAGCGCTCAAAAACGTCGGAATGTATGAATTCAGAACTTTTGAACCGCATAAACTTTCCGGCGGACAAAAGCAGCGTGTCGCAATCGCGGGCATAATCGCAATGAAGCCCGAATGCATTGTTCTTGACGAACCGACCGCAATGCTTGATCCCCGCGGCCGACGTGAGGTCATGAAAACCGTAAAAAAGCTCAACAAAGAGTTTGGAATCACCGTGATTTTCATAACTCATTATATGGATGAAGCGGCGAAAGCCGACCGCGTCGTTGTTATGGATAATGGAAAAGTTGTTCTTGACGACGAGCCGCGAAAAGTTTTTTCAAACGACGAAACGCTCAAAAAAGTCGGACTTGACGTTCCTCAGGCAACCGAGCTTTCAAAGATGCTCGTGAGGGACGGAATAAAAATTCCCGAAGATTCGCTCGATATTGACGAGCTTTTTGAAAATATAAAGGCAGTTTTGGAGGCACAATGAATTCTGTTGTTCTTGAAACTAAAAATCTCGGCTATCTTTACTCAAAGGGAACTTCGAGTCAGGTTGCCGCAATCAATGATATAAATCTCAAAATCGAAAAAGGAGAGCTTGTCGGCATAATCGGCCACACAGGCTCCGGAAAAAGCACCCTCATCGAGCATTTCAACGCGATTTTGAAGCCGACTTCCGGCAGCGTTTTTCTTGACGGAAACGATATTTGGGCGGATAAAAAGAACGTCCGTTCCGTTCGGTTCAAGGTTGGGGTTTGCTTTCAGTATCCCGAATATCAGCTTTTTGAAGATACGGTTGAAAAAGACATAGGTTACGGACCGAAAAACATGGGACTTTCGGAAGACGAAATAAAAAAACGTGTTCGCGAATCGCTTTCCTTTGTCGGTCTTTCTGAAAAATATCTTGAAAAATCTCCGTTTGACCTTTCCGGCGGAGAGAAAAGGCGCGTTGCAATCGCCGGAGTAATGGCAATGAGGCCGGAAGTTCTTGTCCTTGACGAACCTTGCGCCGGTCTTGATCCGATCGGAAGGAACACTGTGCTTGACCTTATTGTGAAGTACCGTGAAAAAACCGGAAGCACCGTAATCGTTGTTTCTCACAGCATGGAGGATATCTCAAAAATCGCAACGAAAATTCTTGTGATGAACGAGTCCCGCCTTGCTTATTACGATACCGTCAGCAACGTTTTTTCCCATGCCGGCGAACTTTTTTCAATGGGACTCGACGTTCCGCAGATTACCCGGCTTTTTTTGAAGCTCAAAGATGCGGGCTATGACGTAAGAACGGATATTTATACTTTTGAAGAGGCCGAAAAAGAGCTTCTGAAACTTCTCAAAAGGAGGGGTAACAATGCTCAGTGACATCACAATCGGCCAGTATTACAAAGGCGATTCTCTCGTCCACAGGCTTGACGCAAGAATCAAAATCATTCTCACGATTCTTTTTATCGTAATCATCTTTCTTTGCAAAAACTTTTTTTCGCTCGGTTTGATGATTCTTTTGACCGTTCTTTCGGTTCTTCTTTCAAAAGTTCCGTTTAAAATGTTTTTCAAAAGTATCAAACCGCTTTTGCCGATTATTCTTTTCACCGTAATTCTCAATATGTTTTATATCGGCGGCGGAACGGTCCTTCTCTCTTTTTGGAAAATTGAAATCACGACGAAGGGCGTCTTTACCGCAATTTTCATGGCGGTGAGAATAATCTGCCTGATTATGTGCAGTTCTCTTCTGACCTACACAACCGTTCCCACGGCGCTCACCGATGCGATTGAGCGGCTTCTTTCTCCGCTCAACGTCGTTCACGTCCCTGTTCATTCGCTTGCAATGATGATGACTCTTGCGCTCAGATTCATTCCGACTCTTATCGAAGAAATTGAGCGCATTATGAACGCTCAGAAGGCGAGAGGCGCCGATTTTGAAAGCGGAAAATTCATGGCAAGGGTTAAGGCGATGATTCCGATTTTGATTCCGCTTTTCGTTTCCGCTTTCAGACGCGCATATGAGCTTTCCTTTGCAATGACCTGCCGCTGTTATCACGGCGGAGAGGGAAGAACAAGAATGAAGCAGATGAAACTTCACGTTTCGGACTTTGTTTCGCTCGGTGTTTTTGCCGCGGTTCTTGCCGGGGTAATTTTGCTCAATTCGTGTTTTGCAAGGCTCATCTGAGGGAAAAGCAATGAGAAACATCAAACTTACACTCATGTATGACGGAACCTGCTTTCACGGTTATCAGTTTCAACCGGGACTTGTTACCGTTGAGGGTGAACTCAAAAAAGCACTTTTCCGACTTCTCGGCGAAGAGGTAAAACCCGTTTCCTGCAGCCGTACCGACGCGGGAGTTCATGCAAATGAATTCTGCTGCAATTTTAAAACGGAAAACACCCGTGAAAACGAAAAACTTCTTCGCGGATTGAATGCGGTTTTGCCGAAAGGCGTGGCCGTAACGAAATGCGAAGATGTCCGTGAAGATTTTCATTCAAGGTATGACTGTCTCGGAAAAGAATATATTTATAAAATCTGGAACTCAAAAGTCAGAAATCCTTTTCTTGAAGGTTATGCTCTTCATTACCCGTTTTTGCTTGACGAAAAATTTCTCGATTCTCAGGCAAAGCAGTTCGTCGGAACGCATGACTTCAAAGCCTTTTGTGCGAGCGGCTCGTCGGTGAAAACGACCGAGAGAACCGTCTTTGACTGTTTTGTAAAACGCAAAGGGAACCTCGTCGTTTTCGGCGTTCACGGTAACGGTTTTCTTTATAACATGGTTCGGATTATGGTCGGAACGCTCCTTTCGGTGAGCGAAGGAAAAATCGAAAAGGACTCAATTCAAAAAATCATTCTTTCAAAAGACCGTGAACTTGCCGGCGTAACCGCAAAGCCGGACGGCCTTTATCTCAACAAAGTTTTTTATCCGGAGGTGGAGCAAGTTGCAAAACAATGAACAAAACGAACCCCAAAAGGTTGAAACGACCGAAAAAACCGAAAAACGCAGAACCGGCAATGTTCTTCTTGCCGTCATTCTTGCCGCGGTAATCATTGCTTCCGGTGTTTTCATCGCAAAATTTGCTTCCTCTTCTTCAAACGGCAATGAAAGCGAAAGCGAAAAAACAACGCTTTCCGCCGACGAAAAAACAACCGGAAGCGCGCTGAAAAACGAAAACGAAATTTCTCAAAGCGGTTCCGGATTTCCTCTTTCGTTTTCAAGCAATGACATTGTTGACATTGAAGCCGTCGGCTCGGATGTATACGTTGTTTCAAACGAAATTCTTTTTTGCATTTCGTCTTCCGGAAAGCTTCTTTTTTCCCATGTTCTTAATTATTCGGAACCGGTTATAAAATCGAACGGAAATTACGGAATCGTTTTTGACCGCCTGAGCGGAAAATATGTCATAATTTCAAAGAAAAAAGTTGTTCACGAGGGACAAAGCGAAAACGCTTCTCAAATTCTTACGGCTCAGGTTTCTTCCGACGGAAGCTATGCCATTGCTTCAAGGAGCAATGAATCGGCCTGCATTCTCACTTATTATGATAAGAACGGAAAAGAAAAGTTCAGCTGGGCGTGTACGAAGGATCACATTGTTTCGGTTGCGATTTCTTCCGGCGGTCGTGAGCTTGCCTGCGCCGCGCTTTCCGCTTCCGACGGCGAAATTGAAACGAAGGTTTATCTTCTCGATATTTATTCCGACGAAACGGAGTTTGAGTACACCGTCAAAGGAACGGCCGGAATCGACATTCGCTTTGCTTCTTCGTCAAAGCTCATGCTCCTTTGTTCCGACCGAAGACTTCTCATCGGCTCAAAAGGCGAAGGAAGCATTGAATCGACCGAAGAATATTCGTCCTCGCTTTTGAATTCGTTCAGCGACAAAGACGGCTATTCCGCAACGCTGACTTCAAAATTCGGTTCTTTCGGCGGCTACGAAATCAAAAACTATTCACCGGACAACTCCGTGAACTACGTTTTTGAAACGGACAGCAAAGTTACCGATGTTCTTTGCAGCGGAAAGAAAACTTATATTCTCACCGAGTCCGAGCTGATTTGCGTCAACTCCTTCGGAAAGGAAGGAAAAAGAAAAAAGCTTGAGGCCGCCGGTCTCGGAATGTGCCTTTCCTCCGGAACGGTCTATTATTATTCGCTCGGAAATCTTTACAAGGACTGATTAATTTTTATTTATATCGCCAAAAATCGTCGATTAGCTGTTGTTAATTGTGATTTTATATGCTATAATCGGTGAAAGCAAAAATGACTAAAAATCTGATCGGAGGATAACAATGTCATATATAATTGATATTCTTCTTGTTGCCGTTTTGGTTGCGGTTGCGGTTGTCGCGGCGAAGCGCGGTTTTTTCGCAACGCTTTTTGACCTTGCCGGCTACGTTCTTTCTTTCGTTGCGGCGAAGATTTTTTCCTCGTCCTTTGCGCCGCAGATTTATACTCAGTATTTTGAAGGGTATATTCGCGAAAGGGTGACGGCTTCTCTCGGTTCCGTTGCCTCGGCGGATTATTCTTCTCAGATCGAAAACGCAATCAACTCGATTCCCGAATCGTTTTCCGGAGTGATGGAGCTCATCGGAATTAACCGGGAACAGCTCGTTTCTCAGGTTTCCGACGCGAATCTTTCCGGCGAAAACCTCGTGAAAAATGTCATGACCAATATTGCCGAACCTGTTTCGACGGCGGTGATCCGAACAATTCTTTTCGTACTTCTGACGATTGTTTTTTCGTTTGTTTTGAAAATTGTTGTCCGCCTTCTTGACAAGGTGATTAAAAAACTTCCCGCAATCAAACAGATCAATTCCGGTCTCGGTTTTGTTCTCGGTGCGGTGAAGGGAATTTTCGTGGTAATTATCGTTGCGCTTCTTGTCGGCGTCGTTGCCGGACTTACGGGCAACAAAACCTTCATTGAAGCGGCGGACAATTCACTAATTATAAACACAGTCAAAGGACTTTTAAAATCAATCAGCGGATATGTTCCGGCTTGATTACAGGAGGATTTACTTATGAAAGATTTTTTTAAAGGCTGTCTGACAATTCCGAATCTTCTTTCGGTAATCAGAATTGCACTGATTCCGGTTTTCGCCGTGATGTATCTTCAGGGAAATCAGATTCTCGCAATTATCATTCTTGCCGTTTCCGGACTTACCGATCTTTTCGACGGAAAAATTGCGCGCCGTTTTAATCAGGTCAGCGCACTCGGAAAAATTCTTGATCCGGTTGCCGATAAGCTCACTCAGATAACAATCGCAGTCATTCTCTTCATCTGCTTCAGAAATTCTTCAAGCAGCATGATCAATGCCTTCGGCTGGGTTTTCCTTGTTTTCCTTATTAAAGAGG
>JAUNFH010000066.1:0-5068 GCA_030525185.1 Clostridia bacterium
TTTCTCTTTCTTCAACGTGGCTTGCATCGTTTGAGCAAACTCTCTTTTCGAGACCTTTTTCGGTGCAGGTTGCGTCTTTAACGGTTTCCCATTCGCCGTAAGCATGTCCGAGAGCCTTGACTTCTTCCTGTGCAACGATTACGGTACCACAAGCTTCGCAGTGCTTTCCTTCGGTCTTTCCGGCGGTTTCGCAAGTTGCGGGGATTGCTTCGTCGGTTACAACATTTGAGTGGTTGTTCGGATCGATTGCAAGCGTGATTTCTTTTGTTGCTCCGCAAGCGCACTGCATTGTGACTTTGCCTTCGGCAACGCAGGTTGCGGGAATTCTTGAGCCTTCAACTTCGGTGACATAATTATGTTCGCCGGTTGCGGGGATTGTTTCCTTTTCTGTTTTGAGAACGGTATCGCAGACGGTGCAGTACGTTACGAGGTCGTATGAACCGTCCGCTCCGCAAGAAGCTTCAACTCTGTTTTCTTCTCTTGTTGCTTCGGTGTGTCCCTTTGCGTCAACGTATGAATCAATGTAGCTGTTTCCGCAGACGGAGCAGGTGTGGGTGGTATATCCCTTTTCCGTGCAGGTCGGGTCGGTTACAACGTCAACATAGTTGTGGCCGAGAGCGGATCCGTTTGAATATGTTGCGTCCGTGATTCCCTTACTGCTTATGCCGCAGTTTGCGCATTTATATTTGTTGCCGATTTCCCTCCGCAACTTGCGGTTACGGTTACGTCATAATCTGAACTTGCGTTTGATTTTGCGTTTGTTGCAACGAGTTTGTTTCCGTCCATGCTGACCTTATCGGTATAGTTGCATGAGAAGGACGGATCCTGGTACCAGTTTACACCGTACTGATCCTTAACCGTTGTGGTGTAAGCGTTGCTTGAAACGGAACCGTTCGCAGCGGTCGGTACGGTCAATGAGGTTGAACCGCCACCAATGGTGACTGAGTTGACATAGGGGTAGTAATCCGAACGGACGTTATAGTCAACATTGAATGTGTTTTCCTTACCGCCAATCCACAAGTTTCTGACAGCCCAGTACCAATATGCGTCGGTACCTGAACCGACTTCCATCTTTTCAACGTTTGCGGAATTTTGCTTTGCGTCAAGATACATTTTGCCTGCGCTGCTGCTGTTTGCACCGGCATAAACGCTCCAATAACCGCCAAGGGTTCGGTCCATGTAATATTTTGCGCCGCTGTTGTCGTAGATGTGCAATCTTGTCGGGAAAACGCCGGCGGCGGTTGTTCCGCTCATGAGAGTCATGGTATTTTTGAACGTTGTGTCGCTTGTGTAATCCTTGCTTGCAATTATAACTTCGTTTCCGGTGCCGTTGTTTTCCCTTCCGTAAAGAGTTGATTTCATTTGAACATTATCCATGTCGTCGGTTACACGGAACTCAACTTTGTAATAATACGTTCCGGCCGTTGCCGCCTTGGCTTCCGGTGCAACGAAAACCCAAGCCGTCATGACCATGAGGGCGGCGAGGAAAACGGAAAGAACTTTTTTTCCTGTTTTTTTGACTTCTTGCATTATTCTTCCACCTTTCATAAGAGTGATTTTTTTGATTTATGTCAACGGTTTTTGAACCGATTGTGAGGGAATCGGTGTGCCTGACCGCGCACACATAAAGCGATTGCGTCGCTTTGGATATACAATATAATTATAATCTTTTTCGCAACAAAAAGTCAATCTTTACTTAATTGTTTATTAACAAACTTTCTGTGGTGCTTTTGGCTATTTTGCCTAATCACCGCAACAGTTCGACAAGAAACGACCGATTTCAGAGGCGGTTTGCTCAAAAAAAATCACGGTACACGAATAAAGAAGCTTAAAATCCACTTGCTAAAATTTTCAAAATATGTTAATATGTAAAACGAAATCCGAATTATTATGTGCAATAAAAATATTAAGGATTGATTTTTAGGAGGAAAGTATGAACAAAGCCTTTTTGAAAAAATTTTTTGCGGCGTTTCTCGCCGTGTTGATGACGCTTGCTTCGGCCGTAAGATACGGCGGAATTGTTCTCAAATCAAAGTTCAACGGCTCGGATTATTCGGTGACGCGCATTGACCTGAGCGTAAAGCCCGAAGGTCTCGCCGAAAAATTTGATTATCTTTATGACCTCACAACGCTTGACAATTCTCTCGATTATGCCGCGCACCCGGATTCCGTGCTTCTCAAAAACGGAAACATTCTCACAATGTATCCGGCCGGCCACGGAAAAGGAGCGGTGCTTAATAAAATCAGCACCGACGGCGGGATCTCTTGGAGCGACAGTCTTCAAAACACACCGAAAAGCTGGGAAACCTCAAGGGAAACGCCGACCGTTTACCGTCTTGAATTCACGGGTGGAAAAGCTGACAAACTCATCATGATTTCGGCTAACCCGAAGTGGGGAACTGAACCGACAACGGGCGGATTTAACTGTTCGATTTCAACCGATGAGGGCAAAAACTGGTCTGAATTTGAACTTCTTTATGACAAAAACAGCGACGGAGGGGTAATTCCGATCGTTGCAATGTCGAGCCTCACCAGACTCAAGGAAAACGGAAAGTTCGTTGACAAATGGATGGGTCTTTTCCATGACGCGGACTTTTATAATTACAAAACCATTCTCACTTTTGATGAGGACGGAAAAATGCATTGGTCAAAGCCGGAAAAATATTTCGGTGCATACAGGGATATCGAAAAGAGAACGAACATGTGCGAAGTTGAAGTTATCCGTTCCGACGGGGGAAAGGGTGACGAACTTTGCCTTATCACACGAAGCAACACCAAAAAGGAAAATTCGCTCCTTTCGTTTTCTTCCGACGAAGGAAAAACCTGGTCAAAGCCCGTTTATGCGCCCGCCGCACTCAACGGCGAAAGACATAAGGCCGATTACACTCCGGACGGAAGACTTTTCATCACTTTCCGTTCGATTGAAAGGGGAAAGAAGGCGGCCGCAAACGCTCCGATTGAAAACAGAAACGGTTGGATGAGCGAAGGCTGGGTTGCCTGGGTCGGAACTTACGAAGACCTCAAAAACCAAACCGAAGGGCAGTACAGAATCAAGCTTGCCCATACCTATCTCAAACTTCAATCGAACAAAGATTACGCCGCAAATGCCGACACCGGTTACTGCGGAAACGTTGTCCTTTCGGACGGAACAATCGTGACAACGAGTTACGGCTGTTTTGACAACACCGATTTCCTCAAAAACCTTGATTTCCGTACTTCAATTGCGTCAAAGAGAATCAATCTTTCGGATATTGACGAACTTGCCGCATGGCTTGAAACGCGGCCGAAAACCGAAGAGACGACAAAATCCGTTTTCGGTTGCTGAAAAAACAAAAATAATTTTTGAGCCGTTCCAATTTTTTTCGGAGCGGTTTTTCTTTATCTAAGGAGTGAAATATATTAAAAATTATACAGATTATACAAATATTTCTTGAAAATTATGAAAACATATGTTAATATAACAGACAGTAAGCGATTGCTTAATTTGTTTATCAAAGAAAGGGAGAAAATATGGTAAGATTTATTGCCGCCGTAATGGCGTTCATTCAGGCGATCATGATTTACTTCGGCTCAACCGGAGTGAACACTCAAAAATGGAAACTTGAAAAAATTCCCGCTTATGAAGGCGGAGTTGTTTGCGAAACGGTTTATGACACCGGTTCCGGCCTTCTTGTTGACAAGGACGGCCCGACGGCTTCCGACGGAAAAATGCAACTCGTTTCCGCAACGAATCTTGAAGAATATCTTGAATATCTTGAAGTCCTTCGTGTGAACGGTTTTGAAGAAGTTTATTCAAACGAGCTTGAGGGCGTTGTCTGCAACGCATTCAGAAAAGACGGAAAACTTGTTTATTCCTATTTCAGCAAAGCTCTCGGAGAAGTGAGGGTTATCGAGGACAACTGCACAAAGAATTTTGAAGATTTCGGCTATACCTATTCGGAAGGCTCGGCAGTCACCGTTTATCAGTTTGATTATCCTTACTGCGAAACGGCCGACCTTCAGGAAAAAGGCCCGCTTGCAACGAACGGAATGATGTATATTCTCCGCCTTGCGGACAACAGCCTCGTTGTTATTGACGGCGGCGCAATCAAGCAGTCTTCGGACAAAAACGTTGAAGAATGCATGAAATTCATGCGGAAAATCACCGGAACCGAAGACGGAGGAAAAATCCGAATCGCTCTTTGGTACGGAACTCACAATCACAGCGATCACATCACCTTTTTCTATAAGCTCATCGGTTTTTATCACGACTTTATCGATCTTGAACGTCTGATGTTCAATTATCCGTCGTATTCACTGATTGAACACACCGAAAGAACCGATATGTTCCGCAAAAGAATTGCGAAATTTTATCCGAACGCAAAGTATCTTGCTCCTCACACGGGAATGAGCCTCAACGTTGCAAACCTTAAAATCGACGTTCTTTATACCCATGAGGACGCCGTTTCGCCCATCACCGGAAAAACTCCGATCAAAAACGCAAACGACGGTTCAACCGTTTGCCGACTCACCGCCGCGGGAAAGCGCTTTCTCGTTCTCGGCGATCTCAATGTTCTCGGCGAAAGCAAGATTGTGAACATGCACGGAAAAAAGGTTTTCAAAACGGACATTCTTCAGGCACCGCATCACCTTTATAATTCCGACGTTCAGATTTACGCAAACTCAAAGGCCGAGTATGTTCTCTGTTCGATGTCATATGAGCGCGCAAAGCTCGGTCAGCTCGGTTACAGCTCATCAAAACTTTTTTATAAAAAGAGCCAAATGCTTTATGCAAACGACGCTCTTTACGGAATCGAAATGAGCAAAGACGGGCTCACTCTTTCCGTTGACCATACCGATTGCGGACCGTATGACAATTCGTCAATGAACACAGTGAGATAACAAAAAAATCAACGGAGCTTTTTCGGCGCCGTTGATTTTTTCTTCTTTCGGTGATATTATTGTGATATAAAAGAACAGGAGGTCAAAAGAGATGGAAAAAATCGTTGCGTTTATACTTGCTTTCATTCAAAGCATTCTTGTTTTCTTCGGTGCAACGGGCGGAAACGGCGGCCGCTGGAAGCTTGAC
>JAUNFH010000066.1:5078-11485 GCA_030525185.1 Clostridia bacterium
TCCGTGCTATGAAAAGGGAATAGTCAGCACCGACGTTTATGACACCGGCTCCGGTCTCGTTCCGGACAAGGACGGCCCGACCGAAACGGACGGAAAAATGCAGCTTGTTTCCGGAACGACAAAGTCAGAATATGACGCATACTGCACAACGCTCACCGAAAGCGGTTTTGAAAACGTATACTCAAACGAACTCGGCGGCGTCAGCAGCAACGCATTCAGAAAAGACGGAAAATTTTATTATACCTATTACGGAAACAGAACCGGTGAAGTCAGAATCATTGAAGACAACGCCGCAAAGGATTTTGAAAATTTCGGCTATACTTATTCGGAAAAAACCGACGCAACCGTTTATCAGTTTCAGCTTCCTTACACCGATTACGGCGAGAAAAACGATCTCACAAAATATTCAACGAACGGAATGATGTATATCATCCGCCTTGCGGACAACAGCCTTGTTGTGATTGACGGCGGAGAAAAACTTGAAGCCGCCGATAAGAACATTGACGAATGCTTCAATTTTATGAAGAAGATTACCGGAACGAAGGAAAACAAGAAGGTTAAAATCGCCCTTTGGTACGGAACCCATGCCCACGGCGACCACTATCAGTTCTTTTACAAGCTCCTCGGATATTACCGAAAGGACATCAGGCTTGAACGTGTAATGTTCAATTATCCTTCCTCTTCGGTTATTGAAAGTTCCAAAACGGTTGACAGTTTCCGCAAGCGCATCACAAAGTATTACAAAAACGTGAAATATCTCGTTTCTCACACCGGAATGAGCTTCAGCCTTGCAAATCTCAATGTTGACGTTCTTTATACCCATGAGGACGCGGTTTCGGCGCTTGACGGTTCAACGCCGATTGTGAACCCGAACGACGGTTCGACCGTTTGCAGACTTTCCGCAAATTCAAAAAGTTTTCTTGTTACCGGTGACCTCGGCTCGCTCGGAGAAAAGAAGATGACCGCCCTTCACGGCGAGAAAATTTTTAAAACGGACATTCTTCAGGCTTCCCATCATCTTTACAATTCAAATCCGGTAATGTATGAGAATGCCCGTGCCCAGTGGGTTTTTTGTCCGATTTCAAAAGGAAGGGCGCAGCACGGAACCGCAGGCTACCTTTCGGCAAAAAAATATTACACCGAAAGTCAGCTCCTTTTCGGCGATGAAGCGGTTTATTCGATTACGCTCGACGATTCTCTTCAAATGGCCTCGGAAAAACTTGACATAGTCGGATATGACGGCTCAAAACTCAACGCAACGACGAGAGGCTGAATTAAAAAAACAACGGCAAAAGAAATCGCCCGTCCGCAAAAAAGCAGACAGGCGGTTTTTGTTATGTTCGGTTTTCAATCAGGCAATGATGTCGCCCATGAGACCCGGAGTGCAGCAAGCGGCGTTTGACTCGTCGGTGTCAATGTGCATCGCAAGGGCATATTTCGGGCTGACTCTGACAACGACGTCGCCGAAAACGAGCGAACGCTCTGCGGTGTCAACCTTGACGGAAACAACCTGCTTGTCCTCAAGGCCGTATTTTTCGGCGTCTTCCGGAGTCATGTGAATGTGGCGCTTTGCAACGATTACGCCGTCTTTGAGCTCAACTTCGCCCTTCGGGCCGACGAGCTTGCAGCCTGCGCTGCCTTCAAGGTCGCCCGATTCTCTGATCGGAGCTTTGACACCGATTGAGCGTGCGTCGCCGGCAGAAAGTTCAACCTGAGTTTCCGGTCTTACCGGGCCGAGGATTGAAACGGCGGGAAAACTGCTCTTCGGGCCGATGACCTGAACTCTTTCTTCGCAAGCGAATTGGCCGGGCTGAGAAAGATCCTTCTTTGCGGTGAGTTCGTAGCCTTCGCCGAAAAGAATGTCAAGAACGCGGCGCGAAACGTGAACGTGACGTGCTGAAGTTTCAATTAAAACGGGTTTATTCATAATTGATTATCCTCCTTGGAGATTATTCAACTTATTTTACAACAAAAAGATTTGAAATTCAACAATCTTTTCAAAAAATATCACTTTTGCCCCAAAGTGTGGTACAATAATAAAAAGAAAGGGGTGTCCGCTTTTGGAAAATGAACTTCTTGCGCTTGAAAACGAGTGCAAAAATTGTTATAAATGCCCGCTCGGAAAAGGAAGGACAAATCTCGTTTTCGGAACGGGAAACGAAAACGCCCGGATAATGTTCGTCGGAGAAGGACCGGGCGAACAGGAGGATCTTCAGGGTCTTCCTTTCGTCGGAAAAAGCGGCCGGCTTTTGGATCTTTATCTTTCGCTTCTTGACCTTGACCGGAATAAAAACGTCTATATCGCAAACATGGTGAAATGCCGTCCGCCGCATAACCGCGACCCGAAACCTGAGGAAACGGAGGTCTGTCTCGGATATCTTCGCCGTCAGGTGAAGCTCATAAAGCCGCAGATTATCGTATGTCTCGGACGCATTGCGGCGCAAAGACTGATTTCTCCCGATTTCAGAGTGACAAGACAGCACGGCGAATTTTTCAAAAAGGGCGAAATTTATATGATGGGAACTTTTCATCCGGCGGCGCTTTTGAGAGACGAGGCGAAAAAGAAAGACGCGCTTGCGGATTTTCAGTGCCTTCGCAGGAAAATCGAAGAGCTTTCAATCAATATATACTGAAGGGCAAAAAATTATGTTTAATATCATATTAATTTTTTCCATTGACTTGAAGAAATGAAAAAAATGTGATAATCTTATTTTTGTACATTTAACGCTCAATCGTGAAAGGAATGTTTTGATGTTAGAGCAGGTTGAAAATAAAATCAAAGAGCTGACCGATCAGCAAAAGGAAGAATATTATAAAAAGAAAGACGCAGACCTTCTTGCGTGGGGACTTTCAAGCAAAAGCCAAGGGAAAAAGGAAGTTCCGCTTATTATTACCGATGAAGAATATGAGGCGCTTATTGACGCTTCGACCGCCGCGGGAAGAACGAGCAGAAACCCGATTGCGAATATGCTCAACGTAACTTCAATCGTGATTGCCGTTCTCGGCCTTATCACGGGAATTGTTCTTTTGAAGTTCAACGATGATCTCGGTTTTGTTTATCTTTCGGTTTCGGTTCTTGTTGGCGCGATTCTTGCTCTTCTTTTCAGGGGCGTCGGAGAAGCAATCAAAATTTTGCAGCAGCTTCTTGACATGAAAAACTCCGAAAACGCAAAACGCGCAAGAAGAGCCGCAAAACAGTTCCCGGACGCTCAGCCGGATATGTCGCAAAGATTTTACGCAAACAATCAGCCTCCGCAGCAGCAGGGCTATTCGCAGTACAGAAAATGACTTGACAAATTTTGACAAAGGTGCTAATATTTGACTGAAAAATTATGGAATTATGATCGCTTGAATAGAGCTCATAAAACCGTGTTTATGTCACACCTTGTCAGGCTACAGCAAGGAATTAATGTGATCTTATCTGATTTTTGTGGCCGGAAAGGCTATGGTAATTATTATGAGCATGTTGAAACATTTCGGTCTTTTTGCAGGCGGCGTACTTTTTGGCACGGCCGGACTTAAAATTCTTTCCGGTAAGGGCGCAAAAAAGGTTTATGTTCACACAACCGCGGCCGCTCTTCGCGCAAAGGAAGACGTTATGAAAACGGCAACCAATATTAAGGAAAATGCCGACGACATTCTTGCCGACGCAAAGAAACTTAATGAGGAATATGCTGCGGAAGACGAAAAAGTTATTGAAGATTCAGCAGAAAACGAATGATTAAAAAGCCGCCGCATTTTTTTCGGCGGCTTGTTTTTTTAGAGGCGTTTAAAAATGAAATGTAAGATTTTATATGATAAAAAAGGGCGAATACGCGTCCGTGCGGTTAAAGCGCATATGTCGCTGAGAGAAGCCGACATTCTTGAATATTATCTTAAAAGCATTCACGGCGTTTCAAACGTTTTGGTTTATGACAGAACCTGCGACGCTGTGATTGAGTATAACTGCGAAAGAGAAGCGGTCATCCGAGCACTTTCAAAGTTCGCGTTCACCGAAGCCACGGCGGCTCTTGTTCCGGAAAGAACAAGCCGGGAACTTAACCGTGAATATCAGGATAAGCTTGTCAATGCCGTGATTTTCAGATACGTTAAAAAGTGGCTGCTTCCTTGGCCGATAAGAAGGGCAATCACGCTTTTCACGGCGGCAAAACGAATTTTGCTCGGAGTAAAATCGCTTTTGAAAGGGAAGCTTGACGTTCCTGTCCTTGACGCAACCGCAATCGTCGTTGCGCTTTTGAGGGGAGATTTTTCAACCGCTTCTTCAATCATGTTCCTTTTGAAGATCGGCGATATTCTTGACGAATGGACCCACAAAAAGTCCGTTGAAGACCTTGCGCAGACGATGTCACTCGGAATTGAAAAGGTTTGGCTCAAAGCCGGCGAAAACGAAGTTTTGGTTCCGCTCAAAGACGTGAAAGCGGGTGACGAAATTGTTGTCCGCGCCGGAGGAATGATTCCGCTCGACGGAAAAATCAGCGACGGCGTGGTAACCGTCAATCAGTCTTCAATGACCGGAGAATTTGATGCCGTGCCGAAATCAAAGGGCGCTTTGGTCTATGCCGGAACGGTTGTCGAAGACGGCGAATGTTTGATTTCCGTTGAAAAAGCCGCAGGCAGCGGCCGCTATGACAGAATCATAAAAATGATTGAAGAATCGGAAAAACTCAAGTCCGATACGGAGGACAAGGCCGCAAACCTTGCGGATAAACTTGTTCCGTTCAGTCTTCTCGGTGCGGGCCTTACTTATCTCTTCACGGGAAATCTTATCAAAACCGCCGCAATTTTAATGGTTGATTATTCCTGTGCGCTGAAGCTTTCAATGCCGATTGCAATGCTTTCGGCTCTTCGCGAAGGAATAACTCACGGAATTTCCTTCAAAGGCGGAAAGTTCATTGAAGTTGTTTCAAAAGCCGATACCGTTGTGTTCGACAAAACCGGAACGCTGACACATGCTTCGCCGAAAGTTGCCGGAATCGTTACTTTCCTTGAAAGCGACGAAAACGAAATTCTCCGAACGGCCGCGTGCCTTGAAGAGCATTATCCCCATTCAATCGCAAATGCAGTTGTCAACGAGGCGGCAGAACGCGGTCTGACCCACGAAGAATGCCATTCCTCGGTTGAATATATCGTTGCCCACGGAATCATCGGCATTGTTGACGGACACCGAATCGCAATCGGAAGTCATCATTTTATTTTTGAAGATGAGGGCGCAACAATTTCGGACGAGAAAAAATTCAACTCTATTTCGGGTGAATATTCCCAGCTTTATATGTCCTGCGACGGACAGCTCGTCGCTGTCATACTGATTGAAGACCCCGTCAGAAAAGAAGCCGTAAAAGTCATTGAAGCACTCAGAGAACTCGGCTTTTCAAACATTGTGATGATGACCGGTGACTCCGACAAAACGGCAAAAGCCGTTTCAAAAAAAGTCGGAGTTGACAGATATTTCTCCGAAGTGCTTCCGGAGGACAAGGCCGAATACGTCAAACAGCTCAAAGAAGAGGGACACACGGTAATCATGATCGGGGACGGAATCAACGACGCTCCGGCGCTTTCGCAGGCCGATGCCGGAATTGCCGTAAGCACAGGTGCGGCTATTGCGCGTGAAATTGCGGACATCACCGTTTCGACCGAAGACCTTTGGGCGTTGAAAACAATCAGAGAACTTTCGGACGCGGCAATGAAACGAATCAGAAGGAACTATCGTTTTATAATTTCGTTCAACTCCGCTCTGATTGCGCTCGGCGTTATCGGAATACTCACGCCGCAGGCTTCGGCACTTCTTCACAACGTTTCAACGCTTGCCGTCGGACTGAAAAGCATGACTGCGCTTCTTCCGCCGGAAGAGGAAAAAGAAAAGAAATAAGACAACAACTGCCGTCATCGAAAAAAATCAATGGCGGCGGTTTTTTTGCATAAATGTAGATATATTCACGTTTTTATGATATAATAATATCAAAAAAATACGAGGTTGTGAAACGGCGGTGAAAAAATGAACAATGATCCGTTTGAGGAATATTTGAAAGAATCAGAACCTGATAAGTTAAGCAAGGGTTACGCTTGGAGCACGGCAATCGGTCTTCAAGCCGTTGACGGATTGAAACCGTCCGAATATTTGATTGATACGGCTTTGCAAAATATTGAAGGAAAAATTACAATTAAAGAGGCACAAAAGCTGGTTCAAGACTATTACGAAGAGAGTCAGGCGCATGACCCGAATGGCAACCGAACCGAGGAGGCCGACATTGTTTCTTCGCGGATTGCCGAAATACTTTCGGAAACGGCTTTTTCGTTTTCTCCGAACGAATATATTGCCATTCATCGAAAATTGTTTCAAGGCATTTATAAATATGCGGGAAAAATAAGAGACTACAATATCACAAAAAAAGAGTGGGTTCTTGACGGTG
>JAUNFH010000066.1:11495-11934 GCA_030525185.1 Clostridia bacterium
GCAACCGTTATGTACGGAAGTGCGTCGGAATTGAGGGCAACCCTTGAATATGATTTTTTGCAGGAAAAAAATTTCAGTTATAAGGGCCTTTCAATGGACGAAATCATTCATCATCTTGCATTGTTTGTCGCAGGTCTTTGGCAAATTCATATTTTTGGAGAAGGCAACACAAGAACCACGGCGGTTTTCTTTATTAAATATTTGAGAACGCTCGGATTTTCGGCAACCAATGATATTTTTGCAAAAAATGCGTGGTATTTCAGAAATGCCCTTGTTCGCGCCAATTATACGAATCTCAGAAAGGAAATCAATGAAACAACGGAATATCTTGAATTGTTTCTTCGCAATTTGCTTTTGAACGAAAACAATGAATTACTAAACCGAAACTTGCACATAAGCGGACTTTGCGAAGCAAAAAAAGCGGACATTGAAAGCGAAA
>JAUNFH010000220.1 GCA_030525185.1 Clostridia bacterium
CCGAGCTCCAGAAGCGTATTTTTGAACTGCTCGGCCTTTCGGACGAAGAAGCCTATGAAAAGTTCGGCTTCCTCACCGATGCCTTCAAATACGGCGCACCGCCGCACGGCGGAATCGGAATCGGCCTTGACAGACTTTGCATGCAGCTGCTCAGACTTGAAACTCTGCGCGACGTTGTTGCTTATCCGAAGGTTCAGAACGCCAGCGAGCCGATGACCAACTGCCCGGCTCTTGTTGACAACGATCAGCTGCGCGAACTCGGAATCGAGACTGTGACGGAAGAAAAGTAAAAACTTTTTGTGAACACGATATTAACAGATGTTAAATATTCCCAAGGGTATTTGACATCTGTTTTTTTTAAGGTATACTTAAAGTCGAGAGAAATTTAGATATACGGTCGGCGGAGATTTTTATCTTTGCCGGCCGCAAAAGAAGAAAAGATTATGGAAAGGAGATCGTCATGATTTCAATTAAGAACCTTTCAAGAACTGCTCTTGCAATAATCGGTTCGGTGTTCTTCGCTGTTCTTTCGTTCTTTTCCGTTGGACCGAAGACTCAGGAACTGCCGAAAACCCCAGAGGATTTCACTCCGGTAACGCGCTTTGTTGTTTGCAGCGACGTTCACTTCAAAAACGACAACGAGCTTGAGGCGAAGGGAGAAGCCGCAGGCGAGGAATATGAGAATTACCTCAAAGAGGTTGTTGTTCCGCCGCAGAGACTTGCTGCCGCAATCAACAGTGCATACGCTTACGCCGATAATTACGACGGCTACAAGGGTCTTGACGCCTTTGCCGTTGTCGGCGACTTTACCAACAGGGGAAAGCCCGAGCAGTACGAAGCCTTTGTCAAGGTATGCTCGGAAAATCTCCGTGAGGAAACCCAGCGCATTGTCTGCATCGGTAACCACGAATATTATTTCCGCAGAGACGAGGGAGACAGAACAAACGCTTCAAGAGACTTTGAAAAGTATATCGGTAATCTCAACAATCACTACGTCATCAACGGCTATCACTTCATTTCCGTTTCATATGACGAAAAAGTTGAAACCTATATCAAGCACGGCGCATGGCTCAAGAAAGAGCTTGACAAGGCCGTTGCCGACACCGGAGACAAGCCGATCTTCGTCTTCCAGCATCCGGCACCATTCTTCACAATTTACGGCGGTGTAAAATGGGGCGACCCGATGATCTCCGCAATTCTGAAGGACTATCCGCAGGTTGTGGACTTCTCAGGCCATTCGCATTATCCGGTCAATGACCCGCGCTCAATCTGGCAGGGTGAATTCACCGCTCTCGGCGACGGAACTCTTGCATACTTTGAAACCGAGCTTGACACAATTGCCGGAAACTATCCCGGAGACGAGAAGCAAGCCGCGCAGTATTACGTTGTTGAAGGCGACAAGGACGGCAACCTCAGAATCAGAGCCTATGACCTCATTACGAATCAGTTCTTTGATTTTGAGTATTACCTCACGGGTCTTGCTCAGAAGAATTATCCGTATTCCTTCTATAACCTCAAGAAGCACGACAACGCTCCCGTTTTTGAAAACGGCGGAAACCTTGCTGTTACGCTCAACGAAAACGGCGAATCCATTTTGACCTTTGACGGTGCAAAGGACAACTTTGTTACGGAAAGCTACAAGCTGACCGTAAGTCAGGGCGCAAAGAAGGTCTTTGAAGATAACTTCTCGGGCCATTACATGTATCTCTTTGAGGATGACAAATATGAGGTCAACCTCGGCAAGCTTGAAAGCGGAAAGACGTATAAGGTTGTTCTTTATGCGCTCAACGCTTTTGCAAAAACTTCAAAGCCGGTGAACTTCAGCTTTACTGCACAGTAAGCCAATCTTAAATCAAAAACCGTACGTTCCGTATGGTGGAACGTGCGGTTTTTTGTTGTGAGGGTTATCTGTCCATCTCTTGTCGAAATGCATCCGTGTGGGTGAAACGCGAACTTCCCATCGTACGGTGCGGCTTTGCCATTTGCGCAACATAAAAATAAATCTCGGCATCGTACGGGCGGGATCTGAGACCCCCATGAACGTTGCTATTTGCACCACGTAAACAATAAAGGTTTTCCTTTCATTTTCAAACCCTGCTTAACTTCGCTCCGCGGGGGTACTTTTGTCGATTGTTACAAAAGTAACCAAAAGAACGCTTTTCGTACGGCGCCCCAGAGAGCGAAATCGCGATTCCTTGAGGGAATCGGATTATCGCTCTCAAACGCGCCTACACATTAGATTGAGCTAATCTCCGTTTTCCGAAACACCAATCTGCTATATTCTTAAACCACACCCTGTCATAATTTTAAGTCAGACAGTTCTGAAAAGCAGGTTTTCTCTTTCCTCTTTTCCGCAGATTTCTTGTTGTCAGCTTTTATGTTCTTCAATTCAATACGGTGGGTTTGTTTTTTAGCAGGCTCTTCTTCTTTAGTTGAACGTAGAAGAAAATGAAGCTTTTCATCATTCCACAAAAAATCCGCGGGCTGTTGAAAACGCAAACGTTCTTTTTAGATTATTCCGACTAAACATAACGACAGAGTGGAGTTAAACATCGTAGCGGATTGATGGTGAGGAAAGGGAAGCGATG
>JAUNFH010000067.1 GCA_030525185.1 Clostridia bacterium
AGCCCAAACGGTACTTCGATACGACAGCAATAAGACTGCTTTGTGGGAACTGAACCGGCGCATTGCGCTTGGAATGTTGAAATAGATAACTTCTATTTTGCCGCAATATTTCAGGTGAAAATATCATTTTAATATGGCACTGCACCCCAATAGTACGGTTTCTGTCAAAATTACGGTGGCTTTTTTGTTCTGATTCTTGATAGGCAACGTATCAAATGATATAATAGAATTGATAAATCAAATTTTTACATTTCATATACGGAGAATAAATTTATGTTCAGACCGATCAAAAAAAGAAAAAATGAGATTGACCGCTGTGCGGCTGAAAAACTTTTGCAACACTCAAGACGAGGTGTCCTTGCGGTAAACGGGGATGACGGATATCCATATGCAGTACCGATTAACTATTTTTATGATAAAGACGTTCAAAAAATCTATTTTCATGGGGCACGTGTCGGTCACAAGGTTGATGCTTTGCGGGCCTGTGACAAGGTGTGTTTTACCGTTTACGGAAATGAAACCGTTAAAGAAGAATCATGGGCGCCGTTTATGCAAAGTGTTGTTGTTTTCGGAAAATGCCGTTTGGTTGAAAACGGCTCAAAGTCAACCGCAATCTTAAAACAATTTGCAATGAAATACTATCCCGACGAGCAAACGGCTGACGAGGAGATTGCACGCGCAGGAAAAGCAACACAAATCTTTGAAATAGAAATCGAACATCTCAGCGGGAAGGAAATTCAGGAGCGTTAATTTTATGTTTGCTTTTGTATTCATCAAAGAAGTGCTTTTAAAAAAGTTTGTCTTGACTTTAAAAACAACTCATACCGCACAATTAGGAACATCACTATGAACATTCAATCATTTTCAAAAAAATTCGCCGTTCGTGTCCTTGAAAAAAGCGACATTTCAAAAGTTTTATTCCTTTGCAAGGGGAACGAACTTTATTACGAATACTGCCCTGTGTTTGCAACAAGAGAAAACATTCTTGAGGACATGACCGCTCTTCCGCCGAAGAAAACTCCGGAAGATAAATTTTACGTCGGCTTTTTTGACGCAAGAAAACTCGTCGCCGTCATGGATTTTATCCGCGGTTACCCGGAAGAAAAAACAGCTTTCATCGGCTTTTTCATGACCGATAAATCGGTTCAAAACAAGGGTACGGGCAGCATGATAATCGGCGAGCTTTGCGAATATCTTTCTTCCGCCGGCTTTTCCGCCGTTCGTCTTGCGTGGGTCAAAGGCAACCCGCAGGCACAGCATTTTTGGCTCAAAAACGGTTTTTCAAAAATCGGCGAAACACACGACACCAACGGACACAACGTTGTTTTGGCGGAAAGAAAACTCTGACCGCCTTTTTCATCATTATTTTGTTTTTTCGGGGATTTTAAAAATGACTCATGCAAAAAAAGAAAAGCCGAGCATTACGTCGCAACTTGAAAGCGGAAGAATTCTTTCGCTGATTGTCCGCCTTTCGGTTCCGGCCGTAATTGCTCAGCTGATCACGTTTTTATATAATATCGTTGACCGAATGTACGTTGCAAAAATTGCGAATTCGGGAATGGACGCCCTTGCGGCGCTCGGAATTGTTCTTCCGATCACGCTGATTATTCAGGCGTTTGCAAACCTCGTCGGTCTCGGCGGTTCTCCGAGAGCCGGGATAAAACTCGGCGAAGGAAACCGCCCGGAGGCAAACCGGATTTTCAACTCGGCTTTTTCGCTTTTGGTCTTGATCGGCGTTTTCATCGGTGCGGTGACTTTCCTTTTCTCAAAGGAAATTGTCGTTCTTTTCGGCTGTCCGCAAAGTGCGGTCGGCTTTGCCGTTTCATATTTGAAAATTTATTCCTGCGGTTCGGTTTTTGTGATGCTTTCGCAGGGACTCAATCCGTTCATTTTGACCCAGGGTTATTCCGTTGTTGCAATGAGTTCGGTGCTTGTCGGAGCGGTTATTAATATTGTTCTTGACCCGATTTTCATTTTCGCTCTCAAAATGGGCGTCAGCGGTTCGAGCCTTGCAACCGTAATTTCGCAGTTTTTTTCGTGCGTTTGCGTTTTTGCCTTTTTCTTTTCAAAAAAGAGCCTTTTCCGCTTTAAGGTTCGCGAAATGAAGTTTTCGCTTTCACGGCTTTCAAGCATTCTTTCTCTCGGATTTACGCCGTTTGTAATGACGATTACCGAATGCGCGATTCAGGTTGTTTTCAACATCAATCTTAACCGCGCAACGGGCGGAAACAAGGATTACACCGCTGCATTGACCGTTATGCTCAGTGCGCTTCAGTTCATCTCCCTTCCGCTGAACGGAATCGGAAACGGAGTTCAGCCGTTCGTCAGTTATAACTACGGAAGCGGAAACGCAAAGAGACTGAAAAAGGGAATTAAATATGTGACGGTCATCGCTTTCCTTTTCTGCGTTTCAATTTGGTCTTTTTCGCTTTTGGCGCCGGAACTTTACGCGCATTTCTTTTCCGCGAGCGAAGATGTGACGAAAATCGTTGAAGAATATTGTCCGCTGTTTTTGATGGGTTCAATCATGTTTTTCGTTCAGATGACGCTTCAAAACGTGAATGTTGCCCTCGGTCAGGCGAAGTCGGCACTCATTCTTGCCGTAACAAGAAAGGTGATCATTCTCATTCCTCTTTGCTTTTTCCTTACGGATAAACTCGGCTTTAAGGGCGTTTATATGTCGGAAGGAATTGCGGATTTGGTCGCCGGAATCATCACTTCGGCCGTTATTTTTACCTCATTCCCGAAAATTTTCAAAAAGCGGGAAAAAGAGGTTGAAGAACACCGAAAAGCGCTTTTGGAATCCGAATAAAAACACGGTTTGATTTCAGCCGAAAGATAAATAATTAAAAAAGGAGACTCACAAAATGAAAATTGTAATACTCAACGGAAGTCCGAGAAAAGGAAACACGGTTTCTGCAATCAACGCTTTTGCAAGCGGGGCAAAGGAAAAGAACGAAGTTGAAGTTCTTGAAACATATAAGCTGAAAGTTTCTCCCTGCATGGGATGCGGAGCGTGCGGCTGCACAAAGGGTTGCGTTGCAAAGGACGATTCAAATTTTGTTGTTGACAAGCTCGTTGAAGCGGACATGATTGTTTTTGCAACTCCCGTCTATTGGTGGGGTGTCACGGCTCAGCTCAAAATGGTTATCGACAAGTGCTACTGCAAAGGAGCTCTTCTCAAAGGAAAGAAAGTCGGCATGATTGTTATCGGCGGCGCAAGTACGGATAACGAGCAGTATAAGTTAATCAAAGGTCAGTTCGACTGCATTGCGAATTATCTCGATTGGAAGATTCTTTTCCATAAGGACTTCTCAGCCTCGGCGAGAGACGATCTTTCAAAAAATTCCGAGGCTCTTTTTGAACTCAAAACAATCGGAGAAAAAATCTGATTTTTTAAAATTCTCGGTTCCTTTGAAACGACGGAAAACAACCGTTGTTTCAAAGGATTTTTTTGTCCAAAATCCGAAAAACAGAGCAACGAAAGTTTTTTTGACTTTCCGAATCGAACAAAAAGGAAACATATTTTCAATTTTTTCACAAAAATTGACACAATTTATTAATAAATGCTTCAAAATTTCTAAACAAATATTGACAAGCCTTCTGTGCATTTAGTATAATCCGAATGAGGGCAAAAGAAAGAATCTTTGTCATCTTTTGACAAAGATTCTTTTTTTACTCTCAGAACAAAACAACGGAGGTAGACATGAAAAATTCAAAAAAAGTTCTCAGCGTCATTTTGGCTGTTCTCATGCTTCTGACTTGCGTCCCGGTTTTTTCTTTTGCCGCGGACGGAAACGGTGAAGCCGATCGGTTATTTTTGATTGTTGAAGAAGACGGAAGAACAACCCACTGGGAAGACAGCGAAGGAAACATTGTTGATTTGACTTCGGCAAAAACTTCTTCTTCGCCGAAAAGGGCGAAGGCTGCTGCCGCTGTTCCCGAAAAGTATGACGCAAGGGAAGACGGTCTTGTTACCCCCGTGAAATATCAGCAGAATTACGGAAACTGCTGGGCTTTTGCGGCAACGTCATGTGTTGAGAGCGCACTCATCAAAAAGGGCATTACCGACAAAACCGTTGACCTTTCCGAGGATCATCTCACATGGTTTGCAAAAAACAGCCTTGTAAATGATCCGAATGACCCGACGAGCGGAGACGGCTGTGCTTATTCGGATATGTATACGGCCTTCAATGCCGGCGGAACGTGGATGGACAGCATTTCCGCTTATTCAAGAGGAAGCGGACCGGTTTTTGAAAAGGATTATCCGTTCCCGACCGGAGAATGGGCGGAGAGCGAAAGATACAATGCGGAATTTCGTGTTACCGATTGCAGCGCAATTGATGTAAGCGGCGCAAACATGGCAAAAATCAAGCGCGCAATTATGCAGTACGGAAGCGTGAAAACGAGCTATTACAGCCACACGGGCTTTTATAATATAACCGAAAACAACGGTTCTGCATACTACTATCCCGAGGCAAACGGCCGCATTAACCACGACGTTACAATCGTCGGCTGGGACGACAATTACGCAATCGAAAACTTCAACGTTGAGTACCGTCCGAAAAACAAGGGCGCCTGGCTCGTAAAAAACAGCTGGGGTACCGACAGCATACAACTTGTTGACGGTTATTTCTGGATGTCTTACGACGAAAGCGAAGTTACAACCGTTTCGTATTACGACGCCGAAAGCAAGTGGATTTATGACAACACTTATCAGTACGACGGAACCGGTTCATACGGTGCACTTTTTAATCTCGGCAGATCATCGGCTTACGGTTCAAACGTGTTCACCGCAAAACGCCATGAAAAGCTCAACTACGTCGGCTTTTACAGCGAAGCCGGTGTGAATTACACAATTTATATCTATAAGCTCAAAAATCAAACGGATTATCCGACTTCGGGTACTCTCGTTTCAACGACTTACGGTGCGGAAAGCTATTACGGCTATCACACCGCAAAGCTTTCAACTCCGGTTGAAGTCAATGAAGGCGACGTCTTTTCCGTCATTCTTCAGATTAATATGTATGACGGAAGCAATGCAAAAATCTTCACCGAAGGAGCAATGTATGACGCTTCGTTCGATGATTATCAGAGCTATTTCGGAACGGACAAAGCGTTCATGGATATGATTTCTCCGAATGAGGGTTATTACACAACTGCCGGAAATGTCTGTCTCAAGGTAATGTCGAAGAATATTTCGGAATGTAGCCATAATTATACTTCGACTTATTCCGAAGCAACCTGCACAAGCCGCGGCGGAACAACATATACCTGCTCGCTTTGCGGCGACACATACATGGAAAACATCACAGCACGACTTGACCATACGGCAGAAATTCTTCCGGCAGTTGCGCCGACCTGTGAAGAAACGGGACTCACGCAGGGAAAGCGTTGTTCGTCTTGCAACGCTGTTCTTCTCACTCAAAAAGAACTTTCGGCAACCGGACATAATTGGGTCGGAACCGTGATTAAACAGCCGACCTGCACAGAACCCGGCACCGTTTCAAATGCCGCTTGCTCGGTTTGCGGAAAGACATATTCCGGAACAATTTCCGTTCCGGCAAAAGGTCACACGGTGGTAGAAGACGAAGCGACCGAACCGACTTGCACCGATCCCGGCTATTCCGCCGGCACGCATTGTTCGGTTTGCAACACGATTCTTTCCGGTCATTATATCAAATGGCCGTCCGGACACAACGAAATCAGCGTTTCGGCCGTTGCGGCAACCTGCACCGAAGACGGTCACAAAGCCGGAACAAAGTGTTCGGTCTGCAATGCCGTGCTTTCCGGAATGGAAACAATTTCCGCAAAGGGACATTCCTTCGGCGATTGGACTGCCGTTGAAGGCGGCGGAGAAAAAAGAACCTGCTCGGTTTGCGGATACACCGAGTCAAAGGGAGCGGAAGGCTGCAAACATAACATTGTTACCGACCCTGCCGTTGCGCCGACTTGCACGGCTTCCGGCCTTACCGAAGGTTCGCATTGCTCAATTTGCGGAACCGTAATCAAGGAAAGGGAGACTGTTCCCGCAACGGGGCATAAAGCGCAAGTGATTCCCGCCGTTGCACCGACCTGCACCGCGACGGGTCTCACCGAAGGTTCACGCTGCTCTGTTTGCCGAGAAATTCTTAAGGCTCAGGAAACCGTTTCGGCAACAGGTCATATGTACGGTGCTTGGGAAACCGAAAGGGAAGCAACCTGCACCGAAAACGGAATTTTGAAGAAAACCTGTACCGCCTGCGGAAATGTTTTCAGAACAATGCAGGCGAAAAAGAATCACGTTTATGTGATTGACGCCGCAACCGAACCGACTTGCACAAAGCCGGGTTATACGCAGGGAATGCACTGCTCCTCGTGCAATTTGGTAATTACGGCTCAGACGGAAATCCCGGCTCTCGGCCACAGTTACGGCGAATGGGAAACCGTGAAAACGGCAACCTGCACCGCCGAAGGCGAAGAAAAGGAAGTCTGCTCCGTCTGCGGAGATACTCGGACGAGAAAAATCGAAAAACTTCCGCACACTGTCGTTACCGATGAGGGCAAAAAGGCAACGTGCACCGAACCCGGACTTACGGAAGGTACTCACTGCTCGGTTTGCGATACTGTTCTCACAAAGCAGGAAGTCATTGAAGTTCTTGACCATACGCCCGAAATTGACGAAGCCGTTGCTCCGACCTGCACAAAGGCGGGACTTTCAATGGGAAGTCATTGTGCCGTTTGCGGAAAAGTCTTTCTGGAACAGGAAGAAATCCCGGCTCTCGGCCACAGTTACGGCGAATGGGAAACCGTGAAAACGGCAACCTGCACCGCCGAAGGCGAAGAAAAGGAAGTCTGCTCCGTCTGCGGAGATACTCGGACGAGAAAAATCGAAAAACTTCCGCACACCGAATCCGGATGGATTGTTGACGATGATGCAAGTTGCGTTAAGGAAGGAAAAAAGCACACCGAATGCACCGCTTGTCACACCGTTCTTAAAACGGAAGAAATTGCCGCAACGGGAAATCATGCATACACCGATGTCACCGTTGCCCCAACCTGCACAACGAAGGGATACACAACCCACACTTGCACCGTTTGCGGAGATACTGTGATCGATACTTACGTTGACGCACTCGGTCATACAGAGAAAACGAAAAAAGAAAACGAAGTTTCGGCTTCCTGCAAAGCCGAAGGCTCTTACGATTCCGTCGTCTACTGCTCGGTATGCAACACGGAACTCAGCCGAGAGAAAAAGGCGATTGCAAAGCTTGCCCACACCGAAGAAGCGATTCCGGCCGTGGAAGCAACCTGCACAAGAACCGGTCTCACCGCCGGAAAGAAATGCTCCGTCTGCGGTGAAGTTCTTGAGGAACAGCAGACCGTTCCGACAAAAGCGCACAGCTACGGGGAATGGGTAACTGCCGAAGCCGCAACCTGCTCAAACGAGGGAACCGCAAAAAGAACCTGCTTCGTTTGCGGAAATATTCAGACAAAGGCAATCGAAAAGACGGCTCACAACTATTCGTATGTTGTTACGGCCGCAACCTGTACTCACGAAGGTTACACAACTCACACCTGCGCCGCCTGCGGATATAAGTTTACCGATTCGCAAGTTTCCGCACTCGGTCATGCATACGGTGAATGGAAAACCGAAAAGGACGCAACCTGCACCGCAGAGGGCGTAATGGCGAGAACATGCACGCGTTGCTCCGACACCGAAAGAAAGACGGTTGAAAAGCTTGGCCACAGCGATTCGGACAACGACGGAATCTGTGACGTTTGCGGCGAAGATTTTTCAAAGAACTGCTCTTGCAGTTGTCATTCAACGAACGGCTTTGTCTCTTTCCTTTGGAAAATCAAACTCTTCTTCATCCGAATTTTCGGAGTTCAGAAAGTTTGCGCCTGCGGAAAAAAGCATTATTAAAAGGTTAAAACACTATTTTTCGGCGTGGAAGCGAAAAAGCTTCTTCGCCGTTTTTTTGGAAGAAGGGTCTTGAAAAAAGGGAGTCGTTTTGATAAAATCCTTAATATAATCAATTGCCGAGGAGAAACGACCATGAGAAAAGACAAAAATGCAAAAGACGAAAAAAGATTTGAAAAAGTATACGCTCAGGGAGCGCTTGAAGGCTTTGAAATTATTGTTGACAAAGAAACAGGTGTAAATTATTTTTATCACTTCAACGGATATTCGGGCGGAATGACGGTTCTTCTCGGCTCGGACGGGAAGCCGGTAATCTCTCCGGTTGAAAACCGATAAGGACGCAACAGACGGTTGCTTGACCTTTTTTGAGAAAGCTGATATAGTTTTCTCAAAGGAGATGATCCGCCATGGAAACAAAGGACGTAATTTTAAAACTTCGTACCGATAACAATCTTTCACAGGACGAACTTGCCGAAAAAGTTTTTGTAACAAGGCAGGCGGTTTCATGCTGGGAAAACGGCGAAACCGTTCCGAACACCGAAACGCTCAAACTTCTTTCAAAGTTTTTCGACGTTTCAATCAATACCCTTTTGGGCTCGCCGAGAACATTGATTTGCCAATGTTGCGGAATGCCTCTTGAAGATTCGCTGATAAGCCGCGAAGTTGACGGAACTTTCAACGAGGAGTACTGCAAATGGTGCTATACCGACGGAAAGTTCACTTATACCGACCTTGACACGCTGATTGATTTTTGCGCCGGCCACATGGCGAACGAAAGCTTTTCGCCCGAACAGGTCAAAGCGTACCTCAAAGAACAGCTTCCGAAGTTGAATTATTGGAAAAAATAACCCGCTCCGCCGCAACGAAAAAGTTGCGGCGGTTTTTGTTGAAAACGGGCAGGCTTTGTGATATTATTGACAAAAGCGCAGGAGATGAGAAAATGAAAAAGTATAATATTATTGCCGTTTTTGACAATAAAAGCGAACTGCTTTTGATGTGCAAACGGCGCAAGAATCCGTATAAAGGTCTGCTTAATTTTGTCGGCGGAAAAATCAAAGAGGGCGAAGACGGATTTTCCGCCGCATACCGCGAACTTTTTGAGGAAACCGGAATCACCGAAAACGATATCGGGCTTTCTCACTTAATGGATTTCACCTATCATTTTGACAACTGCTCTCTTGAGGTTTATGTCGGCAGGCTCAATAAAGAGGTCGAAGTTTTCGGCAGTGAAAACGAACTTGTTTGGATTACTCCCGACAAAGACTTTTTTGACTGCACAAAATTTGCCGGTGAGGGTAATATCGGTCACATCATGCTGCACATCAATATGCACAGAGAAGAACTTTTGAAAATATGATTTCTCGGAGGAAAAATTATGGCAGGAGAAAACCGTCAAAAAATCAAACTTCTTAAACTGATTGAACTCCTCCGAAGCGAAACCGATGAAGAACACCCGCTTTCAACAAGAAAACTTTGCGAGAAGCTTTCTTCAATGGAGATTTCGTGCGACAGGCGAACTCTTTCAAAGGACATTGCGCTTCTCAATGACGAAGGTTTTGAGGTAATGCAAACGCGTCTCGGAAAAGAAAACGGATATTACATAGAAGACAGAGATTTTTCCGTTCCGGAACTGAAAATTTTGATTGATGCGGTTCAGGCGGCAAGCTTTATCACGAATAAAAAAACGTCCGAGCTGATTGAAAAAATCGCAAATCTCGGCGGAAGCCACAGAGCGGAAATTTTGAAAAGCAACCTTGTCTGTTTCAATACAAGCAAGCACAGTAACGAAGCTGTATATTATAATGTCGGTTTTCTTGAAGAGGCGATAGCCGAAAAAAAGGCGGTTCGATTTTGCTACTATGATCTTAATGAAAACCGCGAAAAGGTGTATCGCAGAAACGGCGAAAGCTATTTGACCGAACCGATTTCGCTTGTGTTCAATGAAGATAACTATTATCTCATAGCCTACAGCAAAAAGCATGAAAGCACGACGAATTATCGCATTGACCGAATGGACAGGGTTGAAATCACAGATGAGCCGGTTTCAAAAATGTGTAATGAATTGCGAAAAAACGTTGAAGGCTACTCCGAACATGTTTTTAAAATGTACGGCGGAAGAAATGAGGACGTTGTTCTTGAGTTTGACCGAAAGCTTATCGGCGTTGTTTTTGATAAATTCGGCGAACAGACAAAAATGATGCCTGTCGGAGAAAACAGGTGTCTCGCAACGGTGAAAGTTCAGATTAGCCCCGTTTTTTTCGGTTGGCTTTTTCAGTTTTCCGGCGATATGAAAGTTCTTTCCCCGGAAAGCGTTGCAAACGAATATAAAAAGCGTGCGGAAACGGTTGTTGTCACAAAATCATGACAGAAACCACAAACAGCAAAATTTGGTGTCGCAAAATATAAAACTTATGATATAATGTACTCAGAAAAAAACAAGAGAGACGAAAGGAGTACATTATGAAGTTCAAAATCGGTTTTTCCGCCGAAAGCGAAGCGGAAAAAGAGGAAAACAAAATTATTTGTGAAACCGCACCGGAGCCGAAAAGGTCTGTTGTTGAGGTATATTTCCCGGATAGAGACAGGGCATATGCTTATTATAATGACCGCTTTGATTTAAAAGAGGGTGATTTGGTATATGTTGACGGAAAACTTGAAGGGCTTTTGGGTCGCGTTACTGAAGTGAATTATAATTTCAAAATTAATCTCAGTTATTATAAGCGTGTAATTTCACTTGTCGATACAAAGATTAACGGTCGGGTCTTCGTTGAAAATTCAAAGTTCGTTTCGTTTGATCCGCGTTCGCTCCCCTCAAATAAGGTTAAGTATTGGTTTTTGCCGCCGCAAAACGATGAAGATGATTTCGTCAGCGGATATGATGACTTCAAAATCAATATCAATGAATTTGAAACGGCCGGTTTTTCTTCGGAAGTTCGCAATAGCGGAATCTTATGTTTCGCTCAGAACCGAGTGATATATCTCAGTGTCGAAAACGGACGCGGCTATGCGATTGTAAAAGGATATCATACTTACGAGGTTGAATTTGAATATGAAGAAGGGAATATCGGAAATCTTACCTGTTCATGTTTTTGCGCCGGAAAATGCAAGCATGAATTTGCGGTACTTCTTCAGCTTCGGGAGCTGGTTGAAATAATTGAAAAAAGATACAAAAAAGAGTTTGAAAAAACGGGATTTTTTGCTGCGATTGATAAAAACGAAATGCTGAATCTTACTCTCTGCGGCAATGATAAAAACAGTATTGTTTTCAATTCCTGAAAGTGAACGGCTCCGCCGCAACGAAAAAGTTGCGGCGGATTTTTTATGTCCGAAAAATTTTTCTTTTTCATATTTTCCTCCTTTTCGGCAATAATATTTCGGAAAAACGATTTTGCTTTTTAAACGGAAAGGTAAACGGTGACCGCAATGAAAAAAACTTTCAGCAGTATTTTTAATGATATTTTAAATGAAAAATATGACAAGCCGATGAAAGAACTTTCGGTTCGGGAACTTTATGACGTGACCGCTTCTGCGGCGAATGCGCTTGCGCGAAAGTTTGAGTTTCGCCACGAGCGTTCAAAACGCGCGGCATATTTTTCGGCGGAATTTTTAATCGGTTCGCTTCTCAAGTCAAATCTTCAAAATCTCGGTGTTTTTGACGAGGCGAAAACTCTTTTTGAAAAGAACGGCCGAAGTTTTGAAGAATTTTCTTTCGTTCCGGATTACGCATTCGGAAACGGCGGTCTCGGGCGGCTTGCGGCGTGTTTTCTTGAAAGCGGGGCAACGGTTAAAATTAACCTTGA
>JAUNFH010000221.1 GCA_030525185.1 Clostridia bacterium
GGTTTAAAGATAATAGCGGATTGGTGTTATTAAAAAGTGAGATTAGCAGACGAAACCGTTGTAGACGCATCGGTGGGCGATATTTTGATTTTCTCCCGCAAATCAAAATTCGTTCACCAAATGCGGCGTACCAAAAAGAGTGCTTTTGGGTACTTTTGGGACGACAGCCAAAAGTACCCCCAGCGGAGCGGACGGGTGTAAATTTAAAGATAAAACGTGCGGTTAAAGAACCCACCCGAATCCGTACCCCGAAAAAGAAAAACTCTTCACGGAAAACAATCGTTCAAAGTCTTCCGTGAAGAGTTTTTTATACGTTTCTTTCTCTGATTATCATCAGAACACCGTTTTCAACCGAAATTTCGGCTTTTTCGCCCTTCAGTTCATTGCTTACACCGAGCGGAAAGGACGAGGTCAGGACGGCGTTTTCAAGTTCATATTTGAGTCCGCGTTCAGAAACGCCGCTCGATTCGTCGGAAAGCGAAAAGACCGAAACCGTTCCCCTTTCGCCCTCGGGAAAAGAAAAGGACGAATTTCTGATTGCCGTCACGGTTTCTCTTTCCGAAACGAGAGTGCAACTTACGTTTTTTTCGCAGAGATATTTCAAAAGCTGAAGGTTTGCAAAAGTGTGATCGAGCCTTCCGCCGAGCGCACCGAAAATCACAAAATTCCCGTACCCTCTTTCCATTCCGCAGGTAAGGGCAAGAAAAGTGTCCGTTTCGTCTTTTTCGGACGGGTGAACCTCAATGTTTTCAAGCTCCGGAATCCGCCCGAGGGAATCAAAATCGCCGACAACAAGGTCCGGAGTGATTCCGCATTCAAGCGCTTTCAGATAGCCAGCGTCGGCACAGATCACATAATCGTTTTTTCCTTTTTCAAATTCGATTTTTCCGCTTTCTCCGGCGGCAATAATATAACAAGTTTTCATTTTCTCACCCGATGGAATATTTTTTCGATATGAGTATAGCACAAAATCTTTTTCTTTTCAACCGCTTGATTTCATATCCGACGAAAGACGTTTCATATGTATATTCTTGAAAGGGTGAAAAAATATGAATGAACTTTTTGCGGTAACCGAAAAGATAAGCTCCGTTGTTTGGGGAACACCGACGCTGATCCTTATTATCTCGGTCGGAATTTATTACACGGTGCGACTGCGCTTTTTTCAAATTTCAAAGCTCCCCCTCTGGTTTTCAAAAACGTTTTTCGCACTTTTCAAAGAAAAAGGAACACGAAAAAACGGAGAAAAAAACTCCTTTTCTCAACTTCAGGCGGCGGCAACTTCACTCGCCGCAACCGTCGGAACGGGTAACATCGCCGGAGTCGGAACGGCAATTTCCGCCGGCGGTCCGGGCGCCGTTTTTTGGATGTGGTTTTGCTCGGTTTTTTCAATGATGACGAGCTATGCCGAAAACTCGCTCGGAATCCGCTACCGAAAAAAAGGAGCCGACGGCGGGTGGCTCGGCGGCCCGATGTATTATCTGAAAGACGGCCTTCCGAAAAAAGTCGGTTCGCCGCTCGCCTTTTTGTTTTCGTTTTTCACACTCTTTGCCTCCTTCGGAATCGGGAATATGACGCAGTCAAACTCAATTTCAATCTCACTTCATTCTTCGCTCGGCGTTTCAAAAACAGCTGTCGGAATTGTCCTTGCGGCAATCACTCTTTTTGTAATTCTCGGCGGTTCTTCAAGAATCGGTGCGCTGACGGAAAAACTCGTTCCGTTCATGGCGCTGTTTTACATCGGAGCGTCGTTCTTTATTATTCTATTCAATTTTTCAAAACTCGGAGGCGTTTTTTCCGAAATATTCAAAAGCGCGTTTTCTCTTGAAGCGACTTTCGGAGGATTTTCGGGTGCCGCAATCAAAAAGGCGATTTCGGTCGGTTTCAGGCGCGGCGTTTTTTCAAACGAAGCCGGACTCGGTTCAACCGTTATGGTCGGCTCTTCTTCGAGCGTTACCGAACCCGCGGTTCAGGGAATGTGGGGAATTTTTCAGGTCTTTGCCGACACACTCGTGATTTGTTCGGTCACGGCATTCGTTTTGCTCTGCGTTTCGGTGAACACCGTTCCTCTGAGCGACGCTTTGAACGCAGGAAACGGTGAAACACAGCTTGTTGCGCTTTCTTCGCCCGAGAGCAACGGCAAAATCCGCCTTTGCGGAACAAATGAAAACCGCCTTTTTTTCGTCGAAAACGGAGAAATCAAAAAAAGCAGCGAAACAACCTTCATCAATGTCGTTTCTATGAAAAAAAGCGGGAGCGTAATTTCGGTTGAAAAAGTTGAAGGTTCCTCACTAGTTTCGCTCGCCTTTTACTCCGTGTTCGGAAAATGGGCAGACATCATTCTTTCTGTCTGCGTAACGCTTTTCGCATTTTCAACGATTATCGGCTGGTCGTTTTACGGGGAAAAAAGCGTCGGCTTTTTGTTCGGGGGGAAGGGCAAAACACTTTATAAATTTCTCTTTTCCCTGTTGACCTTTCTCGGGGCGGTAACAAAACTTGACCTCATTTGGAACATTTCGGACGTTTTCA
>JAUNFH010000068.1 GCA_030525185.1 Clostridia bacterium
GTACTTTCCGTTGTGCTCTCGGTCGTACTCTCGGTCGTGCTTGCAGTGGTACTTGCCGTTGTTGAAGCCGTTGTGCTTGCGGTTGTGCCGAGGGTTGTCGTTGTGTTTCCGGAACCGGAAAGCGTTTTGAAAACAATCACTGCGGCAATTACCGCAACAACCGCGAGGACCGCAATGAGGATATACATCTTTTTATTCTTCGCCTTTTTTTCTTCTTCACTTTCCTCATCGTCGCGAAAAGCCTCTTTGAACTCCGCTTTTTCGGAATCGGTTTTCGTGATTTCCGGCGCGGCGTTTTCGTTGTAAGTGCTGAAGAAAACGTCGCCGTCATCGGCAATTCTAAAATTCTTAACGGTTTGAACCTTAGGAACGGCTCCGTCCTTTGAATATGCCGGGCTGTTAAGATATGAAATATAGCTTTCAATTTCGCCTTTGAAAACGGCCGGATCGGAAAATCTCTCCTGCGGTCTGAATGACGTCGCTTTGAAAATTATTCTTGAAAGAGGAACGTCGGCCTCGGAAGGCTTTGAAAACATTTCGCCGTTCATGCGTTTTTCAAAAGCCGTCTCCCTGTCTGAAAGAGAAATCGGCGACGGAAACTCCGGCAAAAACGGTGTTCTGCTGTTGTTGAGGAGTTTATACATCACAAGGCCGAGCGAATAAATGTCGCTGTTCGTGTCGGCAAAGCCGCCCTTGATAATCTCCGGCGCAAGATAAGCCGCGTCGGTATATTTTCCGCTTTCCTCGCTTTCGCCTTCATAAATTCCGAAATCGCCAAGCTTGTAATTTCCGAGTTCGTCAATAAAAATATTTTCGGGCATAATTTCACGATGCATTATTCCGGCGCTGCGGAAACCTTCAAGCGCATTGCAAAGTTCCGCACCGAGGCGGGCAACTTCACCGCAATTGCATTTTTCCTTCGTCAGATAGGTTCCGAGCGGAGTCAAAAGCTCCATAAGGATAAGGACGGTAACCGCGCCCTCCTCACGGACAATTTCATAATTATCAAAGCGTACAATATTTTTGTTCGCGCGAAGGAACATCATTTTGTCAATATTTTCCCGCACTGCTGCTTCGATGCTGTCAAGGTAATCGGCAACGGAAGCGTACTTTCCGCTGTTCATCGCCTTTGAAAGCTCTCCTTCGCTTTTCGGAAAGCGAACAACCTTCAGCGCAAGAAAGTCGCTTTCGCCGCTTTGCTTTGAAACGCGGTAAAGAACAGAGCTTTTTCCTCTGGAAACAATGTTATCAATATAACGCTCACCGAACAGCGGCTCCATTTTTTTGAGGTCTTCAAGAGTCATAAAATCACTCTCCGTTTCGGAAGATATAGTTGTTATTATGATAACACACCGAAAGAGTCAAAGTCAACGCTTTTTTTCACATAAAAATCACCGCCCCGAAAATCTTCAGTCGGACTTTTCGGGGCGGTGATTTTATCGTGTTTGCGTTATTCGGAAAAATAATGATATCCGTTTTCGTCATGTCGGATTGCGGCGTAATACTTTTCGCCCAGAGCAATGATGTAAACGTTTTTATTTGGCTTTTTTGCGTATTCAAAAAGTTCGCCCGCACTGCCCTTTTCTTCATTTTGAAAAACAAATTCGTTCCTGCTTTCTTCAAACCGAAGATACGAAACATGCTTTCCAGCAAGCGAAGAATCGAGCGTTTGGGGAAGGCCGCATTCTTTCAAAATTTCCGCCTCACCGGATCCGCAAACGAAGTATGTTTCTCCGTTGAATTTTACGGTTTGGGCAACATCAGTTGAAACGTCCGAATTCGACGGATTGACCGAAGGTTTTTGGCTGCCCGCTCCGAGAACAAAGCCGAAAACCGCAACGCAAAGGCAAGCCGCCACGACCGCAATCCGCTTCAAAGGAGTACCGCTTCTTTTCTTTTTATAATTCACCGCTTCGGCGTAATATTTTTCGTCGAGTTCACCCATTGCTTCGGAAAAAATTTTTTCGTTCATAAAATTTCATTCCTTTCCAAGTAATTTTTAAGCTCTTTTCTGATTCGTACCAATCGGACGGAAACGTTTTTCTCGCTGAGCCCGGTGAGTTTTGAAATGTCTTTATAGCTGTCGCAAAAAGCATATCGGCGCATTAAAATCACACGGTTTTCCTTTTCGAGAGAATCGAGAAACATTTCGATTGTTTTTGAAAGTTCCTTCGCTTCAAGTTCCTTTTCCATCGTGCTTTTGTCGGGAACGAACTGCGAAATTTCGTCAAGCGCAACTTCAAAAACACTGTTTCGTTTTGCTTTTTGATTATTGTAATATCTGCGGATCGAAATATTTCTGACGATTTTGCAAAGATAAGGAAGAAGCGGGTCGGGCTTTGCCGGCGGAATCGAATTCCATGCGCCGAGATAAGAATCGTTCACACATTCTTCCGCATCAAATCCGTTGTTCAAAATATTGTTTGAAATTTTGCGAAAAAGCTTTCCGTATTTTCGGTCAACTTCTTTTATTGCCTGCTGAGACCTTTCAAAAAAGAGGGCAATTATTTTTTCATCGTCCATCGGTTTACACCTCCTCGCTTATATACTCGCAAAAAAAGGAAAAAAACTACAGAAAAAGCAAAAATTCAGGCTGCCGCAAAAAAGAATGCGACAGCCCTTGCTTTTTTATTTCCTTGTTTTTAAAAAATCTTCAAGAATCATGACCGCGGAAACGGCGTCAACAATATTCTTTCGCTTTTTTCCGCGAACATTGACTTCATTGAGCGCCCTGTGTGCGCTTACGGTTGTGAGACGTTCGTCCCATGTTACGGTTTTTATTCCGGAAAGTTCTTCAAGCTTTTGAGAAAAAGCCTTGCATTTTTCGGCTCTTTCGCCGAAAGAACCGTCCATATTTCTGGGCAAACCGACAACAATCATCTCGGCCGAAATCTCTTTTGCCTTTTGTGCGGCAGCTTCAAGAACCTTCGGTTCATACTTTTCAAAAATCACACCGACGGGAGAAGCGAGCATCTCAAATTTGTCGCAAGAGGCAAGACCCGTCCTTGCGTCTCCGTAATCAACAGAAAGAATAACCATTTTTCTTCACCCTTACGCCGCCGGAGCTTCACTTGAATCGGGCGGCGTCTGCGACGAAGGCTCCGTTGACGGTGCGGTTGAAGGAGCAGTCGTCGGTGCCGTTGTGGGCGCGGTTGTCGGCTCGGTCGTTGCCGGAGTTTCGGTCGTCGGTGCGGTTGAGGCAGTTGTCGGCTCGGTTGTGCTTCTCGGAACTGTTGTCTTTTCGGTCGTTGTCTGACGGCGCGTCGTGGTTTCCGTTGTTTTCTGCTCTTGAGTTGTGTCAATCGCCGAAGTCACAACGGGATCGGTTGAAATCATGATGTTCGAGTCGCCCTTTTCTCCGCCGACTTCTTCCATTACGTCCGAGAACGATTTGCTCTTGAGTCCCTTGTGAATCGTTGAAAAAACTTCGCGGAAGATTGTTTTTGAGGGGTTGCTTGAACCGGTGTGAAGGTCGGCGCGGTAGTCATAACCGTACCAAACTGCGGTTACATAATAAGGCGTTCCGCCGCAGTACCATTTGTCGCAGTTGTCGGAAGTGGTACCGGTTTTTGCGAAAGTCTGGAACGGTGAAATGTATGAACCGTAGGCGGTACCGTTGGACTGAGTGACAGCCTTTGTGAGCATTGAAAGCATCGAATTCGCCGTTGCGGTTTTGATTGCCTGTTCCGGCTTGTTTTTCGTGTTGTCAAGAAGAGTATCGCCGTTTCGGTCAAGAACCTTGTAGTAGCTGTAAGGTTTGTAATATCTTCCGCCGTTTCCGAATGTTGCAAAAGCGGCAGCCATTTCAAGCGTTGTTACACCGGTGTTCGTTCCGCCGACGGCAAGCGGTGAAAGATCCATGTCGTTCGACGAAAGATTGAGGTGGAAGTGGTCGTTTGCATATTCAAACGCCGACTTGACTCCAAGCATTTCGCTGAGGATTCTTACAGGCACGGTGTTGAGAGAGCGGACGAGCGCTTCCTGAACCGAAATATAGCTTCCGGAGCCGTAATCTCCGTTGAAGTTTCTCGGCCAGGTAGTTCCGTTCAGGTTGATTGCCTTTTCAAGAATCATCGACGACGGGGAAATGAGACCGAGATCCATCGCCGGAGCGTAAACGCCGAGCGGTTTGATTGAAGAACCGGGCTGACGCTTTGCGCGGTTGTCGGTCGCTCTGTTGTAAGAACGGTTCGTCGTTTTCTTTCCCGTTCCGCCGACGAGGGCAACGATTCTTCCCCTGTAATCCATGATTGTCATTGCGGACTGCGGATACTGGCCGCGTGAGTCCTGATATGCCGACGGGAAGCCAGTCTTGTTTTCGTAAATACTCTCAAGCTCGTCCTGAACGTTCTTGTCAACGGCAGAATAAATTTTCAAACCGCCGTAATACACCATTCTCCAAGCTTCGTTGTATTCGTAATTATACTTGCTTTGAAGGTCGGCGATGACCTGATCGATGACGTATTCCTCATACCACGAATAGATATGAGTGCTTGATGTGCTGCTGTTGTCGTCCTCTTTTTCGCCGACGAGAGTAATTTTTGTTTTCAGCGCTTTGTTGTACTGCTTGTCCGTGAGCTTACCCTGCTCATGCTTGAAATAGTGGCAGTCACGCTGTCTTGTGATTGCGGCGTCGTAATTGACATAAGGGTTGTATGAATACGGCGCCTGAGTAATGCCGGCAAGAACGGCACATTCGGCGGCATTGAGCTTGCTGACGGATTTTCCGAAATATGTTTCGGCCGCCGTTCTGACTCCGTAGCAACCCGCGCCGAGGTATACCGTGTTAAGGTACGCCTCCAGAATGTCCTTTTTCGAGTAATACTTTTCAAGGTTGAGCGCGCGGAGAATTTCGTTGAATTTTCTGATGTATGTTACGTCTTTTTGGTCGGTGAGGTTTTTGATGAGCTGCTGGGTAATCGTCGAACCGCCCTGGCCGTCAAGGGACGGCTTGATAAGAACGCCGATCGTTCTTCTCCAGTCAACTCCGCTGTGTTCGTAAAAACGCTTGTCCTCAAGGCAGACAAAGGCATTGAGAAGATTTTTCGGAATTTTGTCGTAATTCACCCAAATTCGGTTTTCCTCACCGTGAAGACGTGTTGATTCAACCGGCTTTTTGTCCTCGTTGTAATAATACATAATCGAGGTCATGCTCTGAGAGCTTTTGTAGTTGTCAAGGTCAACAATGACCTTTCCGTTAACGACCGAATTGACGTAAGAAAGAACCGACGTTCCGACAATCAGAACCGTAAGAACGCCAGAAACGAAAAGGCAAAACAGTCCCAGAAAAACCGAGAACAAAACGGGGTGCTTTTTCTTTTTGCGCTTTCTTTTTCCTTTCTGTTGTTTCGGTGCGGAAGAAGAGCGTGTGCGAACAGCTTTCTGTTCGTTATCATTTGAGCTTTTTGGCATATAACCTAACCTCCGAAGCTTTATAATTCAATCATGCGAATTTCTCCATAGTATTCCTTATTATAGTAAATATTGGTTTTTAAATCAATATAAATATCAATTTTTTAATAAAAAAGTCATGATTTTCTTCCATTGTGACAGGATTGTTATTGATTGCGGAGAATATTTTTCCTTCCCGGCTCTTTTTTGAAAGCCTTAAAACGCTTTTGCTCTCAAAAGGCACTTCTTTAAGACGAACATCGTTTCCCGGGAAAGTCAAAAAAGGAACGCCGTCCGACGTTCCTTAAAAAGTTATTTTGAAAAAAGGTTGAACGCAACCGTAACCGCACCGATTATGACAAGAATTACGCCGGTTATGCGGTTGAGCGTTTTTGCGCTCGCTTTGTTTGCGATTTTTGCGGCAACCTGAGCAAAAACAAAAGTGAAAACAATGCAAAGAACAAGAATCGCAACGTCTCCGACGCTTTTTCCGATCGCAAAATGACTGACCGAACCCGTGAAAGCGGTGAAAGTCATGATGAAAACGCTCGTTCCGACGGCCGTTTTCAATTCATAGCCGAGAACGCTCGTGAGGACAAGAAGCATCATCATTCCGCCGCCGGCGCCGACAAAACCGCAGATAAAGCCGATCATTGCTCCGCCGATTATCGAACGGATCAGGCGCTGCTTTTTCGTGAGCGCGGTTTCCATTCCTTCTTTTGTTGTCATAACGGGGCGGACAATGAAACGGACGCCGAGGAACATTGTCATAACGGTTGACATCATTCCCATTGCGTGCGCTTCGACGAGAGACGAAATATAACTTCCGAAAGCGGTGAAAAGAAGGACGCAAGCCATCATCACCGTTCCGTTTTTCACGTCAAGATTCTTGTTTTTTCCGTAGGTATATGCGCTCACGGCACTCGCAAGGACGTCGCTCGCAAGAGCGATTCCGACAGCCTGGTAAGCCGGAACGCCGAGAAAAGAAATCAGCATCGGACTGATTACGGCCGCCGCGCTGAGTCCGGCAAAGCCCGTTCCGAGTCCTGCGCCCATTCCTGCAAAAAAACAAACTATAATTTTTAAAACCAAATCAATTCAACCTTTCAGAATTCCTTTTTGTTTCACTGCTTTTCTCTGACGAGAACCCGTGCGCGGTAAGAGCCGTAAACCCAGCAGTCGTTGATTTCTTCCGAGCTTATCGAAATGTTTGAAATGCTCACGCGCTGATATCCCGTGATGTCCGTCCGAAGCGACGAAACGTTGATTTCAATCTGAAGCATGTCCGCCGTGATTTTTTCAAGGCTACTTTTCGGTCCGATAATCGTCACGCTGTCAAGTCCCATATTCTTGAGCGAGGCCGTGTACTTATGATCTTTAGATTGATTGAGGAAAACAACGTTCGCCGAAGAAGCGTCAACCGTCATTTCGCTCATTTCTCCAAGGTCAATCGTCACGGTGAACTCCTTAATTTCTTTGTCAACGAGAAGCGCCGCCGATTTTTCGTCAACGCTGAACGTCAAATCGTTTCGTCCGTTGTGGAGCTTGCTGAAGTCAACCGTTCCGACGTTATAGCTTTCATATTCCTCATCGGCAGGATTATATGAAATTTTAACCTCATGCGGATCAATGAAAACCTTCGGCGGATTTTCGTCGTAATACTTCGGCTCGTTGACAAATTTCACGGTTGTTTCAACCGTTTTGATTTTTGAAACGGGAATCGTAATCGTTGCCGGATTGGACTTGTCTCCGACATCGGTACAAACCAAAAATTCCTTTCCTCTTCCGTTCGTCGTTTCAAAGGAAATTTCGGCCGGGACGGCAACCGTTTGAGTCAGCGGAAGAAGGTTTGCGTCAACCTTTGCGGTGAAATTAACCTTTTTCAGGTTTTCGATGACGGAAGCGGGTCCTGTCACATTAACGGTGTTGAGCGACGGCACCGGCTTTCCGACATAATATTCATCCGTGCTTTGAAGTTCATCGCCGTTTTCGATTTTTGCCTCAACGTTGAATGCGTCGGTTGCCTTCCGGTCAAAGAAAACCGTAATCGTTGACGGGGTTACCGACGCAATGTCAACCTCGGTTTCGCTTGAACGCGCCGTGAGAGTGAGGACCTTGTATCCGGCCGAATCGATATATCCGGCCGAAGCTTCAACAACAATGTCGTCTTTTGAAAGCGAACTTATGTTATAGCTTTTTCCGGTGACCTCAACGTCAACGTTGAGCCCCCCGTCTTCAACGAAGGGAATAAAATCGTTTTCCTGCGCAAGAGAGCTGTCGATTGAAACCTTTACGTCGGTGATTGTTTTATTCGTGTTTCCGCTGTAATTGATTTTTACCATCGCCCAAAGCGCAACGGCAAGAACCAGCGAAAGGATAAAAAGAAATTTGTTGTTATAAAAGATTTTTTCAAAAAAATCCGTCTTAATCTTTTTCATCGCTCTTCCTCCGCCTGTTTTTGATCTTTGCGGGCTTTTCCTCCTCGCTTCCGATTACGAATTCGGAAAGGATTTCAAGGAGTTCTCCGTTCGTGAGCTTTCTTTTGAGCGTTCCGCCCCGTGCGACGGAGATTGCCCCCGTCTCTTCGGAAACGACGAGAACGAGAGCGTCGGAAGCTTCGCTCATTCCGACGGCGGCTCTGTGTCTTGTTCCGAGCTCACGGCTGAGCGCGCTTTGAGTGAGCGGAAGAATGCAGCCTGCGGCGCAGATTCTGTTGTCACGGATAATCATCGCTCCGTCATGAAGCGGAGACTTCGGATAAAAAATATTTTCGATTATCGGGACGGAAATTTTTGCGTCGATTTCGCTTCCGGTCGAAATAATTTCGCCGAGCGGACTTTTTCCTTCAAAAACAATGAGCGCTCCGGTTTTGCTTTCGCTCATATTTGAAGCGGCTTTCACGATTGCGGAAA
This sequence comes from Clostridia bacterium, assembly GCA_030525185.1. GTDB lineage: Bacteria > Bacillota > Clostridia > Oscillospirales > Acutalibacteraceae > UBA6857. The sequence goes on from JAUNFH010000068.1 coordinate 8,304, forward strand.
CGGCGGTGCGTTTTTCTTCGCGCTCAATTGAAGAACCGCGTGAAAAAATAGTGATTTTTTTGAAATCTCCCCGTCCGAAGCTTTCAATCGCATGGCGGAACTCCGGTTGGAAAAGAAGGATAATTACAATAACGATATCATTGAACAATCTGCTGAAAAGGAAGCTTGCCGTTGACATATTGAGCGCGGAAACGATAAGATAACCAACGCCGAGAAAAATGAAGCCTTTGACAAGGTGCGTTGCACGGGTCTGCCTGAAAAGCTTTATGCAATAATACAAAACGAGCGCAACGGCAAAAATGTCAAGAAAATCGTTCCATCTGAGCGACGAAACAAGTTTTACGGCATTCTCCCTGACCGCATTAAAAAAATCAATCATATTTTCACCAACCAATATTTAAAAGACCGAGGCCCGAAAAACGCGCAATTTTGCACAACAGCCTCTTTTCTTCGTATCATTAAAGTTTAGCCGTCTTTACTTATACAGACTTAAAACCTGTTAATATGTTATCATATTTTTCGGCTCATTGCAATTTTATTTAAGCAAAATGCAAAAAATTTAACTTCTTCTTTCGTCGTAAAATACCCCGGACTTACACGAACCGTTCCGCTTCGCGTTGTTTTGAGAAAATTATGCGCGAGGTAAGAACAGTGATATCCGGCTCGGACCGCAATGTTCTTTTCGTCAAGTTCATCGGCCGTCTGTTCGCTGTGAACACCGTTTACGAAAAACGAAAGAGTCGGTGCAAAAATTTTTCCGTGCATCTTTTCAAAAACGGTGATGTTCTTTATTGCACCGAGATCTTCTTTGAGAATGTTCATAATATAAGTTTCCCGTTCGTGAATCGCTTTTTCCCCGCCGACGGATTTTATAAAGTCAAGTCCGGCGGAAAGTCCCGCAATTCCGGGAAGGTTGACCGTTCCGCTTTCGAGCGAGTCCGGATAAATTTCAGGTTGAGATTTTTGAAGAGAAAGACTTCCCGTTCCTCCCTGAATGAGACTTTCAACGGTGACCCTTTCGGAAAAAAGGAGAACCCCGGTTCCCATCGGGCCGAAAAGTCCTTTGTGGCCCGGAGCGCAAACAATGTCAACCCCGTCCTTTTTCATGTCAACCGGAAAAATTCCGGCGCTTTGCGCACAGTCGAGTGCAAAAAGAAGACCGTACCTTTTGCAAAGAGAGGAAAGTTTTTTCACGGGAAGAACCGTTCCGAAAACGTTCGACGCATATGTGCAAAGAATCATCCTTGTGTTTTTTCTTATAAGTCTTTCAAAATTTTTTGCGGTTTCTTCGTCGTCATTCGGGTTGACGGCCGCAACGTCATAGGTTATCATTCCTCTTCTTTGAAGCGTTTCAAGCGGCCTCAGAACCGAGTTATGCTCAAGGGCGGAAATTATCACATGATCTCCCTTTTTGAGAATGCCTTTAATCGCCGTGTTGAGAGAATGAGTGCAGTTAAGAGTGAAAATCACTCTTTCAACGTCACACGAAAACATTTCGGAAAGCTTTTCGCGGCATTCAAAAACGGTTTCTCCCGCTTTTGCCGAAAGTTTGTGTCCTCCCCTTCCCGGGTTTGCGCCGAAAAACCGCATTGCGTTCGCCGAAGCGTTCACAACCGACGGCGGCTTCGGAAAAGACGTTGCGGCGTTGTCAAGATAAATCATCTTCCGTCACCAAACCTTTCGATTCCCATTGTCTGAATATGATTTTCGGAAATAATTTCAAAGGCTTTGAAAATATCTCCCGAAACAAAAAGGGCAAAATTGCACCCTTCCCTGTGGTTCGGGTTCGGGTTGCGCCTCAGCCTTGAACCGATTCCGCGTTTTTTAAGAACCGAGCGTGCCTTTTCGCCCTGCGTCTGATTGGAAAATTTAATATATATATAACTCATGGTTTTCACCTTCAACAATTATAATCGGTCACTTCAATATATGATTTTTTCTTTGAGACGGTGATTGAGAAAAAAGAGACAAATGGCTTTTTTCTTTCTTTCAGCGGTTGAAAAAACGGGTTGTGATATGATATAATAATATAAAATATGACATTTTTTACAGAGGTGAAAATATGTTTCTCAATACTGAAAAATACGCGTTGACAAACTGCACCCTTCTCGACGGAACGAAGGACATGAAGCCGCAAAAAGGAATGACCGTCTGCGTTGAAAAAGGAAAAATTACTGCCGTCACCGACGGAAAAGCTCCCGAAGGATACGTCACTTATGACCTTCGCGGAAAATATGTAATGCCCGGTCTTATCAACATGCACGTTCATCTTCCCGCAACCGGAAAGCCGAAAAAGAAACCGTCCGACCCCAAAAAGCTTGTGAAGCTCGTCACGATGAACGCTTTCACAAACAAAATCGGCGTAAAGTTTTGCGAAAACACGGCTAAAACCGAACTTCTCAGCGGCGTCACGACAATCCGAACGGTCGGCGGAGTCGGAAATTACGACACCGAAATCAGAGACCTTTCCGCGGCGGGAAAAATTCTTGCTCCCCGTGTTCTTGCGTCGAACATGGCCGTTTCCGTTCCCGGCGGTCACATGGCCGGCTCTCTCGCCTATGAGGCAACGACACCGGAAGAAGCTGCCGCTTTTGTTGAAAGAATATACAAAGAAAAAACCGACCTCATCAAACTTATGATTACCGGCGGAGTCATGGATGCCGAAGTTGTCGGCGAACCTGGCGTTCTCAGAATGCAGCCCGAACTCGTCAAAGCAGCCTGCGACAAAGCACATTCGCTCGGAATGACCGTTGCCGCCCACGTTGAAAGTCCGCAGGGCGTTCTTGTTGCCCTTCAAAACGGCGTTGACTCAATCGAACACGGCGCAATGCCGAACGACGAAATCATCAGCCTTTTCAAGGAAAAGAACGCATATCAGGTTTCAACAATTTCTCCCGCTCTTCCGTACGCTCTTTTTGACAGAAACATTTCCCACGCAACATACGAACAGCAGGAAAACGGAAAGGTTGTTTTTGACGGAATTGTTGCGCTTGCAAAAGCCTGCCTTGAGAATGATATTCCCGTCGGTCTCGGAACCGATACCGGCTGTCCGTATATCACACACTACGACATGTGGAGAGAGCTTTGCTACTTTGTGAAGTACTGCGGCGTAACTCCCGAGTTTGCTCTTTACAGCGCAACGCTCCTCAACGCAAAGCTCGCAAAAATCGATGATATCACAGGCTCGATTGAAGAAGGAAAAGCCGCCGACATGATTGTCTGCGACAAAAATCCGCTTGAAGACCTTTCCGTTCTCAGAAAACTTTCAATGGTAATCAAGGAAGGTTACATAAT
>JAUNFH010000222.1 GCA_030525185.1 Clostridia bacterium
TTTTTAAAATAAAAATTAAAAATACGTTTTTTTTTCCGAGGAAGTAAATTTTTGTTTAAAAAATGGCCCCATGAACCCGTTTTGAATGCGTTTTTTTGAAAGAATTCCGTTGCTGCCATAAAAGGCGGCTTTTAAAAACGATGCGAGTTAGCTTGAACTAACCGCAACTGTATTATAAGGTTAGCTTTTGCTAACCGCAGAGAGAAAAAGGAAATGAAAGAGATGGCAAAAAAGAATTTTTGGGACAAAACCGCCGGGCTTTATGACGGCTTCATGAAAAAGGACGAAAAAGCGTATGAGAGAATGTATGAGTTGATTCGTCCGAAAATCAGAGGGAAAAAAGTTCTTGAACTTGCGGCCGGAACGGGAATGATTTCAAAAAACGTTGCTTCGGTTGCGCTTTCGTATGAGGCTACCGACGCTTCGGAAAAGATGATTGAAGAAGCGGAGAAAGGGTGCTGCATTGAAGGAATTTTCTTTTCCGTCCGTGATATGTTTTCGCTCGATTTTCCCGATAAAGCGTTCGACGCCGTAATAGTCGGCAATGCTTTGCACATTGTTCCGAACCCCGAAAAAGCTCTTTGCGAAATCCGCAGAGTTTTAAAGGACGACGGCGTTTTGATTGCGCCGACGTTCACTCATGCGGAAAACTCGTTCAAAGGAAAAATCAGAGCGTTCTTCATGAAAGCGGTCGGTTTTCCGCTTGAAAGCAAGTGGTCGGGAAAGGAGTATCTTGAATTCCTTGAAAGAAACGGTTGGAGAGTCGAAAAAAGTTTGACCCTTAAAGCTTCGTTCCCTTTGACATATGCCGAATGCGGAAAAAGTTTTGAAAAAAATTCAGAAAAGGAAGGTATATTGACATGAGTGAAAAAATCAGCCTTTCCGGCGTCCCGGAAACAATGCTTCAAACCGTATACGCACGCGCAAAAGAGACTCGGACCCGCGGTGCAATTTGCGACGAAAAGGCGGTTGAACTGATTAAAAACCTTGATTATGATTTTTCGCTTGCAGACAAAGACGCGGCAATGAGAAACGGAGTCGTTGCGAGAACGATTGTTCTTGACAAACTTGTCAAAAACTTTCTTGAAGAGCACAAAGGTTCGGTTGTTGTCAACATTGCCTGTGGCCTTGATACACGTTGCTATCGGGTGAGCGGCTTCGGGCATTGGTATAACCTTGATTTGCCCGAAACGATTGCGGTACGCGAAAAACTTCTTGCGGAAAACGGAAAAATTTCTCAGATTGCCGCTTCCGCAACGGACGATTGGGGCGGCGAAGTCAAAGAAGAAGACCTTCCCGTTCTTGTTGTCATCGAAGGACTTACAATGTATCTTTCGGAGGCGGACGTCAAAAAAATCTTTGAGGTGATTTCAAAGCGCTTTAAAAACGCAACCGTCTTTGTTGAAACGATGAATCCCGCCGTTGTCAAAAACTTCAAAGAAAAGTCGATCGAAGGAAGCAACGCAAAATTCACATGGGGTATCAAAAACGGAAAAGACCTTGCTGCCCTGCTTCCCGGCTTTGATTTCAGGGAAGAACACAGCCTCGTTGAAGGTATGGCGGAATTTATTCCGATTTATAAACTTTTCGGAAAGATTCCTTTCGTCCGAAACATCTCAAACAAAATCATCGTTCTTGAAAAATAAAGCCGTTACCCCAAAAAGAAAGGGTGAAAAACAAGCATGAAAGACAGCAAACTTGATTTCGACAGAACCTGTCATGTGATTTACTCAAAGCAATGCAAAAAAGAAATTCTCAAAAAAATCGCCCTGCATTATCCGCCTCGGGAGCAGGAAAAGGTTTGGAAACGGGTTCAGCTCAAATATGCCGAATTCCTCTCCGATTGGCGCACCGACCTTGGCGGCAAGAAGAACTTCCACAACGGAAAGGGCGGAAATTACGACTGCATTGCACTTATGGCGTATTACGTCGTTTGCAAAGAGAAAACAAGTCTTGAAGAGATTGAAAAAATGGAAGGCAATCTGTTTTTGCCGGCATTCAGACTGATGAAATTTGTTGACTGCAACAAACCGTTTTTCAAAAAGCTGATGTACCGCTCGTTCCAAAACGCAAAAAAGCAGTGCGACAAATGGGGCGATTTCAAAATGAACCTTGCTCCGTTCGACCCCGAAAAGCCGATTTATTATGAATTCACCGAATGTCCGACGGCGGAATTTGCAAAAAAGCATGACCTTCTTGAGGTTATGCCGGCGCTTTGCAATCCGGATTTTGAGGCGATGGAACTTATTCATGCGCGCCTTGTCAGAAAAACAACCTGTTCAAACGGCTGTAAGTGCGACTATACGGTTTGCGGCGACAGGGACGATTACCTCAAAGAACACCCGGAATACCGTGACGAAAGCGGATACAGGAGGAACAAATAAAATGCTTTTTGAAACATTTGGTAAAAAGGAAAACCCGGCCGTTTTTTTTTTTTTTTGAAATGGGGTTTAATGCGGAATAAAAGAAACCCGAGAAAAAATGCATAATGAAAAGTAAAATTTAGTTCTAA
>JAUNFH010000223.1 GCA_030525185.1 Clostridia bacterium
CTTTTGCAGTTGCCCGAAATTTTGGTGGGAATAGAATTTGTGTTTATTGTTAACCTCATTCGCAAAGCGACAAAAGAAGATATTAAGCCGATTCGTGCGACCGTAATAAATGAAATGCGTAATAAACTGTACTCCGATTTTATCGGAATTCCTGTTACGGTTTCAAAAAAGAACAGCCTTGTGTTTTCAAAAAACAATGCTTTGATACCTTTTATCAGCCGGAACGAATCAATGTGGGCGTTTTTTGAACCGGAATTGAAACGGCTGCTTTCGATGATGGAAACGGACGATTCTTATTCTGCCCGTGTTCGCAGTGCTCTGACGGAACTGCTGCCGAGTGGTGAGTGTACAATCGACGCAGTTGCAAAAAAGCTCGGATACAGCAAGCGTACTTTGCAACGCAAATTGAAAGAAGAGAACACAAATTTTCAAAAGCAATTGAATCATGCAAGAGAATTGCTTGCTAAAACATATCTTACAAATACCGATATGACTGTTGAGGACATTGCTTTTCTGTTGGGATACATGGAAACCGGTTCATTTTGCAGGGCGTTTTCAATTTGGACAGGAAAGACGGTCGGTGAGTATAAACAAAGAAAAGTTTGCTGATTTTTGATTTAACGAATGAGTTTAAATGGTTATGCATTGGTGTTCTAAATAACCACTTTATTTTTTTTATATCCCTTGACAATAGTACGGCATAGGACTATAATATAAAAAAGTCCGACGCCGTACTATTTTTGCGTTTTTTTGGAGGGATGTAAATGAACGAAAGAAAAGATATGTTTGAACAACTGAAAAGGTTTTACTCTTTGTGGAAAGAGAGCAACTCGATGTATGAAGAATGGGCAAAGGAAAACGGACTTTCTTCAAACAGCGTTTTGATTTTGTATTCGCTTTATGAAGAAGGCGAGGAATGTACCCAAAAAACAATTTCTCAGAAGTGGTCGATTCCAAAGCAGACAGTTAACACGATTTTGAAGGATTTTACCGAAAAAGGCTATATTGAATTGTACGCTTCGTGCGGCGATAAACGAAGCAAATTGCTGAAGCTTACTCAAAGCGGCAGAATGTTTGCCGCAAAGGTCATTGAAGCACTTCATGAAAAGGAACTGTTTGTGATTGAAAAAATGGGCGTTGAAAACGTCAAAAAAATGAATGACGATACAGAGATGTTTATAAATCTGTTTCGCAACGGAGGTAAAAATGAAAACAATTAATTACCGAACTTTTTTCGGTTTTGTAATCCCATCGGTCATTGCTTTTGCGCTGTCAGGAATTTATGCGATTGTTGACGGTTTTTTTGTCGGCAACACAATCGGCGATGCGGGTCTTTCGGCGATAAACATTGCTTATCCGATTGTTGCGGTTTTGCAATCCGTCGGAACGGGAATCGGAATGGGTGGTGCGGTTTATTATTCGATAAAAGCCGCCGAAGGTGACAGAAAAAAATCCGGCGAATTTGTTGCGGCTTCATGGTGGCTTCTTTTGATTTCAAGCGTTGTTCTCACTGTGATCACGTTTTTCACCGCAAATCCTTTGCTTAAAATTCTCGGCGCACAGGGAACCGTTTTGGAATACGGCGTCGAATATGTAAAGATTATTGCTGTCGGAGCTTCGCTTCAAATTCTCGGAACGGGACTTGTTCCGTTCATAAGGAATTACGGCGGCTCTTTTTGGGCGATGTTTGCAATGCTCGGCGGATTTGTTACGAACATTGTTCTTGACTATCTTTTCGTTTGGGTTTACGAAATGAAAATGACCGGAGCCGCAGTTGCGACAATCGTCGGTCAAGGCGTAACCATGATTATTGCCATTGTATATTCTTTGGTTAAGAAGAGCTTTTTCCTGCACGTTTCAAAAGGCGGGTTTAAAGCGCTTTGTAAAGATGTTTTCAAAGTCGGGCTTGCTCCGTTCGGACTCTCCTTAACGCCGAACATCTCGCTTGTACTGATTAACCGTTTTTCCTCAACCTACGGCGGTGAAAAAGCAATCGCAACATACGCCTGTATTTCGTACATTATCTGCATTATTTATTTGGTCTTGCAGGGCGTCGGCGACGGAAGCCAGCCGCTCATGAGCCGCTGTTACGGAGAAAGGAAATCAAAAGATTTGGCAAAAGTTCAAAAAATGGCATACAGTTTTGCCCTTGTCCTTGCCTTAATCGGTTGTGCGGCAATGTTCTTTGGAAGGCATCATATCGGAAAGTTGTTCGGCTCTTCCGATGAAGTCAACACCGAAATTGCAAAAATTATCCCAATATTTTTGATTTCCGTTCCGTTTGTGGCCGTCACAAGAATTACCACAGCAGGATTTTATGCAACGGAAAAAGCGGTGCTTTCGTATGTGCTGACGTTTATCGAGCCGATTTTGATGCTACTTTTTATGCTCGTTTTGCCGAAGCTTTTCGGCGGACAGAGAATGATTTGGTGGAGCACTGTTTTTGCAAGAATCGTTTCCGCTGTATTGGCATTTATTTTGGCAGAGAGGCAAAGATTGTCAGTAATG
>JAUNFH010000069.1 GCA_030525185.1 Clostridia bacterium
TACTTTTGGGACGACAGCCAAAAGTACCCCCAGCGGAGCGGTCGGATGTAAATTTGAAAGAAACCCGTGAGGTTAAAGAAACAACACCAAAAAAATAAACCAAAGCGTAGGACTTCTCTCCCTCAGTCGGCAGAGCCGACAGCTCCCTCACAGGAGTGAGCCAAAGAAAAAGACTCACGAGATTTTTCCTCTTTTTCTTTTCTTCGGAAATGTTGAGCAAAACTTGAACTTTTCGTGGTAAAATACAACAAAATTATTGTTTAGGGTGATTTAATTTAGTTATTTAAAGTATAGACATTTTTCCGCGTCTGTGGTATATTAAAATGAATGATAAGCGAGGTGCTAAGATGACTAATAAAGATAAAGCCGAACGCAAAATTGCCGGCGCAATGCTTGACGCGCTGCTTAAATATGTTGACAAAAACCCTCAAAAAAATATCCTTAAACTTCTTTCCGTTGTCGAAAAGCTGAGCGGTGATACTTTCCCGAAGAAAAACTTTGAAGCAATGAAAAGAACGATTGAAAAAGGAAGCGGAGTTTATTACGATTACGCAATGAGCATTCTCAACGACCTTGACAGAGGTCTTCTCAAAAAAATGCTCCTTGCCCTCGGTCTCGGTGCCGGCGTCAAAGGAACGAAAGCCGTCAGAACGAACCGCGACGTTTATAATTGCAACATTCCGTTTTTGATTCTTATGGATCCGACGAGTGCCTGCAACTGCAAATGCAAAGGCTGCTGGGCCGCAGAATACGGCCATAAATCAAGCCTCACTTATGACGAGATGGCAAGCGTTGTGAGACAGGGCAAAAAGCTCGGAACTCACCTTTATATGTTCACGGGCGGCGAACCGCTCATCAAGAAAAAGGAACTCATCCGCCTTTGCGAAGAGAATCCGGACTGCGCGTTCCTCGCTTATACCAACGGAACGCTCATTGACGACGAACTTTGCAAAGAGATTCTTCGCGTCGGAAACTTTGCTTTGGCGCTGAGCGTTGAAGGAACGGAAGAATCGAACGACGCAAGGCGCGGCGGCGGAAGCTACAAAAAAACAATCGCCGCAATGGAACTTCTCAAAAAATACGGCTGCCTTTTCGGAATGTCCGTTTGCTACACAAGAGAAAACGTTTCCTTCGTCACAAGCGATGAATTCATGGACAAAATGATTTCTCTCGGCGTAAAGTTCGGCCTTTACTTCAACTTCATGCCCGTCGGTCACGACGCTCCCGTTGAGCTCATTCCGACTCCGGCGCAAAGAGAGCATATGTATAACTGGCTGAGAAAAACGCGCAACGGAGAAACCGGAAAACCGCTTTTCGTCATGGATTTCCAGGACGACGGCGAATATGTCGGCGGATGCATTGCCGGCGGAAGAAACTATTTCCACATCAACTCCGCAGGCGACATGGAGCCGTGCGTTTTCATCCACTTCTCCGACTCAAACATCAGAGAAAAAACAATTCTTGAAGGCCTCAAAAGTCCGCTCTTCATGGCGTACAGACACAATCAGCCGTTCAACGACAACCACCTTCGTCCCTGCCCGATGCTTGAAAATCCGCAGTGTTTGAGGAAGATCATCAACGAAACGGGCGCAAAGTCAACGAACCTCCTCGGCGAAGAAACGGCGGAAAGTCTTTGCGCGAAATGCGATAAATTCGCCGCCGAATGGGCGCCGGAAGCCGAAAGAATCTGGAACAGCACGAAGCACCCGAATCCCAAAACGCAGTATTACCGCGACACTCCCGAAGGAAAAGCGGAAAAACAAAAAAGCAAGTAATAAACAAAGGCTGCCGCCTTCGTTTTCACGATGGGCGACAGCCTTGTTTTTTTGTTTTTTAATCGTCGCAATGGTCGTAATAATAATCCTCTGCGTCGTAATAATCGAAAAAGTCGTCGTAATGATCGTCGTAAAAATCTTCCGGGTCGTAATAGTCCGCAGCGTGATACGGGTCATAACGTTTCTTTTTCGTCGTTGTCGTGTATCTTTTGGTTGTTGTCGAAGCCTTCGTTGTCGGGTCCCTTCTGATGGTGTTGCCGTTGTCAACGCCTCCGATCCAACCGTGGCTTTTGGTTGTTGTGGTTGTATATCTTTTGGTTGTTGCGGCCGGTTTTTTCTTCGTCGTCGTAACCGGTTTTTTCTTCGTTGTGGGTACCGGCTTTTTCTTAGTCGGGCGGGTCTGGCTTTTGTCCGGAGATTTGTTGCTTCCTTTTTTCGTCGTTGTTTTTGAAGGCTGTTTTTTCGTTGTGCTTTTTGCGGACGTTGTTTTTTGAGCCACCGTTGCCGGAGTTGTCAGCGTTTCCGGTTCACGGTTTGAAATTTCAAAAACTGCCGCATAAAAGCCTGCCGCGCAAACCACAAGAATCAAGATTACGGCAAGGACGCCGCCTTTGATTTTCCTTTTGTTGTTTTCTTTTTCCATGCTTTTTACTTCTTTCGTCTTTTTTGATGAAAGGAAAATTCTTTTCACCGGATATATAATATCACAAACACTGTCCGATAAAACGGACTTTACTCAAAAAAAATAAAAAACATTCACCGCAAACGAAAAATTTTTGCTTTCCTTTGGTATTTAGGTAAGCAAAAATCAAAAGCCGTAATTCACAGACAAAACGAATGTGAATTACGGCTTTTTTCATAGGGATAAATTATTCAAGTTCAAATGCGCCGGTGTAAAGTTTGCAGTAAACGCCCTTTTCGGCGATGAGCTTTTCGTGGTTTCCGCGTTCAATGATTCGTCCGTGGTCAAGGACCATGATTACGTCGGAATTTTGAACGGTTGAAAGGCGGTGTGCAATTACAAAAACGGTTCTTCCCTTCATCAGCGCGTCCATTCCGCTTTGAACGAGAGCTTCGGTTCTTGTGTCGATTGAAGACGTCGCTTCGTCAAGAATCATAACCGGCGGATCGGCAACGGCGGCTCTTGCGATTGAAAGAAGCTGTCGCTGACCCTGCGAAAGGTTTGCGCCGTTTCCGGTGAGCATTGTGTTATAGCCGTCCGGAAGACGTTTTATAAAGCCGTCCGCGTTTGCAAGCTTTGCCGCTTTGAAAACCTCTTCGTCCGTTGCATCAAGCTTGCCGTAACGGATATTTTCCATAACGGTTCCGGTGAAAAGGTTCGTATCCTGAAGAACAATACCGAGCGAGCGGCGAAGGTCGCTCTTTTTGATTTTGTTGATGTTGATGTTGTCGTAACGGATTTTTCCGTCCGCAATGTCATAGAAGCGGTTGATGAGGTTCGTAATCGTTGTTTTTCCTGCGCCCGTTGCGCCGACGAAAGCAACTTTTTGGCCCGGTTCGGCGTAAAGGGTGATGTCGTGAAGAACGTCCTTTCCTTCGGTATAAGCAAAGTCAACGTCGAAGAATCTGACTTCGCCCTTAAGCTCGGTATAGGTTACGCTTCCGTCCTCATGCGGATGCTTCCACGCCCAAAGGCCCGTTCTCTTTTCGCTTTCTTCAAGCGTTCCGTCGGCGTTTTTCTTTGCGTTGACGAGGGTAACATAGCCCTCATCGGTCTCTTCCTTTTCATCAAGAAGATCAAAAATTCTTTCCGCACCGGCAAGAGCCATAACAACGGAGTTGAGTTGCTGAGAAAGCTGGTTAATCGGCATGACAAAGCTCTTTGAAAGTTGCATGAAAGCGGCAACCGAAGCGAACGTCAAACCTCCGACTCCGCCGACGGAAAGAAGTCCGCCGAGGACGGCAACAAGAACATACTGAAGGTGGCCGAGGTTGTTGTTGACGGGTCCGATTACGTTCGCAAACTTGTTTGCGTTGTATGCGTTTTCAAAAAGTTCTTCGTTCTTTTTGTCAAAGTCAACTTTTGTTGCGTCTTCATGGCAGAATACTTTGATGACCTTTTGGCCGTTGATCATTTCCTCAATATAGCCGTTGACGTCACCGAGTGACTTTTGCTGTTTCACAAAAAACTTTCCGCTCTTTCCGGCAACTTTTCCGGTAATCAAAAGCATCAAGGCAATGCTGACAACGACGAAAACCGTAAGATGCCACGAAAGGGCGCACATTGCGCTGAAAACGGCAACAACGGTAACCGCCGACGAAAGCGTTTGCGGAATTGTTTGCGAAATCATCTGGCGCAGTGTGTCCGTGTCGTTCGTGTATCGGCTCATGATATCGCCGTGAGTATTCGTGTCAAAATATTTTATCGGGAGAGTCTGCATATGGGCAAACATATCGTCCCTGATCGTTTTGAGAACACTCTGAGAAACAATTGCCATCACCCTGTTCTGAAAATAAACGGCAACGATTCCGCAAAGATAGATTGCCGCCATTTTGAGAACTGCGGCCAAAAGTCCGCCGAAATCGGGCGAAGCCGTTTTGAGCAGCGGCTCAATGTAATCGCCGATGAGCGTTTTGATGAAAAGAGAGGATGAAACGCTCGCCGCCGCACTGACGGCAATGCAAACAACAACGATGAGAAGTTTGAGCTTGTTGCCCTTGAGAATATATGACATAAGGCGTTTGAACGTTCCCTTTTTGACCTTTTTCTTCGGCATTCCTCTTGCGTTCATGTGTCCTCTCGGTCCTGCGGGAACTTTTGCAACTCTTTCGTTTGCCATTACGCTTTTCCTCCTTTCGTCTGTGAATTATAAACTTCGGTATAAATCGGGTCTTTTCCGAGAAGTTCCTCGTGCGTTCCGATGTTTTCAATCTTTCCTTCGTCAAGAACAATGATCTTGTCTGCGTGTTCAACCGAGGAAATACGCTGGGCAATGATTATCTTCGTCGTTTCGGGAATATAATCGGCAAAACCTTTTCTTATGAGCGCGTCGGTCTGAGTGTCAACCGCGCTCGTTGAGTCGTCAAGAATAAGAATTTTCGGCTTCTTAAGAAGCGAACGTGCAATGCAGATACGCTGTTTCTGGCCGCCGGAAACGTTGGTTCCGCCCTGTTCGATATAAGTGTCGTAACCGTCTTCAAACGTTTGAATGAACGGATCCGCCTGAGCGAGAACGCAAGCTTCTTTCATTTCTTCGTCGGTTGCGTTCGGATTGCCCCAACGAAGGTTATCTTTGATTGTTCCGGAGAAAAGGACGTTCTTTTGAAGAACCATCGCAACCTTTTCTCTCAGTGCATCAAGGTCGTAATCACGAACGTCAACGCCGCCGACTTTGACCGAACCCGTGGTTACGTCATAAAGACGGGCGATAAGCTGAACGAGCGTTGATTTTGAAGAACCGGTTGAACCGATAATTCCGACGGTTTCGCCGCTTTCGATTTTGAACGAAGCGTCTTTGAGGCAAAGTTTGTTTTCGTCGTTTTTATAGCTGAAGCCGACGTTGTCAAATTCAACCGAACCGTCTTTGACTTCCGTAACCGGGTTTTCCGGGTTCTTGAGGCTGCTTTCCTCGGAAAGAACTTCGGAAATACGCTCGGCAGAAGCGCGCGACATTGTGATCATTACAAAAATCATTGAAAGCATCATGAGGTTCATAAGAATCTGCATTGCGTATGTCATAAGAATTACAAGGTCGCCGGTGGTGAGTCCCGCTTCGGGAACGTTTCCGGTTGAAACAATGAGCTTTGCGCCGAACCACGAAATGAGAAGCATTGTTGTATATGCCGCCGTCTGCATGAGCGGAGCGTTGAAAGCAAGAAGCTTTTCCGCCGAAACAAAGTCGCTGTAGATTTTGTCGGAAACGGAGTTGAACTTTTCCTTTTCATGCTCTTCGCGGACGAATGACTTTACAACACGGATTCCGTGAAGGTTTTCGGAAACGATGTTGTTGAGTTTATCATACGTTTTGAAAACACGCTCAAAAATCGGATGTGCGTGAGTGACGATATAATAAAGTCCGAGCGCAAGAAGCGGAAGAACGGCAAGGAAAATCAGCGAAAGACGGGGGCTGATTCTTATCGCCATGATGAGCGAAAAAACGATCATCAGCGGCGAACGCACCGCAATTCGGATAATCATCTGATATGCGTTTTGCATATTCGTGACGTCGGTCGTAAGTCTCGTCACAAGGCTTGAGACGGAAAACTTGTCAATGTTTGAAAACGAGAACGACTGAACGTTATGGAACATATCATGTCTGAGGTTTTTTGAAAAGCCTGCGGAAGCGTAAGCGGCGTATTTTCCGGCAAGCGCACCGAAAACGAGCGACATTATGCAGAAAACAACAAGCATTATTCCGACCTTGACGATGTAATTCATGTCTCCGAGATTTACGCCGTAATCAAGCATTTTTCCCATGTAATACGGGATAATAACTTCCATTACGACTTCGAGCGAAACGAAAAGCGGAGTGAGAATCGACGCTTTTTTATATTCGCGGATACATTTTGAAAGTCTTTTAATCATCGGCATCTTCCTCCCCGATATTTTTTCTTATTTTTGAAAGCACGGTGAAAAAGGTTTCAAGCTCTTCTTCGCTTATGCCTTCGCTGAGCCGCTTTTCAAGAGCGGCAAATTTTTCGTCGAGCGTTTCCTGAATTTTGATTGCCTTTTCGGTGAGAACGATTTTTTTGAGCCTTGCGTCGTAATCGACGCCGACGCGCTTTATAAGGCCGTTTTTTTCCATGAGCTTGAGCATACTCGTTGCGCTCGACGGGCGGACGTTGCATTCTTTTTCAAAATCGCGCTGAAAAATGTCGCGGTCGCGGTTATGATATAAAAAGCCGATTGCCCAGCCGTGAGCTCCGGTGAGCTTATCGACGCTTTGCTTGTCGGTATTATTGTCGATATACCGCTTGATAAGCCGCGAACACTTGTGCATTTCAAAAAAGATATATTTATTGCATTCCAAGCGTTTGACCTCCTTAGCAGAGTGTGTTAGTTTGCTGAATATTAGAATGCTGAATGTTAGAAAACTAATTGTTAGGTTTCTAACAATTTTGTATTATAAACGAAAACCGCCCTTTTGTCAAGAAAAAAGGGCGGTAATAATCATAAAATTTCTTTTCTTTTTTTGCGGTGTTTATGGTAAAAACGCCGTAAAAAATTTTCAGTTTCCTTTGACCGAACCCATAATGAAAGTATACGGGTCGGGCGAACCGATTTCCTTCTTCGGCGTTTCGTCAATGAGAAGAACCATTTTTATGAAAGACTGAATCTGCTCATACATGAGGTCAATGCTGAATTTGTCCATCTCGTGATTTTCGCTGACGGCGGTCAGATAATCCGGAGCCGGAACAAAGCCGATGTCCGGAATTCCGACGTTGCGAAGCGGCTGTCCTTCGCCGAAATGAAGAATATTATGGCCTTTGAGCGAGATTGTTCTTACGAGCGTTCTTCCTTCAAGCGATTTATAATAAATTTCGTCCATCGTTTTGTTTGCGGTGTAAACAAGTTCGGCGTCAATGTCGTTCGTCTTTCGGTACACACCGTCAACGTCTTTCCATTCGGTTGCGCCGAGGTGTTCAACCGCAACGCCGGCAACGGCTTTGATGTGTCCGTTCTTTCCGTCCCACATATCGCGGTGGTTTTTGAGCCATTTTGACGAAGCCTGAATGTCGTTTTGTTTGAACGACGGAAGGCGGAAATGTCCCGTTACGAAAACGAAGATGACGCTCCTTTCAAGTTCGCACTGCTTAAGATACTTCATCATTGCAAGCATTGCAATCGGTCCGTTTTCCTCAACGCAGTTGACTCCGTCGGTGTGAGTGTTGACGATGATTGCTTCGTTTTTGTTCTTTCCTTCAAGGACGGTATAAAACGATTCGGAATTCGCCATTTTTTCTTTTTTTGCGTCAAGAGTAAGCGTAACTTTGTTTTTCACCTTTGCAGCATGAAGAAGCTTTTCTCCGTCCTCTTCGCAAACCCAAAGGCACGGAATTCCCTGATATGGCAAAATGAACGGAAGATACTGACCGCGAACCATCTCCCTCGACATGCCCTGCCAAATGCAGATTACGCCCTTCACTCCGGCAAGCTTTGCCGCCGAAAGGAGCGGAACGTTGACGAACGAAGTTGCAACCGGTCCTTTGTAATAAGCCGGAACGTTGAGCCCTGCGGGATAGGATCTTCTTTGATTAAACGCAATTCCGCTCGGAATTTTTCCGAGGTCGTGAACTTTGACGAGCGCAATTTTTCCCGCGGCCGGAAGATAGTTCAGGTGTTTTCCGAAAATTTCAACAACTTCCGCCGTTACGCCGAGCGGTCCCGTTTCGCCGGAATAAGGCCATGCGGACATAACTTCGATTTTTTCGTCCTTTCCGTAGTTATGAATCGTGAGCGAGCTTGACCTTTCCTTCCAACGGTTGAAGGAATAAAGGTCGCTGTAAGTCGGAAGTCCCATTTCGTGAATTTCGTTTTTGAGATAATTCACGAAGTCGCGCTGAGCGCCGGAACCGGTTGTTCTTACGCCGAAGCCGTTCATTTTTTCAATTCCGGAAAGAACTTCCTGCTTTGAAACGAGTTTTTCTTTTTCAAAAATCATATAAAAATCCCCCATAAAAACTATAAATCATTTCTTGGAACAATTCTATAATTTTTATATGGGGATTTATGTTGCAACTATGTTAATGCCAAATTAATATTTTTTAAGTTTTCAGACAACATACATAAGTTTGTATATTAAATTTCTTTTTTCAGTATGCCGCCGCATTCGTTCGGTTTGAAAAAGGCGAGGTTATGAAAGGAAATATTCCTTTGCGTTGTCAAAGCAAACACCTTCGATTATTGCCTTCAGCGACTTTTCGTCGTAAGGATAAAGTCCTTCGTTCACCCACGAACCGACAACATGGCAGAGAATGCGTCTGAAATATTCGTGTCTCGGATAAGAAAGGAAGGAGCGCGAATCGGTAACCATTCCGACAAAACAACCGAGAACGCCGAGATTTGCAAGCGCCTTGATTTGCGCCGTCATTCCGTCGATGTTGTCGTTGAACCACCAAGCCGAACCGAACTGGATTTTGCTTTTCGCCTCAGAAGATTGGAAGTTTCCGAGCATTGAGCCGAGAACATAATTATCCTTCGGGTTGAGGTTGAAAAGAACGGTTTTCGGAAGTGCATTTTCCTTGTCGAGCGAATCGAGGAAAAGCGAAAGTCCCCTTGCCTGGCGAGGATCGTCAATCGAATCAAAGCCGCTGTCCGCACCGAGGGAGAGGAAAGCCCGTGTATTGTTGTTTCTCATTGCGCCGAGGTGAAGCTCCATTGCAAAGCCGAGCCTTGAATATTCCTTTCCGAGGAAACAGAGAACGGCAAATTTATATTTTTCGAGTTCCTCTTTTGAAAGGGGCAAACCGGCCTTCGCTTTTTTGAAGATTTTTTCAACTTCGCCCTCCGTTGCCGGAGCATAAGGAACCGAAGCGACGGACTGGTCGGACGCAACCGAACCGAGCGATTTGAAAAACTCCATTCTTTTGCAAAGTGCTTCTTTCAAATCCTCAAACGAGCCGATTTTCGTTCCGGCTGCCTTTTCAAGAAGAGAAAGATAGGCCGGGAAATCATGCGTTTCGATGTTGATGACCTTGTCCGGTCTGAACGCAGGAAGGACTTTGAAAGAAAGGTTTTCGTTTTTGAGCTTTTCGTGCCATTCGAGCGAATCGACGGGATCGTCCGTTGTGCAAAGGGCAAAAACGTTTGAAGAAGCAATCAGCTCACGGGGAGTGAATCCGCCTTTTTTGATCTTTTCCTTTGATTCGTTCCAAATTTTTTCCGCCGTTTCCGGAGAAAGCGGAGTGTCGATTCCGAAGTACCGCTGAAGTTCAAGGTGGCTCCAATGATAAAGCGGATTTCCGGCGGCAAGGGAAAGCGTTTTTGAAAACGCAAGGAATTTTTCAAAGGGCTGTGCGTCGCCCGTTATATATTTTTCGTCGATTCCGGCCGAACGCATTGCGCGCCATTTGTAATGGTCGCCGGAAAGCCAAAGTTCGCAAAGATCCTCCGGTTCCCTGTTTTCAAAAATTTCCTTTGCGCTGAGGTGACAGTGCCAGTCAAAAATCGGCTTGTCCTTTGCAAAGAGAACAAAAAGTTCTTTTTCTATTTCGTTATCAAGAAGAAAGTCCCGACCCATGAATTTTTTCATAAGTTACACTCCTTTGTTTTTGAAAAAAGTTCTTTCAAAGGCTTTTGCCTTCAAAACAATTTTATTCTTCCTCCTCCTCTTTGTCAAGAAGAAAAGCGCAGATCATGCTTGAAAGCGGAAAGCAAAAAGTCAAAACAACCGGAAGGGAATACGGCAAAAGAAAGAGCGATGTTCCGCAAATCAAAAGAAAAAAGAAAAGCGAAAGCAAAAGCCTCAAAAAACGGTTTATAAAAAGTTCAAAGCATTCAAAAAATCCTTTTTTCCTCTTTTCAAACGCAAAAGGGAAAAAGAGAAAAAGAAGAAGCAAAAGAACGAGGAACGAAACGCACAAAACCCCGCCGAACATTGAAAGTGCGGTTTTCAGCGAAAAATAAACCTTCGCGCAATACGCCCCCAAAACAAAAAGCACCGGAAAGAAAGCCGAGGGAAGAACCGTTCCTTTGAACGAGCCGAAAAAGAACGAAAAATAATCTTTCGCCGTTTTCACTTCCTTTCCGCAAATCAGCTTTTTTGAAACGGACCAAAGCGCGGTCCAGGAAGAAAGAACGGTGAAAACGGGGAGCGAAGTGAGAACAAAAAGAAAGCCCGCAAAAGCCTGTTTGTGAACCGTTGAAAGAAGAGAAAGAAAAAACGTTTTTTTGCGGTCCGTTCCGTCAAAGAAAAGAAAACCGTTTTTCATTTTAATCACCACCGGAATAATTCTTGACGGATTCGGGAATAAATTAACACCGCAAAGGAATAAATATGAGCTGTTTTTCTTGATTTTTGAGGGATAATGTGATATCATCAGTAAAGATTTAAGTTACGACACATTTTCATTCATTATGACATTTTTCTTCCCGAATCCAATTTTAATTCTGAAAGGGGCGTGAGCCGTATGCTGAGCGATAAACTCAGAGAAATCAGAAAAGAACATAAGCTCACTCAGCAAAACATCGCAGACGTTCTCGGAATCGACAGAACAACTTATACGGTTTATGAGCTCGGAACGACAACTCCGTCTCCCGCAACCCTTGTCAAGCTCTCTCAAATTTACAACGTGACCGTCGGCTACCTTCTTGACGTTGAGGACAACCGCCCCGAACTTATCAGGGAGCCTCAGGAATCAAAGGCGGCTTCCGTCCTCGGAAGCGACCCTCTTGCGCTTCTCAAAAAGGACGAAAAAGAGCTTTTGATGTATTTCAGAGTTCTTCCGCCGGAAAAGAAAACCGAAGTCACCCAAAAGCTCCGTGACCTCGCTCAAAACTGCAAAGACAAAGTCTGAATCAGTAATATGTAAACAAAAAATTAAATTAATTTTAAAAATTTTTGTATTTTTGGTTGACTTAATCGACAAAGTGTACTATTATTAGGGTGTGAGGACAAACCTTACGTTTTAATGACGGCTTTGCCGATTTTTTTAAAAGGGAGTGAATCCGAATGCTTACCAATATGCTCAGACTTTGGTTCAAGTTTATTCTCAAACTCATTTTCTGATATTAA
>JAUNFH010000224.1 GCA_030525185.1 Clostridia bacterium
TTCAAAAGTTTTTTGAAAACAATCTTAACGTTTCCGAAACCTCGAGAAAACTTTTTGTCCACAGAAATACTCTTGTTTACAGACTTGAAAAAATCAAAAAGCTCACCGGTCTTGATCTGAGAGAATTTGACGACGCAATCGTTTTCAAAGTTGCGCTTATGGTTAAAAAGTATCTTGATGCAAAGCCGGTTAAATATTAATTCGTTTTCCGCCGCATGAATGCGACGAAAAATCAATGAATTTATTTTTTGCGAAAGTGGTTAAAAATGATTGAATTTAAAAATGTAACAATGAAATATAAAACAAACGGTGCTGTTGCCCTTGACAATGTCAGCGTTAAAATCGATGACGGCGAGTTTGTTTTTGTTGTCGGTGCGTCCGGCGCGGGAAAAAGCTCTTTCCTGAACGTAATAATGGGTCAGGAAAAAGTTGATTCCGGCGAGGTTCGCGTTGGTCCCTATGATCTTACGAAAATGAAGCGCCGAGACCTTCCTTATCTTAGAAGAATGCTCGGAATCGTTTTTCAGGATTTCAGACTTATTCCGAAAATGACCGTTTATGACAACGTTGCTTTTGCCCTTCGTGTAATCGGTATGGGCGAAAGGAAAATCACAAAGCGCGTTCGGTACGTTCTGAAGCTCGTTGACCTTTCTTCAAAAGCAAAGAATTTTCCGAATCAGCTTTCAACCGGTGAACGTCAGCGTGTTGCAATCGCAAGAGCGCTCGTTAATAATCCCGGAGTCATCATTGCAGATGAACCGACCGGTAACCTTGACCCGGTTCTTTCGGGAGATATCATGACTCTTTTTGACAAGATTAACGCTCTCGGCGCCACGGTTGTTGTCGTTACGCACGACCTTGAGCTTGTTCATCAATTCGATCACAGAATTGTTACGATCGAAAACGGAAAGATTGTTTCCGACGTTCCTTCCCGTTCAAAGCTCAGATATGCCGCAAAGCCTCAGACTGCCGAAGTTCAGCAACCCGTTGCTCCCGTTGCCGAAAGCAGCGCCGAGGATAATCAGGCTCCCGAAAACGTTGAAAATTCCGATGTGCCTGCACAGGAAGAAATAAAGGAGGGTGAAAACGATGGCAAATAAAGCTAACACAAAAGCACCCGCAAAGAAGAAAAAGAAACGTTCACGTCGTTCCGGCGGACTTAACACATCGTATCTTACGAAAATGGGCTTTAAAAGCCTCATTGCGAACCGAAATATGTCGTTTTCGTCAATCAGCGTTTTGACTGCCTGTTTGCTTCTTATCGGCGTTTCGTTCCTGCTCCTTTTCAATATGAAAACTCTTGTTTCCGACGTTGAAAAGCAGAACGTTGTTGTTGCGTTTGTCAAAGACGGAATTGACGAAGCTTCAAAAAAGCAGGTTGAAAGCGACCTTAAAGCAATTCCGAACGTTACGGAAGTTCAGTATGTTTCAAAAGAAGAAGGTTTTAACGAACAGCTTTCCGATTTCGGCGTTGAACGTGAAATGATTGACGGCGTAATCGAGAATCCGCTTCCGGATTCATATCGTATAACCGTCAGCAATATCGAAGAGTTTTCAACAACGCTCGCCGCAATAAAAGCGGTTTCAAACGTTGAATCGGTTCGCGAAAGCCAGGAAATTATCAAACAGATTTCAACGCTTCAAAAGTCCGTAACATTCATTTGCGTTATTATCGTTGCGATTCTCATCGTGGTCTCTCTCTTTATTATTGCGAACACGATTAAAATCACAATGGTTTCAAGAAAAGTCGATATTCAGGTTATGAAGTCGGTCGGCGCAACAAATATTTTCATTTGCTGGCCGTTCATGATCGAAGGTATCGCAATTGGTTTGATTTCTGGATTGCTTGCAATGATATTGACATATGTTGTTGAAATTACCGAAGGCGACGCACTTAATTCGCTGTTCTCTCTTTTCGGAAGCTCGGTTATTGCAATTTCGGATTTCTGGTATGTTTTAGTAATCGGATATTTTGTTTCCGGAATGATTCTCGGTTCATTCGGAAGTGTTGTTTCAATAAGAAAGTATCTTAAAAAAGAAGGCAGCGAAGCTAATGACATCTGATTTCAAAAAGCTTTCTGCCGAAGGCAAAGGAGGTTTTTCGGTTATGAAGAAAAAGATTGCGCTTTTAATGTCGCTCGTTCTTTTCTTAAGTGCCGTCATGTTCTCTGCGCCTGCGCCGGTTGCCCATGCCGCAACACGGCAGGAGCTTGAAGCGGAACTCAGCAGAATTGATCAGGAAATCAGTAGCAACAAAACAAAGCTTGCCGAGTTGAAAGATAAAAAAGAGTCCCAGCAGGAATATCTTGATACTCTCGAAAATCAGATTTCGGCAAACGAAAAAAAGGCAACCAATCTTAAAACTCAGGTTGAAACGCTTGATTCGGAAATTGATTCCCTTGACAAAGAGCTCAAACAGCTCAACACCGAAATTGACGTAATCAATGATGAAATCGTTCTTGCGAATCAGCAGATCATAACAACAACGAACA
>JAUNFH010000070.1 GCA_030525185.1 Clostridia bacterium
AACATATTGCCGAAATCAAAGCCGCTTCCGAATGATACGCCCTTAACCGCAGGCACGCTGAAAAGCATATGGGAAAGAACGCCCTCAACCGTATCGAACCACGGTTCGCCGACAGATGCGGGAAAACCGGTGACAACCGTTTCAAGTGTTCCGCCGACGGAATCGCCGTTCTTTCGCGCTTCGGTGATTTTTTCTTCAATCGCCGTTTTTGCGCTCTCGTCAAGGACGGGCATTGAAGCATTTTCGATTTTTTCAAAATCCGCTTCAAAGTTTTCAAAATGTCTGTCCGAAATTCCGCCGCAGGAAAGAATATGGGTTGAAATTCTGATTCCGCGCTTTTCAAGAATCTGAAGTGCAATGCCGCCCGCCGCGGTGAGTGCGGCTGTGATGCGACCGGAAAAATGTCCGCCGCCGCGGTAATCTTCAAAGCCGTGATACTTGAGGAACGCAGTGTAATCGGCGTGCGAGGGGCGCGCGGTGCTTTTCATTTTGTCATAATCGCGGCTTTTTGTGTCGTTGTTTTCAATGATGATTGCAAGCGGAGTGCCGGTTGTTTTTCCGTCAAAATATCCGCTTACAATTTTAAATTCGTCTTTTTCGTTGCGCTTTGTTGAAAAAGCGGCTTCGCCCTTTCTTCTTTTCAAAAGGGCAGAAATTTTCGCTTCGTCAATCTCTTCGCCGGGTTTCACTCCGTCAAGGACCGCGCCGATCGCCTGTCCGTGGCTTTCGCCGAAAAGAGTCACCGAAAACGAATTTCCGAATGTGTTTTTCATAGCATTTTCTCCAATTCCGAAAGGCTCACGTTTTCAAAGCGGAACGTTCCGATTTCGTCCGAACGGACAATGCAAACGTTTTTCCCGCTCGCCTTTTTGTCGTGTTTCAAAAATTCCTTGACCTTTTCTTTGTCATAATCGTACTGAGTTTTGAGTCCGACCGAATGAAGCGCGTTTTTGACTCTTTCGCGGATATTGTCGGAGCACATCGGAATCATTCCGAGCGCAACACATTCGCCGTGAAGGAGTGTGTCAAGCCCTGCGCTGCTTTCAATCGCGTGGCCGAGCGTATGACCGAAATTGAGCACGCGGCGAAGCGAGGTTTCCTTTTCGTCCTGTTCAACAACGTCGCGCTTTGCTTTGACGGCGCGATAGATTACTTCTTCAAGCTTTTCCTTCGCCTGTCCGTTTTCAAAAATTTCAAAAAGCTCTTTGTCATTTGTAACGGAGATTTTCACCGCTTCGGCAAAACCGTTTGAAATTTGTCGTTCACTGAGCGTTGAAAGAAGTTCGGGGTCAATGATAACCTTTTTCGGCTGATGAAAAGCGCCGAGAAGGTTCTTCGCTTTTTCAAAATCGACCGCCGTTTTTCCGCCGACGGAAGAATCCACCTGCGAAAGGAGCGTTGTGGGTATATTATAAAAATCAATGCCGCGCATATAAATCGCGGAAGCAAAGCCCGCCATGTCACCCGTCACGCCGCCGCCGAGGGCGATTACGCAGTCCGAACGGGTAAAGTTTTCCGAAAGCAACTTTTCGCAGATTGAAAGGAGCGTGTTCACGTTTTTGTTTTCCTCGCCCTGGGGGAAAGTGAACAAAACGGCGTTTTCAAGCTGAGCAAGGAGTGTTTCGGCGTAACTTTTCGGAACGCCGCTGTCGGTTACGACAAGGGCTTTTCCTTTAATATTCAGAAGTTCGCCCGCTTTTTTGAGCGAACCTTTTTCGATTACAATGTCATATGAATGACCGGGAAGAGAAACGGGAAGAATCATGTTATTTCACAACCTTTGCATTGTTGAACGAGCCGACAAACTTGAGCTTGTCGCAGCAATCCGAAAGTTCGGCAAGCATGAACGAACCGCTTCTTGATTTGAGGTCGCCGTCAATTTCAACATAAAAATAATAAGTCCACATGAGGTCTTTCATCGCGCGACTTTTGATTGAACGCATGTTGAAGCCGTGGTTACCGATGATGTTGATTGCGTGTGCAAGCGAGCCGGCCTCGTCCGGAACGGTGAAAACAACGATTGAGCCGTCGCTTTTCGATTCGTTCATAACCCTTGAAAGAACGGCAAAGCGCGTTGTGTTCGTCTCGCTTTCATTGATGTTTTCCTTGAGAATTTTGAGTCCGTAAAGTCGAGCCGTGTCATAGCTTGCGATTGCGGCAACGGTTTTGTCGCCGTTTTTGAGAACGGTCTTTGCCGCAACGGCGGTGTTGACGCATTCCTTTTTTTCAACTCCGAGTTTTCTGAGATATTCCTCGCACTGAGCGAGAGCCTGAGGATGGCTGATTACGGTTTTTATGTCCGAAAGTTCGCTTTCCGGAAGAGCAACAAGGCACTGATGAATCGAAAGCGAATAAACCTCGTTGACAAAAAGCGAACCGGAAAAAATCAGGTCGATAACCGCGCCGACTTCGCCCGCGTTGCTGTTTTCAAGCGGAAGAACGCAGCAATCGGTTTCCCCCTTTTCCGTTTTTTCATAAGCTTCTTTGAAATCCTTGCAGGAAACCGGAATTGCGTCGGGAAAAATTTTGTCAACGGCAATCTGGGCGAATGCCCCTGTGACTCCGCTGTAAGAAACTTTCATTCCCTCAAGAATTCTGTGCTGATATCTTTTTGAAACTTCCATCGTGTTTTTGAGGAAGTTGACGTAATAAGAGCGGATTTCTTCGTTTGAAACGAGGGTTTCGTTGCGTTTGATTACGTCGAGTTCCCTTTTTTCGTCAAAAACGGGAAGCCCCCTTTTCATTTTGTATTCCGCAACCGAACCGACAAGGTTCATCCGCTCCTCAAAAAGGGCGGCCATCTTTTTGTCAACTTCGTTGATTTTTTCTCTCGTCGCTTTGAGATCTTCCATTTTTTACTCCTTAAAAATATTCTTTTGCAAGTTTTTCAAAAGCGGGAATTGCTTTTTCAATCATTTCGGTTGAAACGCAGTATGCGATTCTGACATAACCGGGGAAGCCGAACGAATCGCTCGGAACAAAAAGAAGTTCATATTTCTTCGCCTTTTCGCAGAAAGCGGCGGCGTCCTTTTCGGGCGATTTCATGAAAAGATAAAATGCGCCGTCGGGCTTTGCGCAGGAGAAGCCGAGTCTTTCGGCGGTCTTTATGAGAAGATCACGGTTCTTTTCATAGACCGAAATGTCCGACGTTTTTCCGAGGCATTCTTTGATTACGAACTGGAAAAGCGCCGGGGCGCAAACATATCCGAGCGCGCGTCCCGCACCGCAAACTGCTTTGAAAAGCTCGCCCGAAGAAGCGGCTTCGTCCGGAACAAGAATATATCCGATTCTTTCGCCGGGGAGCGAAAGAGACTTGCTGAACGAATAGCAAACGATTGTGTTGTCGTAATATTTTGTCATGAACGGAACCTTGACGTTGCCGTAAACCAACTCTCTGTAAGGCTCGTCCGAAATAATGAAAATCGGTTTTCCGAATTCCTTTTGCTTTTTTTCAAGGAGGGCGGAAAGCGTTTTAACGCATTCTTCGTCAAGAACAACGCCGGACGGATTGTTCGGAGAATTGATGATAACCGCCTTGGTGTGTTCGGTTATTGCGTTTTCAATCGCAGCAAAATCGGGAAGAAGCGTTTTTTCGTCGGAAAGAACAATAACGGGTTTCATCCCGGCCTTTTCGGCAAAAACACGGTACTCCGGAAAGAACGGTGCAAGAATAATCACTTCGTCGCCTTCTTCATGAAGGGCGGTGAGCGTAATTGTGAGCGAAGCCGCCGCACCGACGGTCATATAAAAGTTTTCTTTTCTGAATGACGTTCCGTAGGTTTTGTTGAGATAGCCGGCAATTGCTTCTCTGACGGAGTTGTCACCGACGGCGGAAGTGTAACCGTGAAGCTCGGTTGAAGGAACGGTATCAACGAGTTTTTTGATTGTTTCGTTGACGATTTCCGGCGCCGGAACGCTTGGGTTGCCGATGCTGAAATCAAAAATATTCTCTTTTCCGACAACCTCGGTACGCTTTTTTGCGTACTCAAAAATTTCTCTGATAACCGACGAATGAGCGCCGAGTTCATACATCTCTTTTGAAAACATTGCAATCACCTTTCAAAATAAAAATACAATATATAAGATATGACACTTTAGTGATTTAAATCGTGAGTATATTATAACACCGGTCCGCCTTTTCCGCAACTGTGAAGGCTGACAAAGATTGCTCGGAAAAGCCATAAAAATACCGGCAAAAGAGCCAAAAAATGCTCCGCTTTTTTCATTAAACAAGCAAAGAACTGCGGCGAGCGGAAAAATCCGCTCGCCGCAGCCTTTGGCGTGAAAATGAAAGAATTCAGAAATATCTTAATAAAGAGGTGTGGAAAAAACAAAGTCAGGAAATATATAATAAACAAAAGGAGAATCTGTAATATGAAAAAAATTATTTAACGGTGACGGTTTTGATGTTCCAGAAACGGGAAGTTGCAACCTGCTTTCCGCTGATTACAAAGGCTTTTGCATAAACTTTGTATTCACCGGCGGCGAGGTTTTTGATTGTTACTGTCATGGATTTTGTTGTTTTATAATTTTTCTTGACCATGTTTCCTTTGCTGTCAACATATCTGAGCTGGAAACCGGTTGCGCCTTCAACGGCATTGTACTTAACCTTCATCTTGCCTTTTCCGCCGGCAACCGAAATGTATGTATAGTCAAGCTCAAGTTTTTCAATCTTTTTGAAACCGCTTCTGTCTCCGCAAACAGTGCAGTATTTATGGGCGGTGTAACCGTTCTTAAAATAAGTCGGTTTCTTCGCCTTCACGTTTTTATAGGTGTGCTTTTCAGTTCCGTCTTTACAAAGAGAAACGAACTTGTACGGCCAAACGCCGCAAGTATACTCAGCAGAGCTTCCTCTGTATCCTCTGATTGTGAAGCCCTTGACGAATTTTCCGTCGTAATATTTAAGACCCTTCGGCCAATATCCTCCGACGGTCGGGCGGCCGTCGCTGTAAATATTAACGCCCTTCGGAATCGTCATTGTTTTGATTTTCAGGCAGTTGTAAAAAGCGCACTCGCTGAGAGCGGCCTTTGAGTTTTTGTCAAAGTTTACGGTTGTGAGGTACTTGCAGTTTCCGAAAGCGGCATATCCGATTAATTTCACGGCTTTCGGAATGTTATAAACTTTTCCCTGCTTCATTGCGGGATAAAGATAAATTGTTTTTTGAGCCTTGTCAAAAAGAACGCCGCCTACGGAGCTGAAGAACTTGTTGTCCTTTGCAACGTTGATTTTTGAAAGCGAGGTGCAACCGTCATAAAAACCACCGCCGAAGTCTCCGAGGCTTACAACGCTTGCGGGAACGTAAATTCCGGTGAGGTTTTTGCAGTCCATAAACGTTGCGTTTGCAACGGTGCGGGTGCCTTCCTTGATTTTCAGGTTTCCGCTGATGTCTTTCTTGACGGCAACGAGGTTATTATTGATATAAAGCGTTTTTCCCGTCCAATTCTTTGAATCGGCAACAAAAGGCGTGTCGGCGAATACGTTTGCGCCCATGTAGTTAATTTTCTTTCCGAGGCTGATTTTTGAAAGGGCGGTGCAGCCATTAAAAGCGCAATAGTCAATTCTCTTAACGCTGTTCGGAATCGAAATTTTTGAAAGAGCCGTGCATTCCGAAAAAGCTTCGTATTCAATTTTTGAAAGTGACTTCGGAAGAACAACATTTTCAAGCGAAGAACATCCTTTAAAGGTTTCACTTTCAATCGTTTTGATTCCTTCCGGAATTTTTATGCTTTTGAGGTTCTCACAGCCTTCAAAAGCAGAGCCTTCAATTGAAGTCACGGAATCCGGAATGGTGATTTCCGAAAGATCTGTATAAGCGAAGCATGCGCTTTCAAGCGTTTTGAGTCCGTTCGGAAGAGTGATTTTGGAAAGTTTGCTGCTTGCGAAAGCGGAATTTTCGATTACGGTTACGCCGGCCGGGATTTCAATTTCCGTAATGCCTGAACGAAAGAACAAATGAGCACTGATTTTTTTAAGCTTTGAAGGGAGCTTAATGCTCTTGAGCGACGTACAATAGCCGAAGGCTGTTTCTCCGATTTCCGTAACGCTTTCCGGAATTTCAATCGTCTCAATGTTATAATTAAAATCAAAAGCGGCTTCTCCGATTTTCTTAACACCGTAAGGAATTTTTACGGATGTGATTGTTTTATTGTACATGAATGCTCTGTCTCCGATTTCGGTGACCTTTTTTCCGCCGATTGTTTCGGGAATCACAACGTCTTTTTCCGTTCCGGTGTATTTTGTGATTTTAACCGTTCCGTCTTTCAAAAGGTCATATGTGAAATCGGTTTTTGCTTCCGCTTTTGCTCCTGCCAAAACCGTGAAAGCCGAAAAAATCATGAGCAAGCTTAAAATCAAACTTAATGTTTTTTTCATATTTAGGAACCTCCAATCAATATGAGTTTCTTAGATTTTTAATGTTTTTTCTTAGGGTGTGTTTTGTGATGTGATTTTTGGGTGTGAATTTTTCTTTTGGGTGTGATTTTGTGGGTGTGTTGGGTGTGATTTTCAAATATGTTTTTCTTTGGGTGTGAGATGAATTTTTGTCCGAATCACCTCCGGAATTTTAAAATTTCCGAATTTTTATTTTATCTCATCCCATGCTTAATTATAATAATACCATCCTTTTTGTCAATACAAAATGCAGAACTGCGGATTTTTCCTGCAAAATTGCAGACAAATTAAAAATTATTAAGGGATTTTGACGATAATATCGGACTTAAATTCTGATTTTGAAAAACATATTCAGCTGAGTTGATTTACTTGATCAGTAAATCCGACCAATTCTTCAATCGAATCATTCTGTGCAGTTCTAGTCGGCTTTTTGTTGCATGAGAAGATAAACTTGTATGCCGAATCAACTCTGTTTTCATTACGTTTTATGAATGCGATTGATTCAATTTCAAAATGAGAGAGCGTTCCGTTTTGATCCTCCGTTTTGTTGATTGAAATTACGTCAAGCGGATTAAGAACAAGGTTTTCGGTTTTGCCCTGAGTTTTAAGACCTCTTATATCAACACGAAGAACATAGTTTTGAGTGTTGATTGCATCCTCTCCGCCATACATCCACATCGGAATAAACAAGCCGTAATATGCATCATAGAAAATGTCCTGCATAAAAACACTGGAGTCATTCGCAGCTTTTGCATACGGGTTGTTGACATAGAACAAATCGTCCTTACTTGTCGAAACGGTAAAGTTATCTCCGCTAAGGGTTGCAATCGTGAAACCTAATTTCTGCTTTCCGTTGGGATAACCGATGATGAACTTTGTAACTCCGGTATTCTTGTTTGATGTATATCTTGTGATGAAAGAAATGCTCTTTGTGTAAGTTGCTCCGCTCGTTGTTTTGGGTCTGAGGACCGTGTAAATTTTAAGGGTGTTTCCGTTTGTATCTTTAACGGTGGTTCTCGTTTTGCTGACAACGTCGCCGTCCTTCAACGCACTGATTGCAAGACGTGAAATTCTCAAAATTGCCGTTTTCTCGGTTCCGTTCTTCTGAGCCATGGTAACATAAACATAGCTGTCGTCAATTGCCATTGCGTTTGCGTGACCGAGAAGTCCGTCAACGAAAACAATTTTCTTAGGTGTTTTTTTACCTGTGTTAAATCTATTGTCGTAAATATTATTGTAATAATAAAGCGTTCCAACCACTTCATCAAAATTTGATTTAACGCAGAAAAGTCTGTTGTTTGCCGTACCTACGGAAATTCCGCCGAGGTTCGTTGAAGTAACTCCGTTGTATTTATTGTTTTTAACGTCAAAAATAGTTTTGATATTGCTGTTGTCAAATTCGATTGGGTCGCCGGCAGCAAAAGCAAAAAGGTTTGTTCCGCAACCGATTCCGAAAAGCATGATGATTACCAAAAATGTTGAAATAATTTTTTTCATGGATAAATCCTCCTTTGTTTTTGAATAATTCTTTTTTGTGTACTTCCTTTGTTTTTCCTCTGACTTTGTTTTCATAACTTTCACCTCCTTCAAAAAAAATTATATATTAAGCAACTTTTTTCGCTGCTCATATATCTAAACGTTTGAGAAAGCGTTTTTACCACATTTTTTTCAAAAATTTTTTAAAAATTTTTCTGTAACTTTTTTATCTAACTTTCTTTTTTTGTTGTTCATACTTATAAACGTTTAAGAAAGCACTTTTACCACAAATTTTTCAAATTTTTTTGAAATTTTTTTTACGGACAGGTTGCAACTTTGTTTGCGGTAATAACTTCGGACTTTGAAGAAGTATAAGCGGTGATTTTGATTGAAAGCTTATACTTTACACCGGAAACTGCTGAAAGTTCGCTGTTGCTGAAAACAAAGTTTCTTCTTGCCGAAGAAAGCCCAGTCCATTTTTTAACCGGAACATATTTTCCGCCGCTGTACTTTGAAATGAGAACCGTTCCGTACTTATACTTTACGCCGGAATTTCCGGATAAAGTAATCTTTGCATAAATCTTGTTGTTAGAGAAATTAATGACCAGATTGTCTTTTGAGATATTCTCCCAAATCGGCGAAACAATTGCAAAATCAGAATTTTGAATCGGTTCTCGGTTTTTTTCCGCTTCAACCGCTCCGGTAGGGAGAAGAAAAACCGAAAAAGCCGTCAAGACAGCAAGGAAAAGCGAAAGAATTTTTTTGTTGATGAGTTTTTTAGACATAAAAATGTCCTCCTTTTTCGTTTGATACTTATGAAACGATTAAGAAGGACATTTCACCACAAAAATTGATGATGTTTAATTTTTTTTAATTTTTTATCTTATATTTTCAGCTATTTTTACCAATTCTTCTTTTGGTAGAATTGCATTAATCTGAACAGTTATTTTTGTTCCGACAAGTATAACGGTTCCGGCACAGTTATTTTCACTGTAATTTATCCATGCATCGTGCCCGTTAATTTTCGTTTTAGTGAGTTTTGAATATTCATTGTCCAAACCGGTATCCACAACTCCATTTTCAATAATTTCAATCATTATATCCTTATTGGGATCATTGTCTCTTGAATAATAAATATATGTAAAAGCCTTAGGCAGCTTATCTTCAAACCCAAGTTCGTAGCCCTCCGGAATATAACCGATTTTGACGTCTTCAACGTTTTGGAAGTCGTCTTTTCCGGGTTCGGTTTGAACGAAGGTGAAAAGGGTGTATTTTTCAAACCACTGCATGAAAACGTTCTTGACCGCCGCACGAACGGTCGGACTTGAAAGCATAACCGCGGCCGCAAGAGTAACGAAGCAAAGAAAGATGACCGCCGCCCTTGAAAGATAGACCAAAGCGAGCGGTTTTCCGTATTTTTTTTCTTTCATAATGCGTTCAAAGAACCGCTCTTCTTTTTTTGAAAGAGGATATTTTTCCGAAAGCGTTTCACAGTCGGGGAAAGAATCAAGGAGATTGTCCGTATAATCGCAAAAAGCCTTTTTCAAAGCCGCGTCAAAAATGCCCTCGTTCAATTCCTCATTCATAGAAATCCTCCTTTCTCAGCGCCTTTTTCAAAATCTGCTTCCCTCTGAAAATCCGCATGTTCACCGTCTTTTCCGGAAGGCCGAGAATTTCCGCAATCTCCCGCTCCGAAAGGTCGTTGACGTATTTCAGAGTGCAGACCGTTTTATAAGTTTCGTCCAGATTTTCAAGCGCTTTTAAAAGAATTTGATATATTTCGTCAGGTTTGGAAAAATCGGACGAAAAACTGCCTTCGGCGGCAATATTGTCGTCAAAGCCTTCGCTGACCTTTCCGTTTTTTCTCAGGACGTCAATCGCCCTGTTTCGGACAATCGTCACGCAAAACGCCATTGTTTTCCTCTCGTTTGAAACGTCAACTTTTTCAATGTTTTTGATGATTCTCACCATTGCGTCGTGAACAATGTCGTCCGCTTCATTTTGAGAATAACCGAGAGCGACGTGCTTCATCAGTCCGTAATATTTTTTGTAAATCGTTTCAACTTTTTCTTTGTCCGACGAACTTTCGACGAGCGACAAATAAAATGCAAGCATTGTTTTTTCTTCCTCCGGAGAACCCGTGCATGATATCTTTTTGGTTTTTTGAACCGGGCAAAACTATGATTAATTCATGACGATGGTTAAATTAATCAACTTTTGCCAACAGGTATCATACAAAAAATCCGGAAAAAAATCAAGTGAAAGCGCCTTTATCGCAAAGGTTTTTTGAACTTTTTTGCCTGCCGCCGAACGATTTTTTCCGTGAGCAAAATTCAGCCCGAATCAAAAATCGAAAAAAGCTTTTTCATCCGTTTTCCCTCCTTTTTTCGTTGTTCGTCTATATAACGAATGAGAAACGGATTTTACCACAACTTTTTTGAAATTTTTTAAAAAATTTTTTTTGAGCGCAAAAAAAGACCTTCGCATCCGTTTTCCGAATGCGAAGGCCGTCTGTTAATCAAAGAAAATCTTTGACGTTTTTGTCGTAATGTCCGGTATCCTGGAAACTGTTTTCCGTGCGGAGAACGCTGCCCCATTTGCGCGCGATTTCTTCATAGGAATCCTCGCTGACGTTTGCACGTTCAAAGCCGTCCTTCATTCCGCGAAGGCACCAGTCGGATTCCCACATTCCGTGGTTCGCCGCCTTGTATGTCCAAAGGAACCAACCGAAGTCAAGCGCGTTGAGCGTTTTGAAGCAGTTTTTCCAAGTTGTTTTTTTCAGCGGATAAAACTCACCCATCATAAGCGGAGTTCCGAAGTGATAAATTCTTGTCAAAACGCAGAAAGCGGTGAAAATGAAGTCCGAGTTCTGATAAAAATGAACCTGATAAACAACGTTTTTCCAACCCTTTACCCATGCGTGGGGAAGAGCGGCGGCCGTCCAGATGCATTCAAGGGTGATGATGTGTTCCGGGTCAACCTTGCGAACTGCGTCATAAAGCATTGAATAAACGCTTTCGTTGTTGATTCTTCTTGTGATTCCGGGCTTTTCAACTTCGCAACCCGGCTCATTGAGAAGGTCATACATTGCAACGGCGGGGTTGCCTCTGAAACGTTCGGCAATCGCAGTCCAAAGTTCTGCGGTCAGCTCACGGTATCTTTCGCCCTGCTCGGTCTTGTCGTAAAGATGACAGCTGTCAAGTTTTCCGTTGTGGGGAGCGTCGCTCTGATAGCCGACTGCGCCGTGCATATCAAGAACAACATAAATTCCTCTTTTTGAACATTCGCTCACAACCCAATCAAGGCGGGAGAAATCCCAGTTTCCGTCCTTGTCAAGGATTTTTCTTCCGTTGTCGTCGTAATAAAAATTGCGATACCAGAACGGAACACGGACGCTGTTGAAGCCGAGAGCCTTGATTTCGTCAAGGTCCTTTTCCGTAATCCAGTTGTCCATATAGGTGTTCATAAGCTCATAAGCCTTTTCCTCGCCGAAGCGTTCCGTGAGCTTTTCAAC
>JAUNFH010000071.1 GCA_030525185.1 Clostridia bacterium
CTAACTTCACCGACGCTAACTGATAAAACAAAAAACTACTCTTACTATCGCCCTTTTCGGGGCGATAGTAAGTCTTGTTTATAAATGTGAGAAACAAAAAACTCATGAGGTAAGTATGTATGGCAGAAAACAAGCGTGATTATTATGAAGTTCTCGGCGTCAGCAAAACGGCGTCCGAGGACGAAATCAAAAAAGCATATCGAAAGCTTGCAAAAAAATATCACCCCGACCTGAACCCGGGCGACAAAGAAGCCGAAGCAAAGTTCAAGGAAGCGAACGAAGCTTACGAGGTTCTTTCCGACAGTCAGAAAAAAGCCCGCTATGACCAATACGGTCACGCAGGCGTTGACCCGAACTTCGGCGCGGGCGGTTTCGGCGGCGGTGGATTCGGCGGAGGTTTTTCCGGCGATTTTGACCTCGGTGATATTCTCGGAAGTATGTTCGGCGGCGGCTTCGGCGGTTTCGGCGGCGGAAGACAGCAGAATCCCAACGCTCCGAGAAAAGGCACAACCGTTCAGGCAAATATTACTCTTTCTTTTGAAGAAGCCGCAAAGGGCTGCAAAAAGAAGATTAACATAACGAGAATCGACACCTGCTCCGCCTGTGGCGGAAGCGGCGCGGCAAAAGGAACGACGGCCGAAACCTGCAAAACCTGCGGCGGCAGCGGTCAGGTCAACGTTCAGCAGAGAACGCCCTTCGGCGTTATGAGCACGTCCAAGCCTTGTTCGGCCTGCGGCGGAAGGGGAAAGATTATCAAGAATCCCTGCCAGAAATGCCGCGGAACGGGCTTTGAAAGCAAGCCGGCAACCGTTGAAGTTGAAATTCCGGCCGGTATTGACGACAGACAGGCTCTCAACGTCAGAGGCAAGGGCAACGCCGGAGTCAACGGCGGTCCCGTCGGCGATTTGAGGGTAAACATCAACGTTCGTCCGCACCCGTTCTTTGAACGTGACGGTTTTGACGTTTGGTGCGACTTTACGGTCACATTCGCACAGGCTGCTTTGGGCGATACGCTTTATATCCCGACCCTTGACGGAAAGGTCAAGTATGAGCTTCCGGCCGGAACACAACCGGGCGAAGTTTTCCGTTTCAGAAACAGAGGTATTCAGCAGCTCGGCTCAAGAGGCAGGGGCGACCAGTTCGTCAGAATTATTGTTGACGTTCCGAAGAACCTCAATCAGAAGCAAAAAGAACTTCTTCGTCAGTTCAACGATTCCCTTCCGAACAAGCCGAAAAACAATATCGACGACGGAAAAACAGTCGGAGAAGAAAAGAAAAGCTTCTTTGACAGATTTAAATAAAAGAAATCGGGGTTGCGACGAAACGTTCGTTGCAACCCCGTTGTTTTTTTGATTTATTCGGCTTCCGCCGAAACGAGTTCAAGTTCGCCGCGCTTCTCTTTGAGAAGGCGCTCAACTTCGGCCATGTGCTCGCGGTCATCCTTGAGGAAAAGAATTACAACAAGATATAATACCGAACCGATGACGGGACCGAGCATGAATTGATGCCAGCGGTACTTGTAAAACGGCGAATTTTTGCTTTGCGCGCGGATGAGGGCGGAGCCGGAAAGAGATTCTTTTCCGACGACGATTTTATCTTCAAACTTGAGGAATTTAAGAACATAACCTTGAATAAGCTTCGTTACGGCGCTGCTGAGCTTTGAAATGAAGTTTTGCATCGAGAAAACAATACCTTCGGTTCTTTCGCCGGTTTTGAGTTCAACTTCGTCAATTGAGTCGCTGATAAGCGCACGGTGGGCAATGTCTTTCATCGAGACGGGAATGTTGCAGATTGCAAGAAGACCCCAAATTGCAAAAAGTGCGCCGGTGTTCAAAAAGCGGTCGTTTGCGCCGATTGCGAATGCACCGACGCGGCAGATGATTTGAAGAACTTCGGAAACGACGAGAACACGTTTCATTCCGCCGATTTTGGCCGCAAACTTTGTTGCAAAGAACATCATTAATGCTCCGGGAATTCCGGGAATAAGTCCGTGGAGAACCTGCATTGTTCCTCCGCCGATTTCCATTCCGAAAAAGTTATAGGAAACGCCTTCGGTTTCAAAAAAGTATTCCCACGGAAGCATGAGCGAAATTGAACCGAGAAAACGCGCAAGGCAGATTATTATAAGCTTTTTGTTGTATTTCAAACTTTTAAGGCTGTCAATAACGCTGACTTTCTTTTCGCTGACATAGACGGCCTTTTCTTTCATTCTGTAGGCAAGCATCGAAATGAGCATTCCGCCGAGACCGAACACAACCGCGCCGAGAAAGTATGCGCTTTTTTCACTCATAACTTTGGCGCTGTCAACAAGAATACTTCTGATTGAAGGGAAGAGTCCGCCGATTGCCGCGCCTGCGCCGGCACCGATCGTTACCCACTGAGAAACGCGGGCGCGCTCTTCGGAATTCGGACTCGAAAGCGGAAGAAGACCCCACATTGCAACGTCCTGAACCGAATAGAGAATGTCAAAAAGAAGGTATACGATAAGTATATAAATTATGCTTCCCGTTACGCTGAGATTGAAATCGAAAAACATCAGCGCAATAAGGATACCGATTATCGGCGAGGTATAAAGAACAAGCGAGCGAAGTTTATTGCCCGGCTTGAATTTTCGCGCGTCAATCAGCGTTCCGACCATCGGGTCGTTGACCGCGTCCCAAAGGGTACTGATTCCGTTGATGAGACCGGTTTTTTCGCCGCTGATGCCAAGAACGGTGTTCATATAAACAAAAAGACGCGACGAGATGAAGTTGTAGCTTGCATTTTGACCTGCAAGGCCGACTGCGTAAGAAAGAAGGCGGTTGTTTGCAACCTTTGTTTCGCTTTCTTCACGCGAAAAGAAAAATTTAATCGGGTTTTTCAAAGCATTCTCTCCTTTGTTGTTTTCTCTTAATTATAAGTATATATTGATTTGCACAAAAAATCAATCGGTTTTTAAGATTTTTTGTGATGTTTGTTTGAAATGGGCAAAGCGGATAAAAAAATCAAAAAAAGGCTTGACAATGTTGCTATATCGTGTTAATATGTTACCACAGTAAAGCGAAACGCAAATGCTTCGCAATTCAAAATTCTTGAACCCTTTGGGTATGAAAGGAAGTAATCAATCATGAGTAAAAAGATCATTGCTGTTGTTCTTGCGGTCATCGTTGCCGTAATCGGATTCGTTTTTGTCGGCTGCAACAAGGACAGCGGAGAAACAACAACCGCTCCTTCGGACAGCTCCTCCGCTTCGGAAGAAGCAAACGCAGACTGGGACGCAAT
The DNA here is from genome assembly GCA_030525185.1 of Clostridia bacterium. Lineage (GTDB taxonomy): Bacteria > Bacillota > Clostridia > Oscillospirales > Acutalibacteraceae > UBA6857. Next base: position 3,262 of record JAUNFH010000071.1, read on the forward strand.
CAAGGAAAGCGGAAACCTCGTTGTCGGAATCACCGAATATGAGCCGATGGACTTCCAGGACGAAAACGGCGAATGGACAGGCTTCGACGCGGAATACGCAAAAGCAGTTGCCGAAAAGCTCGGTCTCACCGTAAAGTTCGTTGAAGTTGACTGGGACAACAAGGAAATGGAACTTTCCTCAAAAAAGGTTGACTGCCTTTGGAACGGTATGACAATCACAGACGAACTCAAAAAGTCAATGGATATTTCCGATGCTTATGTAATCAACGCTCAGGTCATCGTTATGAAGGCCGACGCTATTGAAAAGTATAAAACAACGGACGACATGAAGGATCTCACCTTTGCCGTTGAAGCCGGTTCGGCCGGTGCATCCGCCGCAAAGGATGCAGGACTCAAAACGAAGGAAGTTGACCTTCAGACAACCGCTCTCACCGAAGTTAAGGCCGGAACTTCCGACGCTTGCGTAATCGACATCACAATGGCTAAGGCTATGGTCGGCGAAGGAACAAGCTATGCAGACCTTGCGGTCGGAACTTCACTCACCGAAGAAGAATACGGCGTAGGCTGCCGCCAGGGTTCGGCTCTCGTTTCAAAGATTAACGAAGCAACAAAGGAACTCGCCGCAGACGGAACAATGAAAAAGCTTGCAGAAAAGTATAATCTTTCCCTTGCTTTCTGATTGAAAAAAGTTTAAGTCAATAATTTTCAAGGCGAAGGGGACTTCCTCTTCGCCTTGGGTTCTGAAAAGAGAGAATCATTTATTCGTCGGTTTCGGCGCATTACTAATTGAAAGGCAGTTTAAATTATGTTCTGGACAGTTACAAAGAGCCTTCTTGAAGGTTTCGGAACGACAATTGAAATTTTCGGGCTGACTCTTCTTCTTGCAATTCCGCTCGGACTTATTATAAGCTTCGGTTCGATGAGCAAAATTCCGCCGGTCAAATGGCTTGTGAAAACCTTTGTCTGGATAATAAGAGGAACGCCGCTGATGCTTCAGCTCATCGCCGTTTATTACGGACCGGGGCTCATTGCGGCTTCGGCCGAAAAGCTCGCTTCGCAAAACGGCTTCATTCAGTGGGTTGCCGGTTGGAACAGTCTTTCAAGTTTCAACGCCGTAATCGTTGCGTTTGTAATCAATTATGCCTGCTATTTTTCCGAAATTTACCGCGGCGGAATCGAAAGTATTCCCAAGGGACAGTACGAAGCGTGTCAGGTTCTCGGAATGACGAAAAGCCAGGCGTTTTTCAAAGTTATCCTTCTTCAGGTCATCAAGCGCATTGTTCCGCCGATGGGCAACGAAGTGATCACGCTCATCAAGGATACCTCGCTTGCAAGAATCATCACCGTCTATGAAATCATTTGGGCGGCGCAAAAATTCATCAAGCTTGACGGTCTTCTTTGGCCGCTGTTTTACACCGCCGCGTTTTATCTCATCTTCTCCGGTCTTGTTACTCTCATACTCGGAAAAATCGAGAAGAAGATGGATTATTTCAAAGTCTGAGGAGGATGAAAAATGGCAATTCTTGAAGTTCAAAACATTGAAAAAGCCTTTGGAAGCACAAAGGTTCTCAAAGGCGTTTCGTTCAATCTTGAGGAGGGCAACGTCCTTTCGGTCATCGGTTCTTCCGGAAGCGGAAAAACAACCCTTCTTCGCTGCATCAACTTTCTTGAAACGGCGGACAAAGGAAAAATTACCGTTGACGGCGACGTGATTTTCGATTCCGAAAGCCAAAGCTCGCTCACTCAAAAGGAAAAAAGAGAAAAGCAACTCAAAATCGGCCTTGTTTTTCAGCAGTTCAACCTTTTCCCGCAGTATAACGTTCTTGACAACGTTACTCTTGCGATGAAGCTTCAGGCAAAGGAGCGCCCTGATTTCAAAAAGAACAAAAAGGCTATTTATGCCGAAATTGAAGAAAAGGCGCTCGGAATCCTCAAAAAAATGGGCCTTTCCGAAAAAATCAAAAATTATCCCTGCGAGCTTTCCGGCGGACAGCAGCAGAGAGTTTCAATCGCAAGAGCGATGGCTCTTGAACCGAAAATTCTTTTCTTCGACGAACCGACGAGCGCGCTTGACCCGGAGCTGACCGGAGAAATTCTCAAGGTTATAAGAGAACTTGCCGAAGAGAACATGACAATGGTTATCGTTACTCATGAGATGACCTTTGCAAAAGAGGTTTCGGATTACATCATCTTCATGGATGACGGCGTAATTGCCGAAGAGGGCGAAGCAAAGTCCGTAATTGAAAATCCGCAATCGGAACGTCTCAAAGCCTTTCTCAGCAAAATTTCGGATTGATTTTTTTGAACCGCCGTTTCGGTTCTTCGCAGCGGCGGTTTTTATTATGACAATACTTGAAAAAACGGGCAAAAGAGGATATAATTTCTTTATTATTTTATAGGGAGAATGATTTATGGAATTGGTTAAACGGATTGCCGCGTTTTTTGTCAGCGCAATGCTTCTTTTTGCGAATGCGATTGACAACGGCGGCGAAAACACACTCGGCGACTCAAAGCTCATTTCAACCGACCGATACGTTCTTTGCGACGGCGATTATCTCACTCAGGGAATCACAACGGACGGAACGTATTATTATTGCACCGGAGCGAGAACTTACACCGGCTTCAACGGAATCGCAAAGCTTGACATGAAGACCGGCGAGGTTGTTGCCGAAAACCGCAATGCAATGCCGAAAGAGATGAAAAAGCAGCTTTTCAATCATCTCGGCGGTTGTTCTTATTATGAAGGAAAAATTTATGTTGCGGTTGAGGACGTTTTCAGAAAACATCCGGCCGTTGCGGTTTTTGACGCCGAAACGCTTGAATTCACGGGTCAATACAAAATTCTCGGCGAAGAAATTCAGCCGGAGGGCAATCTTTCATGGTGCGCCGCCGACCGTGAAAAAGGAGTTCTTTATACGGGAATTTCAAGAGGGGGAGACTTCGTCAACGTTCTTGACATTGAAACGCTTGAGCCGATCGGAAGAATAATGCTTGAAACGTCGTTCCATCGGGTTCAGGGCGCCGAATGTTATGACGGAATACTTTATATTTCCTGCAACGACACAGGCAAACTCAAACACGTTTATGCCGCAGACCTCGAAACGGGAAAGGTTACCACTGTCCTTGAGCGCAAGGCGGCAACTTCTCCGACCGAGGCGGAAGGAATAACGGTTTATCCGTCCGAAGACGGAGCATTTTTCCATGTCATTGACGTAATTTCAATGTCGGTTGAGGTTATCAGACATTACAGTAAATAAACATAAAAGGCTGTTTCGGATTTTTCGGAACAGCCTTTTTGCATTATTTATGAAAGTTTTTGCGGTACTGCTTTTAGGTGAGTTACTTAACCGGGTTTTCTCTTGAATTTACACCCGACCGCTGTGCCGGAAACTTTTGACTTCATCATGTACGGAGCAAGACAATTATTGCAGCACTTTTTCTTGGCGCCCTCCTGTGAGGGAGCTGTCGGCTTGCCGACTGAGGGAGAGAGCTCCCTACGCTGTGGCTTATTGTTTTGTTGCTGTTAAAGAACCCACTTAAGGCAGTACCTAAAAACCGCAGACTTGACCGAAGAGAAGAACAGTGATATAATCACGTTACGGCTATTGAAAGCATTCAGGGCTTTTGTTTAAGGAGTTGAATTTTATGGGCGAAGAAAAAATTAAAAAGGTTTTTAAGGTCTTTAAATGGATTTCAGCCGTTGCGGCCGTTTTGAGCGGACTGTTTCTGCTTGCCACGTGTATTGCATTTGTCCCGATGTTCTTTTTGAAAGACCGCCTGACGGTTGAGGCCGGCGGATTGCTCGGCTTTTTCATTGAAGTCCTTCGTGAGGGCGCAACTCCCGTCAGCTCAAGGGATCTGGCTCTCCTCGTTTTTCCGAGATTTGCCGCTTTGATTTTTGAACTTTGCCTTTTGATCAAAGCGAACATTGCTTTCAAAAACGGCGAAAGGGAAGGAAGACTCTTCTTTTCCGGTTCAAGGCAACTTTTGGTTTCGATGGCGGCGTCTTCGTTCCTGCTTGCAACGATCCCTAACCTTCTTACGAACGTTGCAAAAAATACGATTACTTCACCTCAGCTTTTTAATATCGTTCAAACCGACCGTGCAGGTTGGGTAATGCTTGCCGTCGTACTTTTCTTTTTCTCGTTTTTTGCTTCCAAAGGAAGGATCGGCTCAAAGAAGGCGTTCGATAAAAACGAAACAACAAATACAACGGAGGATATCTGATGAAAATTGTTTACACATCTAATGCAGGTTCAACCGAAAGATACGCAAAAATGCTTTCGGAGAAACTCGAATGTAAGGCACAGGAACTTTCAAAAGCCGAAAATGACGGTGAAGAAGTTGTTTATCTCGGCTGGGTGATGGCCGGCGATGTTCAGGGACTTTCTCAGGCAAGAGAAAAGTTCGGCGAATTGAAAACGGTTGTTGCGGTCGGAATGATGCCGAGCGACAAGTCAAAAGAAGAAGTGAAAGAAAAGAACAAAATTACGGAACCGTTTTTTTATCTTCCCGGCGAATTCAATCTCAAAAATCTCAAGGGCATGTATAAAATGATGATGAACATGATGCTCAAAATGATGAAGGCTAAGGTCAAAGACAGCGACGACCCGAGCGACCAAAAGGCGCTTGAACTTTTTGAAAAGGGCTTTGATGCTGTGAAGGAAGAAAACCTTGATCCGATTGTTGAAGCAATGAAATAAAAAAATGCGCAAAACAAAAACACCCGCCAATTTGGCGGGTGCATTTTTGTCATATTCGACTTTAAAATCAGTCGCTTGTGTAGGGCATGAGAGCAACCTGACGAGCGCGCTTGATTGCGGTCGTGAGCTCACGCTGATGACGTGCGCAGGTGCCTGTTACACGGCGGGGAAGAATCTTCGCGCGGTCCGAAGTGAACTTGCGGAGTTTCTGAGTGTCCTTGTAGTCGATTGATTCAACCTTATCTACGCAGAAAGCGCAAACCTTTTTGCGTGACTTTCTGTTGGGACGGCCGTTTCCTCTTTCGTATGCCATTGGTTTTTCCTCCTTGTTAATAAGTTCAGTTGCAATCAGAACGGAAGGTCTTCGTCGTCGGTGATTTCTTCAAAATCGCCGGGAGTTGCCGTCTGATATGCGGGAGCGGGTGCAGAAGCGGCGGGAGCGGAGAACGCGGGGTTCACACTTCCGGTTTCGGCTTTTGAACCGCAGAAGCTGACTTCACGGGCAAGAACTTCATAAGCCGTTCTTTTCGCTCCGGTGTTGTCCTCGTACTGACGGGACTGGAGCTGACCCTGAACCGCAATCATTGAACCTTTTGAAAAGTAACGGCTGACAAAGTTCGCCGTGCCTTCCCAGGCAACGATCGGAATAAAGTCTGCTTTTCTTTCTTCGCCTGCTTTTGCGTAAGATCTGTCAACAGCAATTCTGAAGCTACAAACGGATCTTCCGGTTGTTGTTGTCCGAAGTTCCGGATCAGCAACAAGGCGACCCATGAGAACGATACTGTTAAGCATAAAATGTTCCTCCCTTATTTCTTGACGGTGAGGGAACGAAGTACGCCTTCAGTGATGTTAACGATACGGTCAAGTTCGGCGGGGAAATCCGGCTCACTTGCGTAGTTGACGAGAACATAGTAACCCTCTGTCTCATAGTTGATGGGATAAGCAAGCTTGCGATTGCCCCAGACATCAACGGAATCGATTGTTCCGTGAGCTTCGATGAGTGACTTGAACTTTTCAACCAAAGCGTTAACAGCTTCTTCTCCGTTAGCTACTGAAAAAACTAACATGGATTCATAGTTGTTTGTCATTGTTTTGCACCTCCTTATGGACTTTAGGCCCCGAATAAAACGGAGCAAAGAGTGCCGTATACAATACAGCTGAAAAATTATATCAGTAATGACGGGATTTGTCAAGTGCTTTGCCCGCTTATTTTTTTGTTTGATTTTTCCGGTTTATCTTTGGTTTAAACTTTTTTTACAATGAATTAATAAATTTTAAAAAATGTTTATATTATTGTTGATTTCCGAATGAAAAAGTGATATAATTTGCATATAACAAAATAAAAGACACTTTTTTGACTGAGTGTCATAATTTGAAAAGAGGAAAGAATATGAAGAAAATTTTCAGGTCCGCATTGTCGGCGATTCTGGTTTTCGCAATGCTGTTCACATCGGTTTTTGCGCTTTCGGCATTCGCTGTCGGGAATAACGGAATCACTTTCTTTGCTGTTTCGGCGAAAGGAAGCGAAGAAAACTCCGGTTCGCTCGGAAACATAAATTGGTGGAAGAGCGAGATTGACGGAAAGTATTATATGTTTATGCCGTCAAAAACCGACCTTTCAAAGCTCAGAGTTTGGTTCTCCGCTTCCGACACCGTAACCTGCAACGGAGAAGAACTTTCAAACGGAGAAACAACGTCGGTCTTTTCAAACGGCGGAGAGTTCACCCTTAATTGCAACGACAAGAATTATACGATTGTTTTTCTTGCGTCGAGCAAACTTCCGGCATTGTTCATCAACACTCCGGATGGCGGACTTGACCGAATCCATGCCGATAAATCACACAAAGAAAAAGACTGCACAATGCTTGCCGTCAACGAAAAAGGAAAAACCGATTACGACGGAAAACTCGATTCGATGAAGGGAAGAGGAAATTCAACTTGGGGCACGGCCAAAAAGCCTTACAACATTAAGCTTGAATCGAAATCAAAACTTTTCGGAATGGAAAAAGCAAAAAGCTGGTGCCTTATTGCCAACTATGAAGACAAATCGCTCATTCGCAACCAAGTGACATACGGCCTCGGCGCGGCGGTCGGAATGGAAGAATCGCCGGATTGCAAAAACGCCGATGTTTATATCAACGGAGAATACAAAGGCGTTTATCTTGTTACCGAAAAAGTTGAAATCAAGAAAAACCGCGTTGATATTTATGACCTTGAAGAGGCAACCGAAGAAGCGAACGGCGGAAAAGAACTTTCCGATTTTCCGCAAAAAGGTTTCGGCGGAAAATTCAGCGGCTTTATTGAAAACAAACAGCGCTGGTTCGACATTCCGAACGACCCCGAAGATATCACCGGCGGCTATCTTCTTGAACTTGAAGTTGCCGACAGATATCCCGACGAAGCAAGCGGCTTTGTTACGAAGCACGGTCAGGCCGTCGTTTCAAAATCTCCCGAATACGCTTCAAAAGCTCAGATAAAATATATCAGCTCTTATTGGCAGGAAATGGAAGACGCGCTTTATTCAAAAGACGGACGAAACTCAAAGGGAAAGCACTTTACGGAGTATATTGACATTGAGTCTTTTGCAAAGCAGTATATCATTCAGGAATGGTCAAGCAACTGGGACGCGGGACTTACAAGCAATTACTTCTATAAAGACAGCGGCAAAAAACTTGTTGCCGGCCCGATTTGGGATTTTGACAATGCTCTTCTCAATTATGCCGGAAGGGACGGAACGGATCTCACCGACCCGACGAATCTTCACGTCGCAAAAAGGTCGCTTTGGTATAATGCTCTCATCGGAAGTCAAAGCTTCAAAGCGACGCCGAACATCTATGCTCTCGGAATGCACCACGCAGACTTTGTTGAAGAAACCGAAAAACAAATGAAAGAAAAGTTTGTTCCGGCGATCAAAGAACTTCTCAACTCGAAATATTCCGAATATGTTGAAAAAGTTCGGGATGCCGCGGTTATGAACGCAATAAGATGGAATTACTGTTCAACAACCGACGGCACGGAAATTCTGAATAAATACGATGCGGAAGTTGAAGCAATCAAAAACTTTATTGCCGCAAGAACAGATTTTCTTTCGGGCGCATTGACGCTCTCGTATCAGGGATTCACCGTGAATAAAATTGCCGCTCAAAAATTCACCGGCTCACCCGTTACGCCGAAAATCAAGGTTAAATTCATGGAACGTACACTTGCCGAAGGAACCGATTATACCGTTGAGTTTTCAAACAACGTTCAAAAAGGTACGGCACAGGCAAAAATTACAGGTCTCGGAAAATATGACGGAATGACAAAAACGGTTTCGTTCAAAATCAAAACCGTTGCCGAACCGGAAATCAATTCAGACGCGGATTATAACGGACAGGCAAAAGAAAATTTCCGTAAAATGCTCGGTGCGTTCGTT
>JAUNFH010000072.1 GCA_030525185.1 Clostridia bacterium
CGGTGACCGAACAGGTTAAACAAAAAAGGGAGTAATTTCATGAAAACATTTCTTAAAAAACTCGTAACGGCTTCGATGGCTTTGTTTTTGAGTCTTTACTGCATGATCGGCTTCGGAAACAACGTCAGCGACGATTACAAAGAGTACAAAAACGTTATTCTCATGATCGGCGACGGAATGGGCGTCAACACCGTTGAAGCAACGAAGGCAACGCGCGGCGTTTCGCTCAATCTTGAAAGAATGCCGGTTTGCGGAAGGTCGGACACCCGTTCGTTCATTCTTGATTACACCGATTCGGCGGCCGGCGGAAGCGCGCTCGCCTGTGGTGTAAGAATTTGGGCGAATTCGGTTGCTCTTTTTCCGTTTTATCCGTTCACGCTGACGGGACAAAACGTTCCGGTTTCGCTCACCGAACTTGCAAAAGCTAACGGAAAAAGCGCAGGTGTTGTTACGACCGACCAAACCTCCGGCGCAACTCCGGCCTCTTTTTCGGCTCATGCGCTCGGAAGGCAGCTTGAAATGCCGATAAGCAACCAACAGCTCAGAAGCAACCTTGACCTTATTTGGGGCTGCGACACAAAGAGCATCACAAAAGAAAAATGCGAAAAGAACGGATTCACTTTTGTTCAGACCGCAACCGAAATGGAAGCGCTTGAAAGCGGAAGCCGATCCTTCGCCCAGTTCGATTTTGAAGAGATGAAAAATTGCACCGGCGAAAAGGACACTCCGTCGATTGAGCAGATGACGAAAAAGGCGATTGACCTTCTTGACGACAACGAAAACGGCTTTTTCCTCATGGTTGAAGGCGCCTGCATTGATAAGTTTTCTCACAAGAACAACCTTGAAATGGCAACGCTGAACCTTGTTGAATTCGACAAAGCCGTGGGTTATGCCCTTGATTACGCCGCGAAGGACGGAGATACCCTCGTTGTTGTTACGGCCGACCATGAAACCGGCGGAATCAAGTATAACGGCGTCACCGACGAATATTATTATACAACCGAAAACCACACAACGGCAGACGTTCCCGTTTATGTTTCGGCAAAAGACGCAGGTTTCACGAACAAGGACGTTGTTGAAAACAGACAAATCAGCGTTCAGATCGCCCGCGTGATGGGATTCGGAAAAGATCAGTTCCCGGCCGTTAAGGGATACACAACATAACTTTTGAATAAAGCGAAAAACTGCCGCTTTCGGATTGACCGATTGCGGCAGTCGGTTTTATGCGGCCTTTTCTTTGTTCAGTTTGAAAACTTCGCTTTCAATGAGGGCGGTGACTTCGTCAACGTCAAAAACAAGTCCCTTTGAAAGAAGGAACTGAACAACAAAGTCCTTTTTCTGAAGTCCGGCTTTTTGAGTGCCTTTGAAAATCTGCTCTGCCGCCTTGACTGCGGCGGATATCCAAAATTCAAGTTTTTCGTTTTTCTCCGCCGAAAGTCGGCTCTTGACGAGCGGAAGAAGAAAACAGGTGACGGTTGCGGAAAGAAGAATGATTACCGCTTCGATGATTGAGGTGATGTCAAATTTCATTTTATGTTTCCTTTCAATTATATAATACATGATGAGTTTCATCTTTTTTGAATCCGGTTTTTTCAAGGCCGGATAATCTTTTTTCAAGTTCTCCGAGTCTTTTTTCAAAAAGCTCTTCGTCCTTTTCAAGGCTGTATGTCCGTTCGATGACGCCGTTGTGCTTTTCAACCTTTTTTTCAAGCTGTTCAAGGCGGAAGTTCGTGAGCTTTGAAGAGGTGAGAATTCCGCCGAAGGTTCCGGCGAGCGTTCCGAGAAGGGTGACGAGAGAAACAATTACAGTGTCTGTCATCATATTTCCTCGCAGTAATCAAGACAGACCCAGCCGCTCGGCGTTCTTCCCCAGTTTTCCTTCACTTCAAAAACGGAAAACGAAAGTCCGTTCACATAGCCGTCAGCTTTAAAACCGGAAAGGCGGAGAACTTTTTTCCTTGCGTCCGCCGAAAGTTCTTGGAATGAAAGCTTTTCAAATTCCGTTCCCGGACCTTTTCTGACGTTCAAAAGAATGGCTTTTGTTACCTTGTAACTTCCGACTCGGAAGGCGGCTTTTCCTTTCTTCTGAGAATACTCCTCAAGGCTCCACTTTTCCGGGTCGATATAATCCCCGCCGGAAAGGCGCTTGATTCCGAGGTGAAGGTGAATGCCTGTTGCCCGGCCGGTTTTTCCGGTGTAACCCAAAACGGTTTCGGGCGATACGGTTTGGCCTTTTTTCACTTTTATGTTGTCAAGATGATAATGGAGCATTCTGACGCCGAGAGAAGGGTAAACCACCCAAACGTATTTTGCGCCGCCGTAAGCGTAGTCCGTTCCGCAGGAGAGAACGTAACCGTTTTCAATTGCATATTGAGGAAGCTTCTTTCCGTATGTCGAATAATCCGCTCCGCCGTGAAAGGACGACGTGTTCCCTTTTGAAGTTTGAATAACGCTTCTTTCTCCGAACGGGGAGGAAAGAAAATGCTCTTTTTTCCGGAAGATTTTTTCCGTGACTTCGCTCAAATTTTCTTCACCTCCCGAAAAATGACAATGAAAAGATAAAAGAAAGGAAGGAAAACGTTCGCGCAAAGGCCTTCAAAAAAGGCTCTTGAAAATCCGTTCAGGGCATAAATCAAAAGTTCGTCTTTCATTTTTCCCTCCGTTATCTCGCATAGACTTCAAAGTGTGAACCGGGCTGAAAAATTCCCGCGGCTCCGCTCCAAAAAGAAAGCTGAGTGAAAGAATCGGTTTCCGTTGTTCGCAGTTCTGTTTTTGAAACGCCGTCTTTGGTGCAATAGCCGAACTGATTGAAAAGTGTTTTTCCGAGAAGCTCCGATTTCAGCGAAAACTCCGCTTCGGAAATTTCGGTTCCGTCCGGCTGACAAAACTTCGGAATCATTGCGATGAGCTTATATGCGTTGAAAACGCCGTCGCGTTCCCAACCGTAATAGACGTTGAGAGCCTGAACGTTTCCGGTTTTGTGCTGTGTTGTTGCCGCGCCTTTGATGAAAAGCTCGGTGAATTTGAGCGGTGTTCCGTCGGAAAAAGTATGAAATTCAAAACTTTTTTGCGCTTGCGTCAGCGTTCCGGAATAAAGGCATTTCCAAGTTCCGTCGCCGCCTTTTCCTCTCGGAAGCGAAAGATTGAGAACGGGTTCGTCGGCGCTTCCGGTGATTGAAGCAGAAGCGGTTTCGTCCGCTTCAATGGTTTGAACCGTACCGACCGAAAAGACGGGCGTTTTTCCCGGTTCGCCTTTTTCGCCTTTTTCCCCTTTGACGTTTCCGGCGGTGAGCGTTTTTCCGTCGGAAAGGGTGAGTGTGAGAACGCCTTCTTCGTTTACCGTTGCACCGGAAACGGAAACGCCGTCATAAATCGGAAAGACGGACGTTGTCTCGTCTGTATAAACAATTTTTACGTTGCCGTCGATTCGTTCAACGGACTTGATTTGACGAAGGTCAAGAGCATTTAGGAGGGTAAGGAGAGTTTCGTATTGATCGTTAGTCAGCTCTCCGACCTTTTCAGCCGGAAGATCTTTCGCCGAAAGAACGCAGCCGATGTCGGCCGCCGTTGAGGAAAGTCCGTCGGTGAAAACGCCGATTCCGAGCGTTTCGCACGGAACAACTTTCGGAACGGAAACCGTGTTTCCCAAAAAGGCAACGTCAACGTATGACGAGTCAAAAAAGAAACGGGCGGTTTTTGCTTCGTGCTCTTTCCATTCGTCGTCGAACTCAAAGGTCACTGTGTAATTTTCGTTTGAAGAGATGAGATATCTCTTTCTGCAAAGGGCAATTTTTTCTGAAATTTTGATTTTGATTTCGGGCATTTATACCTCCTGAAAAAAATTGTGAAATTGCGGCTTCACTGTGCAAACACCGTTTTTCAAAGGTGTTTCACTTAATATTTTACAGCCCGAAAAGGAAGGTGTCAATGATTTTCTCGAACATTTGTTCGAGAAAACTTTTTGAAAAACAGAAAAAAGTCGCATTGTTTGACAAAATCGCCCGATAAGTATATAATTTTCGGGTTATTGAAGACAATTGAGAAAATCGAGAAAGGGAGTGAAGGAAAATGAATTTTAAAATGAAAGAACAGGGAAGCGGTTTCGCCGTTTCAAGGCTTTGCGGAATTTTGCTTTCGCTTTCGTTTTTCGCCGTTTGCCTTTCGCTCACCTTTTCCGCCGAGAGAATCGCCGAATATGACGCGCAAACAAAATATGAAAAAGAAGTTGCCGCCGTTCTCGAAAATAACATTGAAAACGTTGCGGACGAGTTTTCAAAGCTTTATAAAAAGGAAGAAATTTTGAAAAGCTCAAAAAAGAAAAACCCGGCGCCTTCTCCGCTGCGCGTCGGAGTCGGAAAAAACTTCAAAGTGAACGTTGTTGCGGACGGAAAAAAACGAAGCTTTTCCGTCAATTCCGGAACTGTTTCGGATCTCCTTTCCGAAGCGGGAGTGAGGGTCAACGACTATGATCTTCTCAACTTCAAAACGGGTGATGCGTTGAAGCCGGGCATGACCGTTCGGCTCAGAAGGGTAACCTTCAAACTTGAGACGAGAACGGTTTCCGTTGAATATAAAACAAAAAAGAAAAAAACGAATGATCTTTATCTCGGCGAAATGTATCTCGAACGCGAGGGTGAAAACGGCGAACGCAGGGATACCTATATAAAGACCTATATTGACGGAGAATTCAAAAAGGATTTTCTTGCTTCGTCCGAAGTGACGAAAAGAGCCGTCGATGAGGTGATTTTCGTCGGAACAAAAAAGCGGCTTGTGAAAATCGAAGATGTCGGAACGGTCGGCTATTCGGGTCTGCGCGCGGTTTCCGAACTTCCTTCAACGGTTAAAATCGAACTTGACGAATACGGAAAACCCGTGAAGTATAAAAGAAAAATCGTCGGTTCGGCAACGGCATATTACGGCGGGGGAATCACCGCAACGGGCCAAAAGGCAATGCCCGGAAGGGTTGCCGTCGATCCGCGTGAAATTCCGTACGGCTCAAAACTTTATGTTGTTTCGTGCGACGGAACGTGCGTCTACGGTTACTGCGAAGCGAGCGACACCGGCGGTTTCATTTATAACAGCGAAACCGTTATTGACCTTTATTTCAACACTTTTGCCGAATGTTCAAACTTCGGGAGGCGGAACGTTGAAATTTATGTTCTTGAATAAAAAACGTCCGTCTTCGGGCGAAAGGAAAGCTCCGAAGGCGGGTGTATTTTTCCGCAATGATTATTTTTGAAAGCTTTGAAAATGACTTTGTGCATAATGCACAATTGCCCGCTCTTAATTTAAAATAAGTTTAACAGAATGGGGTATTGTAAAATTCGACAGCTTTTGATAAAATTAACTCGTAACGTAAAGACACATCAGCGACATTTTGAACCGGTATGTTTGAAATGTCCTTTTCAATTTTTAGAAGGCGGTGAGTTACGATGGTTCTTCTTGAGAACAGAATTCTCAAAGACGGAAAGGTGTATCCCGGAAGCATTCTGAAAGTTGACTCTTTCCTTAACCATCAGATGGACGTTGAGCTCCTCAACGAGATCGGAAAAGAATTTAAAAGAATATACTCTGACTGCGAAGTTAACAAAATCCTTACCATTGAAGCATCCGGTATAGGAATAGCATGTATAACAGCGCAGTTTTTTAATTGTCCCGTTCTTTTTGCAAAGAAAACGAAGACGAAGAATATCGCCGGAACGGTTTATAAGACCCAGGTTAAGTCTTATACTCACGGAACGACATACGACGTAATCGTTTCAAAAGAGTTCCTCGGAAAGAACGATAAGGTTCTTATCATTGACGATTTCCTTGCCGAAGGCAATGCGCTTCTCGGTCTCATCGACCTTTGCAACCAGGCCGGTGCCGAGGTTGTCGGTTGCGGAATCGCCGTTGAAAAAGGCTTCCAGCCCGGCTCAAAAAGAATCAGGGAAAAGGGCGTTCGCGTTGAATCCCTTGCCGTCATCGACAGCATGGACGACGGCGAAATCAAATTCAAATAAATTGCCCGAGGGCGGTTTATAAATATTATACCGAAAGGTAAAACATTAACGGAGGAAAAAAGCATGAAAAAGTTTCTTGCACTCTTGCTTGCAGCAGTTCTCGTTTTCTCATTTGCTGCTTGCTCAGGTTCAAAGGACGACACCACAACTTCAGCCTCAGGTGACAGCACCAGCGCTGCCAACACCGATGTTGACTATTCAAAAGTAAAGGTCGGTCTTATCTGCCTTCACGACGAAAACTCAACATACGACAACAACTTCATCCAGGCTCTCAAGGACACTCAGGCAAAGCTTGGCCTCAAGGATGAACAGGTTCTCATTAAGACAAACATCCCCGAAGACGACAGCTGCCTCAACGCTGCTCAGGAACTTGCAGACGCAGGTTGCAACGTAATCTTCGCCGACTCATTCGGTCACGAGACCTACATCATGGAAGCTGCTAAGGAATTCCCCGAAGTTCAGTTCTGCCATGCAACAGGTACTCACGCAAAGACCGCTGAACTCAAGAACTTCCACAACGCTTTCGCAGCAATCTACGAAGGACGTTATCTTGCAGGCGTTGCCGCAGGTATGAAGCTCAACGAAATGATCAAGGACGGAAAGATTAAGGCTGAAGAAGCCGTAATCGGTTATGTCGGCGCATTCAACTATGCAGAAGTTGTTTCCGGCTTCACTTCATTCTTCCTTGGCGCACGTTCGGTTTGCGAAAGCGCAACAATGAAGGTTACTTACACAAACTCATGGTTCGACATTGCTCTTGAGCGTGAAGCTGCTCTCAGCCTCATCAAGGACGGTTGCGTTCTTATCAGCCAGCACGCTGACTCGGAAGGCGCACCGAAGGCCTGCGAAGAAAAGGGCGTTCCCAACGTTGCTTACAACCTTGACACAACCTCAATGGGCCCGAACACCGCTCTCATCTCCTCAAAGATCAACTGGTCTCCGTACTATGAACTCATGATCAACGCTGTTGCTAAGGGTGAAGAGATTCCGACCGATTGGTGCGGCACTCTTGCAACCGATTCCGTTCAGCTCACAAAGCTCAACGAAAAGGTTGCCGCAGAAGGCACTCAGGCAGCAATCGACGAAGCAAAGGCTAAGCTCGAAAAGGGCGAAATCAAAGTATTCGACACCGCAACATTCACTGTTGACGGCAAGAAGCTTGATTCTTACAAGGCTGACGTTATCCCCGACGAGAAGTTTGAACATGAAACCGAAGTCATCAAGGACGGCGCATTCCTTGAATCAGACGTTGACGGCATGAGAAGTGCTCCGTACTTCGACATCATGTACATTGACGGAATCAGCGAGAAATAATTTCTCACTCAAAAAGAATATACCGGGCGAGGCTGTCGCTTCGCCCGATTTTCGTTTTTTTGAAAAGAGAGTGATTTTTAATTTATTGTTCTGTTTTGAGAAAAATGAAAGACAAACGGAGGTAGATGAAGTTGGGAACACCGGCAATTGAATTGAAAAATATCAGCAAAACTTTCGGTTCGATCAAAGCGAACCAAAACGTCAATCTGACCGTCAACAACGGCGAAATCCTTTCGCTTCTCGGCGAAAACGGAAGCGGAAAAACAACGCTGATGAACATGATCTCGGGAATCTATTTCCCCGATGAAGGCCAGATTTTCATCGACGGAAAAGAAGTTGTTATCCGTTCGCCGAAGGACGCTTTCGATCATAAGATCGGAATGATTCACCAGCATTTCAAGCTCGTTGACCTTTTCACCGCGGCCGAAAACATTGTTCTCGGTCTTAAAGAAGAGGGAAAATACAACATTAAGCAGGTTGCGGCAAAAGTTGCCGAAATCAGCGCAAAATACGGTTTTGACATTGACCCGATGAAGAAAATTTATGAGATGTCCGTTTCCGAAAAGCAGACAGTTGAAATCATCAAGGTTCTTTATCGCGGCGCAAACATTCTTATTCTTGACGAGCCGACGGCCGTTCTCACTCCGCAGGAAACGCAAAAACTTTTTGCCGTTCTTCGCCGTATGCGTGACGACGGAAAGGCAATCGTAATCATTACTCACAAGCTTCATGAAGTTCTTTCGCTTTCGGACAGAGTTTCGGTTCTTCGCAAGGGCGAATTCATCGGAACGGTTAAGACGAGCGAAACGAATGAAGACGAGCTTACCGAAATGATGGTCGGAAAGAAAATCAGCCTCAACATTGAAAGAAGCGAACCGGAAAACCCCCAGGACAGACTTGTTGTTAAAAACATCAACTGCCAGAGCCGTGAAGGTGTAAAGATTCTTGACAATATCTCTTTCACCGCAAAGGGCGGCGAAATTCTCGGAATTGCAGGTATCGCCGGAAGCGGTCAGCGTGAACTTCTTGAAGCAATCGCAGGACTTCAGCACCTTGACTCGGGCGAAATTATTTATAACAATCCGAAGACGGGAAAAACCGAAAATCTTAGGGACAAAACTCCGCTCCAAATCAGGGAGCTCGGCGTTCGCCTTTCCTTTGTTCCGGAAGACAGACTCGGAATGGGACTCGTCGGAAACATGGATATCATCGACAACATGATGCTTCGTTCTTACAGAAAAGGAAAGTCAATGTTCCTTGAACGCAAAAAGCCGAAGTCGCTTGCCGAAAAAATCATCAACGACCTTGAAGTCGTTACCCCCGGCGCAACAACTCCGGTAAGAAGACTTTCCGGCGGAAACGTTCAAAAAGTTCTTGTCGGCCGTGAAATTGCCGCCGCTCCGACGGTTCTCATGGCGGCTTATCCCGTCCGCGGTCTTGACATCAACTCTTCCTATCTTATATATAACTTGCTCAACGAGCAGAAAAAACGCGGCGTTGCCGTAATTTTTGTCGGCGAAGACCTTGACGTTCTCGTTGAACTTTGCGACCGCATTATGGTCATCGGTTCGGGAAAAGTCACCGGAATCGTTGACGGAAGAACCGCAAACAAAAACGAAATCGGTCTTCTCATGACAAAAACTCAGGGAGGTGAAGAAAATGAGTAAGAAAAACGAAGCGAAAGTCCGCGAGCCGCTTTTCCACGTTGCAAAACGAAATTCGATGGTTTGGTGGAAAGCTTGGCTCATCAGAGGAATTGCAATCATTGCGTCGCTCATCGTTTGCGCGCTCATTATCGTCCTTCTGACGAAGCAGAATCCGTTTGAAGTTTATGCTTCAATGTTCAACGGAAGCTTCGGTTCAAAAAGAAAGGTTTGGATTCTTCTTCAGAATATGGCAATTTTGCTGTGTATCTCGCTTGCGGTTACTCCGGCGTTCAAAATGCACTTCTGGAACCTCGGCGCAGAAGGCCAGGTTCTTATCGGTGCTCTTGCGAGCGTCGCCTGTATGTTCTATATCGGAGACAGACTTCCGAACGCTCTTCTTATTGTTATTATGTTCGTTTCTTCACTCGTCGGAGGAATTATTTGGGGAATTATCCCGGCTTATTTCAAAGCAAAGTGGAACACGAACGAAAGCCTTTTCACCCTTATGATGAACTATATTGCAATTCAGCTCGTCTCCTTTGCAATTATGGTTTGGGTTCCGAGCGGATCGAGCGTAATGGGTATCGTCAATGCAAACTCAAAGGCAGGTTGGATACCCGACATTTTCGGCCAAAAATATCTTTTCAACATTCTTGTTGTTGTTGCCGTCACGGTTCTCATGTTTGTTTATCTTAAATACAGCAAGCACGGCTATGAGCTTTCCGTTGTCGGTGAAAGCGAGAACACCGCAAGATACATCGGAATTGACGTTAAAAAGGTTATCATCAGAACAATGGTTCTTTCCGGTGCGGTTTGCGGCCTTGCAGGTTTCCTTCTTGTTTCCGGAACGAACCATACGATTTCAAAATCGCTCGCCGGCGGAAACGGATTCACCGCAATCATGGTTTCCTGGCTCGCAAAGTTCAACCCGATTCTCATGATTGTCACTTCGTTTCTCATTGTTTTCCTTCAGAGAGGCGCGGGAGAAATTGCAACGAATTTCCGTCTTAACGAAAGCGTTGCGGACATTCTCACCGGCGTAATCATTTTCTTCATAATCGGCTGTGAGTTCTTCATCAATTATGAAATCAAGAGCACCCGCTCGAAGAATAAGGAGGTAAAATAAATGCTTAGCACAATTGCTTCTTTTATCAATGCGGCGATTATTCAGGGAATCCCCCTCCTTTTCGGCGCAACGGGTGAAATCATTACCGAAAAAAGCGGAAACCTCAATCTCGGAATTCCCGGAATCATGTATATCGGCGGAATCTCCGGAATCATCGGCGGCTATCTTTATGAACACAACAATGCCGCACCGAACGCTTTTCTTTGCATTCTCATTCCGTTTCTTTCGTCAATCCTCGGTTCGGCTTTGATGGCTCTCATTTATTCGTTCCTCACCGTAACACTCAAGGCGAATCAGAACGTTACCGGTCTTGCGCTGACAACGTTTGGCGTCGGAGTCGGAAACTTTTTCGGCGGTTCGCTCCTCAGTTTCTTTGGCGAAAGCGGTTCAATCTCGCTCATCAATACCGGACTTGCTTATAAAACGAAGCTTCCATTTGCGGACAGTCTCGGCCTTTTCGGAAAGACGTTTTTGTCCTTCGGATTCCTCGCATATCTCGCAATCATCATTGCGTTTGTTTCTTCTTATGTTTTGAGCAAGACGAGAGTCGGACTCAACCTTCGCGCAATCGGCGAAAACCCGGCAACGGCGGACGCGGCCGGAATCAACGTTAACCGTTATAAGTACCTTTCAACGATTATCGGCGGCGCAATTGCCGGACTCGGAGGACTTTACTTCGTAATGGACTACACTGCCGGCGCATGGACGAACGACGGTTTCGGCGACAGAGGATGGCTTGCAATCGCAATCGTCATCTTTGCGCTTTGGAAACCGAAATCGGCAATCCTCAGCTCCTTCCTCTTCGGTGGACTTTACATCATTTGCGTTTATATTCCCGGCCTTTCTTCAAGCGCAAAAGAGCTTATTAAAATGCTCCCGTATCTCATCACAATTGTTGTTCTTGTTACGGTCAGCGCAAGAAAGAAGAAGGAACATCAGCCCCCGGCAAGTCTCGGACTTACCTATTTCCGTGAGGAAAGATAATTTTAAAGAAAAAATGAGCCGTCACACGTTCTTATGTGTAACGGCTTTTTGATTTGAATATGACTTTTCGGGAAGGCAGTGCAGTGAAACCTTTTTGTCTTTTTCAAGTAAGAAAACGGCGAACCAAAAAAGGTTCGCCGCAGGTTTTATGAAAGTTTTTGAAGGAGAGCAACCGCTTCGTCATAGGTCTTTTCGTCCTTTTTTGAAAAGAGGAAGCGGAAAATCGAGCTTCTTGTGCTTTCTTTTTGTTTTTCCTTTTCAGATTCCTTTTCTTCTTTGCTCTCTTTT
>JAUNFH010000225.1:0-931 GCA_030525185.1 Clostridia bacterium
AACGAGCCAATCGGGAAGATCATTCTTCTGGTCGCCGCTGTCAGCGGGGCTGGTTGTACCGGTTTCTGCAACAGCAAAAACGCCAACGCTCATAACCGAGAAGATCATGAGAGCAGCAAGAAGGACTGCCAAAAACTTTTTCATGTCAAGCGCTCCTTTCGTAGTTTTCCCTCATCGTGCCAAAAACGGCAGAACATGGGTCAATGTAATAATAATACACCCACCCCGCCAAAGTCAATTAAAACAAATAAAGAAAACAAATCGGCCTTTTTCATCCGTTTTTAAACAGGAAAACAGCCGTCCTGCGTTCAAAGGCGCAACGGCGGCTGTTGTTCTTATTCGGTTTTTTGGCGCTCAGGGCGCCGCTTTTCAAATCGGTTGTCCGCTCAGAACAGAATCTTCAGACCGAGCTTGAGCAAAATCTTGCTGAAAACGAAACCGAGATGGGGAATAAGTTCTGCAAGCCAAGACGGCATACGTATTCACTCCTTATCATTTTTTCAGAAGAGGCGATCACGCCCTTCCTAATTAGGATAGTACAACATCTGTCGCCTAAAGTCAAGCAAAAATGAACAAATTTTTAACAAATTTATTTGATTCCCAAAAGTGAGCGGATAATTTGAATGAATACCCCGAAGAAGGCAAGTATCTTCGCCGAAAAGCCGGTCGGATTGGTGGCGTCGTCCTTTGTGGTGTCAGGCCTTTTGACGGCATAAAGCTTCCTCGTTGAGCTGTCGAACCGCAAGAACTGCGGATACTTTGAACTGCTCGTTACGGTATACTGAGTTTTTGAAGCGAAAATCTGCATAATCAGCTTGTCAACCGCAGCGGGGAAGGTCTCGTGCGCAAGGTCTTTGACAAACCACGTGTAATCCGGGAAGGCACAGCTTGACGCGTCAACAATAAGGTCGGGAGAAAGGTATTTGTCCCT
>JAUNFH010000225.1:941-2469 GCA_030525185.1 Clostridia bacterium
CTTCCTGAATTTTCAAGATATGTGATATATGCCGAGGAAAGTGTTTTTTCCATGTTGGCGCAGGTTGCACCCATCGAAGCGGTTTCAAGCTCAACCATGTTGTCCGCCTGTTTGAGGCAGTTGACAAACAGCGGCGGCAGAGCCTTGTTATACTTGCTGATGTTGGCAATCTTGAGTCCCTTTTTCTGATACTTTTTCAAAAGGTCGGGAATCCTCTGGAAAACCTTTGTGTGATAGTTGTCAATTTTGGCGATGAGGTTTGCATACTTTGCGGTGTTGTTTCCGAAAACAACCTTCTTTGCTTCTTCATAGCAATCGTCGCGAACCATAGCCCAATATCCGGGACAGGTTCCGTAGGTTGCAAGAACAATACGCGGATAGAGCGTTTTGGCAACGTTCCTGTAAATTGACGACACCGTCTGAGTGCCCATTTTGAAAGTACCGGTCAGCGTGACAAGCCTGATGACAAACTTCATAAGGTCTGAGAAATCGTCATCCATATCCGTCTTTGCGTAGCGTTCAATTGCGGCACTGTCAAATTCGATATCTCCGGTGAAGAAACAACTGATCGGAATTACGCCCTGAGAAGCGGCGGCATAATAAAGGAGCGTGTCAATTTTTTCGCAGCCATACTTATAAAGATAAGCTGAAACGATCGTTCCGCCCATGCAGCGGCCGACAAGCTGAACCTTTTTCTTTCCGGTCACGGAAAGAACCTTGTTGATATATGTGTTCAGCTTCTTCGCGTTGACGAACGGGTCAATGCGGCTGTCATAATAGAAGTGATAATCCGAAAGGGTAAAGCCGGACTTTTTCGCCTGAGGAGTTTTGTTTTTCACAACATAGGAGCCGTTTGAAATTTCTCCGTTCTCGTCAAGAGGAAAGTCCTTATACTTCTGAAGAACCAACTTATAGATTGCGTCGCTGTAAATTGACCAGTCGCCGTTGGCAAGGCTCAGCGCAAACGCCTTTGTAAGCATATCCTTGTTGTTGTCAATCAGCTTATCAACGCCCACTGACGGGTGAATTTTTTCTCCGTCCTTGTTGTATATTGTGCTGTTTTTGCCGATGACATAAACTATCGGCAGGTCATTCGCGGAGGCCGCCGAAAACGACGGAACGAAAACCGCGGCAATCATGATGCGGGCAAGCACAAGAGAAAGACCCCTTTTAAACATGTTTTTCATAACTGACCTCCTGTTGCAAAATTTTTATATTCTTCAAATTCATCGTACCACAAAAGCGACCGCTTTTCAAGACAAGTACAATTAAAAAAGATAAAAGAGGGAACACCGCGGCCATAAGGCTGCAGCTCGTCCCCTCCCTGTTTTCGGCTATGAAACGCTCTTATGCGTTCATATATTTTTCAATGAGTGCGATTGTGTCGCCGACAGTTTCAATTCCGAGCGCCTCACGGTCGGGAATTTCAACGCCGAACTCGTCTTCAATGGCAACCGCCATGTTGATAAGTTCAAGTGAATTGAGCCCAAGTTCGGTTCTGATGTTGGTTTCCTCCGTAATTTTTTCG
>JAUNFH010000226.1 GCA_030525185.1 Clostridia bacterium
GAAAACTTTGCCTGAAGGGGGGAAGGACGAACCGAGATGAGACGTTTCACTTCATCGCTTTCAAGCTCGGCGTTTTCGTTTCCGTTGTCCCAGCTTTTAAAAGCCGGATTTTTTGTAAAAATATATCTGTGGTTTGCCACCGAATAATCAGCACCTTTCCGAAGTCCGTATTTTTAAATAATATCACAGAATAAAGAAAAAAGTCAATCCGGATTTGAAAGAACTCTTTCAAATCATCTTCCGCCGTCAACGCTTATCGTTTGGCCGGTGATGAAGGCGGCTTTTTCGCTCGCAAGGAAAAAGACGAGTTCGGCAACGTCCGAGGGCGTTCCGTTTTTGCAAAGGGAGCAGTCTTCGGCAATTTCCCGCTTTGTTTCCTCGTCGAAGCAGGAATTCATTTTTGTTTCAATGAAACCGGGCGCAACACAGTTGACGTTGATTCCCGAAGGGCCGACTTCCCTTGAAAGCGCTTTTGAAAAACCGATGAGGGCGGCTTTTGACGCGCTGTAATCAACTTCGCACGAGCCGCCGTAAATTCCCCACATTGAGGAGACATTGACGATTTTTCCGCTCTTTTTTGAAATCATCGAAGGAATAATTTTCCTCGTGATTGTCATTGCGCTTTCAAGATTGACGGAAAGGAGTTTTTTTGCTTCCGTTTCGTCAACGAGCTGGAAAAGTCCTCTGAGCGAAACGCCGGCGTTGTTGACAAGAACGTCAATGTTCTTTGAAACCGAAAGGGCGGTTTCGCAAAAATTCAGGCAGTCCTCTTTTCTTGAAAGGTCGGCTTTCAGAGGTACGAAAGAAACGCCGAACACTGTTTCAACCTCTTTTTTGAGCTTTTCGATTTCTTCTTTTCCGTTGTTGTACTGGGCAAGAACGTCAAAACCGTTTTTTGCGAAAATTCGGCAAATTTCGCTTCCGATTCCGCCGGATGCTCCTGTTATGAGAACCGTTTTTTTCATAATAATTCTCCTTTTTGAAAATCGGAACAACCGAAACGGAATTTATGCTTTCTTCTTTCGTTTGTACCCGATTATATCCATTATAAATAATATCAGCAATCGTCCCTTATGTCAACAAAACGTTGTTTCGCAAAAAACATATTTTTGTTAATTTTACTCTTCTTCTCTTGACAAAGAAACCGAAATTGGGTATCGTATTATATACATGACTTCATAATACGGTTTTTATCGCCTTGTGAAATTGATTTTTTATGTATATGACAAGACCAAGGAGACAATATCATGAAAAAAGAAATAAAAATTGTAATCTGCGTTTTTTTGAGCATTTGGTTTTTCTTTATGGGCTTTGAACTTGGCTCTTACCGCGAGAAGAAAAAAATTGCAACAACCTCTCCGGTTGTTGTTCAGCCGGCAACCCAGACAAACGCTTCCTCAACCACCGCGCCGAGTACGTCGGAAACAACTTTGCCGACCGAGCTCCCCTCAATGGGAGACACAACCGTCTATCCCGAAAACAACGGCTCAACCCCCTCGCAGAATGCCGCTTCAACAACGAAAAAAGCCTCGGACGATCCGTCGACTTTTTCAAAAGCTCAAATTCTTTCGGCAGTCAAAAAGGCTGTTGACGGCGTAAAAGCAGAGCAGAACATGACCGCAGTTCAGACGGAGAACATTGCAATCAACGTTGACGATTGCAGCGTTCCGAGCGCACTCAACATGGTCAACAACATTGTTCAGAAATTTACCGGCGAAAAAAGCGCAACATATACGTTTTCAAACGGACAGGGTTCGGGTGTAAGACCGGACGGAAAAGCCGTTGAGGACGAAGGGGTTGTTGCTCCAACCCAGGTTATTCCGCCGAAAAACAAAAACTTTGAACTCACCGAAGCCGGAATTGCCGAAGCTTCGGCAAAGAAGGACGGGGATAACACCGTTTACACGATTAAGATTGTTGAAGAATCAACAACGTTGGCGTCTCCCGTTCCGGCAAACAACGCCGCCGCAATCGGCTATCTTGACCTCACAAAGATTTCGGACAAAATCAGCGGTGCACAGATTACCGAGGCAAATATGCATTATCCCGGTTCAACGGTCACCGCAACGGTCAACAAAGCCGGAAAGCTTGTAAAGCTTGAACTTTATCTTCCGATGGACGGCTACGGAGCGGCGAAGCTCCTCGTTGCGAGCGGAAACGCTTCCTTCAGCGGAAGTCAGACCGAAACTTGGACCTTCACTTATTGATACAATTGAAAATCAACAAAAGCTGTAATCCTTCTTGGCGGGGATTACAGCTTTTTATTTTTTTGCTGTGTCCGAAAATTCCGAAGCTTACAATCATTGTTGTACTTCTCTTTGGCTCACTCCTGTGAGGAAGATAATTCTCCTACGCTACGGCTTATTTTTTGATGTTCTTCCTTTAACCGCACGGATTTCTTTTAAATCTACATCCGACCGCTCCGCCGGGGGTACTTTTGTCGATTGAAACAAAAGTACCCAA
>JAUNFH010000073.1 GCA_030525185.1 Clostridia bacterium
CACTTTCACCGAAAGTGACCCTTTTTTAGAAGCTTGTTAAGTTTTGCGCCGAGATTAGTTTATCACATGGCACACAAAAAATCAACTTTTTCTTAAAAATATATAAAAACAACCCGACAGCTTTTTACGTCTGTCGGGTTTTGCTTAAACCTTACTGTCCGTCCGGCGTGTAAACCAGCATGAAGCAGTGCGAGCGGATTTTGCCTTCCATAACCTTCGTTCTGAAGTCGTTGCCGGAAATGACCTTTCCGCCGATGTTCATCGAGGAAACGTAGCCGACGTTTTCGTTGATTGCGCGGTCGTGAGAGATGATCGTGATCCACGTTGACGGGTCGCCGCTCAAATCAACGCCGAGCTTGCTTTTTGCAAGGGTTTTGAAATCTGCGCTTGAAATTGAATACGTCGTTTTGAAGTCCTTGGCTTCGTAGTCGCCATAACTCGGTCTTCCGCCGCCGAGATAAGGAACGGCCGTTCCGCCCCAAACGTTATAGAAGGACGTTGTGATTCCGGCGCTGATTGCGTGGAACGGAGTGAGAGCCGTTTCCGTTCCGGAATATGCGATATAAAGGCCGTATTTCATAACTTCGTCAACCGCATCGTAGCAAGCCTGGGACGGCGTTTTTCCGAATGCGTTTGAGTCCGTTCCGAGAGTGTAATCGTAATACTTTGCAAAGGTATAAAGCGCAACCGCCTGAGCTTTGAGCGCTTCCTTTTGGAAGGACGAGCCCATCTCGCTTTCAAGTGCCGAAGCGAGGTAATCCCTCGTTTTGTATGCCGAGCCGTTGTATTTGATTGTTTCCGGATATGTATCGCCGGAAACAAGAACCGTTCCGTAATAGTAATTCGCAAGAATCTGAGCGTAATTCCAACCGTGAGCGGCAAGATAGTTCGCGCCGTTCTGGCTCATTCCGACTCCGTGACCGTAACCGAAAACATAGAAAGTGAACTTTCCGCTTGTTGACGGTGCGGCCGCGGCCGTTGACTGAGCGGAATATTCGGTCGCTGTCGGTTCTGCGGGAGTTGTTCCGGCGTTGACGTTCGTTGTTCCGTTGGCGGCGGAACTGTCAATTCCCGGAAAAGCGCTTGAGGTGTTGCCGTCGGAAGGCGCCGACTGCTGAGAAGTCAAAAACGGATTCTGGGTTGTTGTCGTCTCTTCGTTTTTCCAAATCATTCTGACGATGATTATCGGCGTGATTGCCGCAACGAGTAAAACCGCCGCAATGAAAATCAGCATTCCCTTTGAAATTTTCTTTTCTTCGGGCTTTTTTTCGGCCGGAGTCGCTTTTGCGGCTTCGGTTTCCTCTTCCTTTTTTCTGATTTCGTCAAGCTTTTCCGTCAGCGTGTCGCAAAGGATTGCAATGCAATGCGGAAGAAGAAGTTCAAGGTCGTTCGGGTTTGAGGTGTTGATTTTCTTCGCTTTTGCGCGCTTCTTTTCCGCAACGGCAATGTATGCGTAATAATTCGTTGTTCCGTCCTCGTTTTCGCTCGTGAGAACGTCCGAAATTGCCGCGCCGAAACTTGATTCGGTGTTGAACATTGCCTCGCGCGCGTGGCGGATTGTTTTCACGGAATCGCTTTCCGAAAGCTCGTCTTCATCGGTGTTTTCCGCATCCTCGTCAACAATTTCGACGAAGTTGATAACGTCGGAAAGGCCATCGATTCTGTTGTAAAGATTATAGACCTGCATTGCGGCGTCGCCCGTTGCGAAAGCCGCGGTTTTTCCGAGCTGAAGAAGGGCGGAAACCATTCTTGAAACCGAGGGAGAAAAGTCAAATGCCGGTTCTTCTGCGTTTTCTTCGCCTTCGCTTTCCGGGTTTGCGTCACCGGTTTCTTCGGACGAAGGCTCGCTTTGAAGGTTTTCCTCTTCCGGTTCTTCGAGAACCGTGCTTATAAAATCGTCAATAACGGCGTCGACTCTGACGAAATCAAGCGGCATATATGTGAGCGTTCCGTTGAGAACGGCGCAGGTAAAGCCGCTGAGAAGGCCGTCGGAAGTGAGGTGGAAAAGCGCACCGCGCGGAATGATGCATTCGGCCGCCATGTCAAACGATGCCGTTCCGTCGTCCGCATTTTGAGAAATTTTTTCGGCGATGTTCGGGCAGGAATATTCGTCGAGCAAAAACTTTCCGATGAGTTCACGCTTGACCGAAATATAGTCCGCCGGATCGGTTGCGATTATCACACGCTCGCCGTCCTGGAGTGAGGCAACGGCCGCGTCAAAAAGTTCGTCGTAATTTTCAAACGTACAGACGCAGTCGTCCGAAAGTCCGTAGCTTTCAAGCGAAAGGCAGATTTTATAGACCGCATCCGAAGAAGACGCCGGAAGATTTTCAAGAGTAAATAATTTTAACATTTTTTTCCTCGATTCCGTTTTCGGCAAAAATCGGTTCGCCGAAATTTTTATTGAATTCAGAAAGTTCGTTGTCCCGCTCCGACCGAAAAAGAAACTTCTTTTTCAAAAACGGACTTATTCAACTTCCCAACGGGAAGCGTTGTAATACGGGTTCGTGAGTTTTTTTGCGGTGTAATATGCCTGCGGAAAACGCGGGTTTGAGTTTTCCGTTGCTTTTGAAACGTCAACCTGAGTGCTTTCACCGGGTCTTACAAGGCGGGCAACGACAACAAATCTTGCGTCCTCAAATTCATGAGAGCAGGTTGAAAGCGTGAGAAGCTAGTCCGTCGGAAGAACGTCAACGCCCGTGTCATAAAGCGAACGTTGGGCAAGCGCGTTGAGATAGGCGGAAAAACGTTCCTGCGTTGAAAGCGATGTGAAGTAATAACGGAAAATATAACCGTTGTCGTCCTTCTCCTCGGCGTTCGTGATAAACGCCGCAATGACCTTCCATTTATAGTTTTTGTAAAGCGTGTTGAACGTGATTACGGGGGCTTTTTTGAAGCCGTCAATTTCTTTGTAATTGTCAAGCGCGCCGAAAATTGTTTTGTCGTTCATGTGGTGGCCGAAGATGACTGTGTTGAGGTCAAGCGGTTCAATGTTATTGAGATATGTCACAAACGGACAACCGTACTTTGTGCTTTGGCCGTAAAAGTTCTTTTCAAGGTAAACCGAGTCGTTGTCCGTTTGAACGACGGGGAGGGAAAGGTTCACGCCCTTCGCTTCAAGGTAACCGACAAAGTCGTTGTTCGTTGCGTAAAGCTTTGCGTATTTAAGCTGGATATTCGGCGGGAAAATCGTGTTCGGATATTCGGCTTTGATCTGCGCCCATTTTTGCTCGGCCGAAAGCGTTGTTTCGGTGACTTGGTCTTTCTTGTCGTCTTTGCTCGGCTTTTTCGTCGTTGACTCTTCCTCGCTGACAATGAGGTTTGAAACGTCGGATTCGAGCTTTTGGTTGTCCTTGTGGAGTTTATATTCCTTGAGAAGAACCGCGGCCGAAATTACGATTGCAATGATTGAAACGGAAAGAACCGTAAGACGGATAATTTCCGAAACAGACGGTTTTTTCTTTCCGCCTTTTCCTTTTGAATCGGTTTCTTCAACGTCTTCAACAACGAGACTTTCGGAAACGGGAACGTTTGAAGTTACGGTTGAAACGGGAGAATTCACGTTTGCCGGCTGAACGGGAATGTTCTGCGGAATATATGAGCCGCCGTCCTGCGCTCTGCGCCTGATTATCGGTGCGGAAACCGGAGCTTTCGGACGCTGAGGTTCGGCGGGCTTTTGAGAGCTTATGTCGATTTCGTCAACCGTGTAGTCCGCCTGGGATATGTCTCCCGGTCTCGGAAGTGCCTTCGGTGACGGAATTTCGTAGTTTTCTTCAAAATCCTCGTCATCCTCGTCGAAGTCATAATCATACTCGCTCGGAATTACCGGTCCGCCGTATCTCGGAAGACCTTCGTCCGGAGAGTCAAAATCGGGACTTTGAAAAACGATTCTTGTTCCGGCACGTCCGGAATTTGAGTCGTCTTCCTTTTCCGAAACGGGGGTAAGGGCCTGCGACTGAGGCTGCGGCTGTTTCGCTTCCGGCGCCGGAGAAGGAGCCGGTGCGCTTTCGGGATTTGCGTTCAGATACTGGCGAAGAAGAATCGCAATCTGCTCCTGAGTGAGTTTGAATTCAGGCATCGGCCCGGCCGTTTGCGGCGCGGTTTGGGCAGAGGGCTCCCCTTGCGTTTTTGCCGTTTCGGCAGTTTCTTCCGGAATTCCGGAAGAAATGTGCTGCGTCTCCTTCCTCGGTTTTCGCGAGGAACGGACGCTTTTAACTTCGGGCGGAAGATTTGAGCGCGAAAAACCGTCGCTTCCGTTTTCCGTCGGACGGTTGTTGTTTCGTCCGTTTGAATCCTCATAAATGATCTTCATATCTGCATTATCCTTTAAAATGATTTAATAAAAGATTCAATATCTTTTTTGTTGCTTTCTTTTTCAAGAATGAAAAGTCTGACTTCGTTGAGGGCAACCGAAGCGCTGACGGTTCGGTTGTAATCGCGGCAGCCTTTTTCGGCGTGACCCGTGAGAAGTTTTTTGATTCTGAAGTTTTCTCCGTCGGTAACCGCAATGTAAACAAGACCGACGGGTTTGTTCGTGTTGTCCGAAGCGGGGCCGGCAATTCCCGTTACCGAAACGGCAACATCGGCGCCGGAAGCTTTTTTCGCGCCGAGCGCCATTGAAGCGGCAACCGCTTCGCTCACGGCTCCGTATTTTTCAAGAAGTTCGTTTTGAACGCCGAGAACGGAATGCTTGATTTCGTTTGAATAAGAAACGATTCCGCAGCCGAAAATGTCCGATGCGCCGGGAATATCGGTAATTCTTTTTGCAATGAGACCGCCCGTGCAACTTTCCGCCGTTGCAAGAGTGAGCTTTTTCTCTTTCAAAAGGGCAACAACGGCTTCTTCCATGCTTCCGCGGTCGATTCCGTAAACGAGCGAGCCGAGGCGGTTTTTGATTTCGCCGATAACGGGAGCGATGAGCTTTTCGGCTTCCTCTTCGGTTTCTGCTTTTGCGGTAACGCGAAGGAGGGCTTCGCCGCTTTTTGCATAGGGCGCAACGGTCGGGTTCTGCATATCGAGAAGTTCGCCCGCCTTTTCGGCCATAAGACTTTCGCCTATGCCGAAAGTACGAACCGAATGCGAAATTATAACATGGGTGGAATACTTTTTGAGATACGGCAGTGCGCCGTTTTCAAACATCATGTGCATCTCTCTCGGAGGTCCGGGGAGAATGATGATGTGCTTTCCGTCTTTTTCAATCGCACAGCCGGGAGCGGTTCCGTTGTCGTTTTTGAAAACGACTGCACCGCGCGGCATAAGCGCCTGCTTTTCGTTGCTTTTCGGCATCGGCGCATTTTTCGCTTTGAAATAATCGTGAACGCGTTTGAGGCTTTCTTCGTGCATTTCAAGCGGCAGGGAGAACATTGAAGCGCAGACCTCTTTTGTCAGGTCGTCCTTCGTCGGTCCGAGACCGCCCGTTGTGATGATGATGTCCGAACGTTCAAGTCCTTCTTTCAAAACCTCTTTGAGTCTTTCGGGGTTGTCGCCGACAACGCACTGAAAAAGAACGTCGAATCCGAGCGCCGCAAGCTTTTTTGAAAGATACTGAGCGTTTGTGTTGAGAATATCGCCGAGGAGAAGTTCCGTTCCGACGAAAACGAGTTCACACTTCATAATCCATTACCTTCTAAAATATCTGTTATCTAAAATTATCTTCATTCCCCGTCAACGGAACAGAACCTTGTTTCGGAAACTGCCTTTTGAATCATCGCTTCAAAGTCAACCTTGGCTTCCGCTTCTTCAATCAGCGAGAGCGTGGGACGTGTTCTCGGATGCTTCGGAGTGAAGACCGTGCAACAGTCCTCATAAGGTTCAAGCGAGGTTTCAAAAGTATCAATCTTTCTTGCGATTGAGATGATTTCCTCTTTGTCCATTCCGATGCAAGGGCGGAAAACGGGCATTGTCGAAACCGCGTCAGTACAGGCGATTGCGCCGATTGTCTGCGACGCAACCTGGCCGAGGCTTTCACCGGTAATGAGCGCCTGACACTTGTCCTGCTCTGCGATTCTGAGCGCAACCTTCATCATAAGGCGGCGCATGATAATCGTGAAAAGTTCTTCGGGGCAGTTGTCTTTGATGTGCTCTTGAATTTCGGTGAACGGAACAACGGCAAAGTTGATTCTTCCGCTGTATCTCGCAACGAGCGAGGCAAGCTTTTTGACTTTAAGCTCCGCTCTCGGGCTGGTGTAAGGCGGTGCGGCAAAGTGGATCGCCGTGAGAACGAGTCCGCGTTTTGCCATCATGTAGCCGGCAACGGGGCTGTCGATTCCGCCGGAAAGGAGGAGCGCCGCCCTTCCCGATGAGCCGACGGGCATTCCGCCTGCGCCCTTGATTTGGTTGCCGTGAACAAAAACGTGTTTGTCGCGTACTTCAACCGTAACGGTGAGTTCCGGATTGTGAACGTCAACCTTGAGCGACGGAATTTTTGAAAGGATATATCCGCCGACTTCGCGGCAGATTTCCGGTGATTTATACTGAAACTTTTTGTCGCTGCGTTTTGCGTTGACTTTAAAAGTTTTTACCGAACGAAGGTCGTCGCCGAGGAAATCCATAACGGCTTCCTTGATTTTTTCAAGGTCCTTTTCCGTCACACCCGCAACGGAAAAAGCAACGATTCCGAAAACGCGTTTGATGCGTTCAACGGCTTCGTCAAAGTCGATTTCTTCGTCCTGCGGCTCTGCAATGATTGTTGACTGAGCCTTTGTAAAGCCGAATGTGCCGAGCGGTGAAAGTCTGCGGCGCATATTTTTGATGAGCATATCTTCAAACGTTGAGCGGTTGAGTCCTTTAAGAACAAGCTCGCCGTTTTTTATAAGAATAACTTTTTTCATTTATTTTAACTCTCCGAGATGATTTTACTTTTTACGAATTGCTTTAATTGCGCTTTCGATTCCTTCAAGGCAAAAATCAAGTTCTTCTTTCGTTGTGAACCTTGAAAGACTGATTCTGAGCGAAGAATTGATAAGTTCGGTTTCAAGTCCCGCGGCGGTGAGAGTCGGACTTCTGTGGCCCTTTGCACACGCCGAACCGGACGAAACAAAAATCCTTTTTGACGAAAGGAAGTTGAGTACCGCCTCAGACGGACGACCGGGAATGGAAATATTGACGATATACGGCAGTGCGTTTTCGCCGCTGTTGATTACAACGCCGTCGATTTTTGAAAGTTCGGTAACAAATCCGTCCCGAAGCGCGGTAACGACGGGAAGCGATTTTTTGATGTTCACTTCCTCTGCCGCACCGTAAAAAGCCGCGATTGCCGGAAGAGGTTCCGTTCCCGGGCGAACGTTCTTTTCCTGTCCGCCGCCGAAAACGTGTGGAGCAAGGTGAACGCCGTCTTTAACGAAAAGCGCGCCTGCGCCTTTAACGCCGTGAATTTTGTGTGCACTGACGCTCATAAGGTCAACGCCGAGCTTTTTGACGTTCAGCGGTATTTTTCCGAACGCCTGAACCGCGTCAACGTGAATAAGCGCCGGGGAGTGTTTTTGCTTAACGATTTTTGAAAGTTCCTCAATCGGCTCAACCGAACCGAGTTCGTTGTTGACCGCCATCATGCTGACAAGAACCGTGTTTTCGTCAACCACATTTTCAAGCACTTCTTTTGAAACAACGCCGAAACGGTCAACCGGAAGGTGCACAACTTCAAAGCCTTCGTTTTCGAGTTCGTCAAAAACTCTTGAAACGCTCGGATGTTCAACCGAGGAAACAACAAGCTTTTTTCCCCTTTTTTTCATTGCGTGAGCCGCACCGAAAAGAGCAATGTTGTTGCTTTCCGTTCCGCCAGAAGTGAAGTAAAGTTCGCTCTCTTTGCAGGAAAGGAGGGAGGAAACGGCTTTTCTTGCGTCGCCGAGCAAAATTTCGGCGGAAAGACCGACGTCGTGGAGCGAAGAGGGATTGCCCCAAAGGGAATCGAGCGCTTCATTGATTTTTTTCTTTGCGCCCGCACAGGGCTTTGTTGTTGCGCTGTTGTCAAGATAAGCTTCCAAACAGGCATACCCCCTCATCATAGTTACCGTTTATTATACTATAAATAAAAATCATATGCAACCGCAAAAAGGGAAATTTAATTGGGAATTTTAAGAACTTTTTGAAAACTTTTTTGTGACAAATCGATACTTATTATAAATACCACCTAAAATTAAATCCGACATTAAACATCCGGCTCGGCAACATTTGCCTTTTCGTATTGACCGAAAGAGCGTGATGATGTAAAATGAAATAAAAAAACAACGGAGGATAAAAATGAAAACCGTTTTTCTCGTTTTGTTCCTTTTCTTCGGTGCCGTTCACCTTGTTGCAAGCTTTTTTGACAAAAAGGCCGTTCGGTACTCAACAAAAGCGTTCATTCTTCTTTTTCTTTTGCTTTACTATCTTTCTTCGGCGAAGGAGAAAAGCGGTTTGATGATTGCCGCCCTCGTCGGAAGTCTCGTCGGAGACATTTTTCTCATGCCGCCTGGACTCGTTTTCTTCGCCGTCGGCGGAGCGGGATTTCTTGTTTCTCAGGTGTGTTTCATCCTTCGGTATGCACAGCTGACCGATTTTTCGGCAGTGAATTATCCTCTTGTTGCGGTATGTTTTGCTGTATACTTCGTTGCGGCCTTTTTTGCTTTCAAAAAGCTTAAAAACGGGCCGGACGCAAAAACGCTTTTCGGAATGATCGCATATCTTGCGTTCAACGGGGCGATGAATCTTTTTGCGTTCATGCTCCTTCTTTCAAGGCCGTCTTTCGGCTCGGCTCTCGTCTTTTTCGGTGCGGCGGCGTTTTACGTTTCGGACATTCTTTTGTTCTTCAACGATTTTTACGTCCGTCCGCTCAAGCGAAAATATTTTCTTGTGATGCTCACATATATAATCGCAGAGTTCTGCATTACGCAGGGTATTCTCATGATAGGATGATAAAA
Organism: Clostridia bacterium; assembly: GCA_030525185.1. Classification (GTDB taxonomy): domain Bacteria; phylum Bacillota; class Clostridia; order Oscillospirales; family Acutalibacteraceae; genus UBA6857. The sequence continues at coordinate 8,898 of JAUNFH010000073.1, forward strand.
ATGAACGGATATTACGACAATCTCTATGAAACGGCGAAAAGAATTCTCGGAAACAAAACGCCTCTCGGAAAGGATTGCGGCGTTCTTTGCGAAAAGAGCTGCTGCTGCGGAGACGAAAAAACGGGAATGCTCCTTTTCCCGTTTGAAAAAACAACGCTTACTGTTACGGAAAAAGAAAACGTTCGGCTCGCCGTCTGCGACGGAAGCTGCAACCGGGAAGAAAGGCCGCTTTCCTGCCGCCTTTTTCCGTTTTTCCCCTGCGTCGATGAGGATGGGCGGGTTTTCGTTTCGCTTGATTACAGAGGGTTTTCGGTCTGTCCCCTTGTGAAAAACGCAAAAGACGTGAGGTTCAGCAAAAGGTTTTTCAAAAGGGTTCAAAAAGTCGGCGAACTTCTCGTTCGGGACGAAGACTGTTTTCGCTTTATCGAGGAAGTTTCAAAAGAGATTGAATTTGAAAAAAGACTTCTCGGCTGAAATTTTTTTCTGTGCTTATTGAAAAGACGGAGAAAATTTGATATAGTATATTTTGTGTTTTTAATCCCGCCGGTCAATACTCGAATGTTTTTGATTCGGCGGCTGATTTATGCCCGGCAACCGCGGTTGCCCGAAAATTTTGAATTCGGAGAGAATGAAGATGTTTAAAAAAGGTTTTGACAACGATAAATACATTAAAACCCAGTCCGAACAAATCAGAAAGCGTATGTCCCGCTTCGGCGGAAAGCTTTACATGGAGTTCGGCGGAAAACTTTTTGACGACAACCACGCTTCAAGGGTTCTTCCCGGTTTTGAACCGGACAGCAAGCTGAGAATGCTTCTTGAACTCAAGGACGAGGCCGAAATCGTGATTGCCGTCAGCGCAGGCGCAATCGAAAGCAAAAAACTCAGAGGCGATCTCAACATTTCATATGACATGGAAGTTCTCCGTCTCATTGACCTTTTCAGAAGCGTCGGCCTTTTTGTCGGTTCGGTTGTAATCACTCAGTACAGCGGACAGGACAGCGCGGACGTTTTCAAGCAAAAGCTTTGCGCCCTCGGCGTTCCGGTCTTTATTCATTATAAAATCGAAGGCTATCCTTCAAACGTGAAAAAAATCATTTCCGAAAACGGTTACGGAAAGAACGAATATATCGAAACGACCCGCCGCCTTGTTGTTGTCACCGCTCCCGGCCCGGGAAGCGGAAAAATGGCAACCTGCCTTTCTCAGCTTTATCATGAGCATCTGAGAGGAATCGAAGCCGGCTACGCAAAATTTGAAACGTTTCCGATTTGGAATCTTCCGCTGAACCACCCGGTCAACCTCGCCTATGAAGCGGCAACCGCCGACCTCAACGACGTGAATATGCTCGACCCGTTCCACCTTGACGCATACAACATCAAAACGGTCAATTATAACCGAGACATTGAAATTTTCCCGGTTCTGAACGCAATGTTCGAGAACATTTACGGAAGCTCACCTTATAAATCACCGACCGACATGGGAGTAAACATGGCCGGCTACTGCATTTTTGACGACGAAGCAGTTTGCGCCGCCGCGAAGCAGGAAATCATCAGAAGATATTACAAAGCCCTCTGCGACCGCAGAAAAGGACTTGAGGTTTCAAAAGAGATTGAAAAGCTTGAACTCCTTTTGAACAAGGCGAACATCACAACCGCAGACAGAAAGGTTGTTGCCGCCGCAAACGAAATTGCGGAAAAGACGGGAACACCGGCCGCCGCAATCGAACTTTCCGACGGAACGATAATCACCGGAAAGACGAAACAGCTTTTGGGTGCGGCAAGTTCGCTCGTTCTCAACGCACTCAAGCACCTTGCAAAAATCGACGATGAACTTGAACTCATTCCCTCCGATCTCATTGAGCCGGTTCAAAGCCTCAAAGTGAACTATCTCGGAAGCCGCAACCCCCGTCTTCATGTTGACGAAATTCTTGTTGCGCTTTCCGTTGCCGCCGCAACGAACCGAAACGCCGCGAAGGCACTTTCCTTCCTTCCGATGCTCAAGGGGGCTCAGGTTCACTGTTCGGTCATTCTTTCCGGAACGGACAGCAAAATTTTTTCAAAGCTCGGAATCGATCTGACAACCGAACCCGATTACGAAAACGACAATCTTTATCACATTTGACACTGTTTCAAAAACCGCTTCTCCGTTTTTCGGAAAAGCGGTTTTTCATATGCCTTCATACATCTTCTTTCGCACAAAGCCCGGAATCCGCCGTATCGCTTTCTTTTTTGATGAGTCGCTTTTTCGGCTTTCTCCTGTGAGGGAACCGATGGCAAACCCTTTTCTGTGAGGTTTTTCTTTGTATGTTACTGCTTTAAGTGGGTGATTTAACCGCACGTTTTATCTTTTTTAATTTACACCCGACCGCTCCGCCGGGGGTACTTTTGGCTGTCGTCCCAAAAGTACCCAAAAGCACTCTTTTC
>JAUNFH010000227.1 GCA_030525185.1 Clostridia bacterium
CTCCGCCGAAGACCAAATCACGAAAGGAAACGTTGTTTACATTGTGATTGAACTTGACAAGAACCCGGAGCTTCTTGACGTAATCACCCTTTGCCGTGTTTCTCAAGCTCTTTGCGAGCTTCAAAACGATTTCATTGCTGAAAGCGGAAGAGACGGCCTAAGAGCCAACACATATATTCATATACTCGGAGAGCTTGCGCTCCATTGCGCGGTCTACTCCCTCACAAAATCGGTCGGCGCGGAGAGCCGAAGGAACCCTCTTCATTTCATCTATGAACACGCAAGAGAAACCGAACTGAACCAGACCGAAATCAGAGGCTATCTTTCAATCCGCATTATCGGACTGATTCTTTCAAAATATTTCAATTCAAAAGTTTGATTCAATGAATAAAAAAACACAGAAGCCGCAAACGTAATTCCGTTTGCGGCTTCTGTTATTGTAACATAAAAGGAGATACTTTTTAAAATTTTCGGATTAAATGTTGTTCTTTGCCTTCATCTGAGCCATAACCTTTGAGGGAAGGCCGTAAAGGTTGATGAATCCGGTTGCGTCGGCCTGATTGTAAACCTCGTCTTCATCGAAGGTTGCAATTTCCGGATCATAAAGTGAATACGGTGAAGTTACGCCTGCGTTAATCATGTTGCCCTTGTAAAGCTTGAGGGTAACGTCGCCGGTAACGGTCTTCTGAGTGGTCTTGACAAAGCTGAGAATTGCTTCCGTGAGCGGCGAGAACCACTGAGCGTTATAAAGGATTTCGCCGAGTTTCTGAGCAACGAGAGCCTTGTAATGAGCGGTCTCCTTGTCAAGGCAGAGGGTTTCAAGAACTTCGTGTGCCTTATAAAGAATTGTTCCGCCCGGAGTTTCGTAAACGCCACGGCACTTCATTCCGACAAGACGGTTTTCAACGATGTCAAGAAGGCCGATTCCGTTTGCTCCGCCGAGTTCGTTGAGCTTTGAAACGAGTTCAACGGCGTCCATTTCTTTTCCGTCAACAGCGGTGGGAACACCCTTTTCAAAGTGGATTGTGACATAAGTCGGCTTGTCGGGAGCCGCTTCCGGAGAAACGCCCATTTCGAGGAAGCCTTTTTTATTATAAAGCGGTTCGTTCGCCGGATCTTCAAGGTCAAGGCCTTCGTGGGAAAGGTGCCAAATGTTCTTGTCCTTTGAGTAGTTCGTCTCACGGTTGATTTTGAGGGGAACGTTGTGAGCTTCGGCATACTCGATTTCCTCTTCCCTTGACTTGATGCTCCATTCACGCCAGGGAGCAATGATTGTCATTTCGGGAGCGAGAGCCTTAATCGCAAGTTCAAAACGAACCTGGTCGTTGCCCTTTCCGGTGCAACCGTGACAAATTGCGTCGGCGCCTTCGGCTTTTGCAATTTCAACAAGTCTTTTTGCGATGAACGGACGGGCAAAAGCCGTTCCGAGAAGATATTCTTCATATTTTGCGCCGGCCTGAACGCAGGGGAAAACGCAGTCTTCAAGCATTTCCTTCGTTACGTCTTCAACATAAAGCTTTGAAGCGCCGGTCTTGATTGCCTTTTCTTCAAGACCTTCAAGCTCGTCGGCCTGACCGACGTTGCCGGAAACGGCGATGATTTCGGGATTGTTGTAATTTTCCTTGAGCCAAGGGATGATGATTGATGTGTCAAGTCCGCCCGAGTAAGCAAGGACGATTTTTTTGATGTTTTCCTTTTTCATAATACTTAAACCTCCACACAGCTTCTTTCGGTGAGCGGCTCACCTTCGCTGTAACTTTATTCATCTTGTGATTGATAATATACCACTTTTTGCATAAATATGCAAGTCTTTTTGAATATTTTTTTGAGGTTTATGCAGTTTAACAAAGAAGAGAAGGAATGTTAAAAAGCTTTTATTAAGTTTGAACAATCGACTTGTACCGTTCATGCATTTGCATATGAATTTATGCGGAAAAAGACGACACCCGCCTTCGATTATTTTATTTATTCTTGCATTTGACCTCCGCTTTCCTGCCAAAACTTTCAAAAAATCGCTGTCCTTCGCCGAAAGGCAAAACAAAAGCTGCCGCCGAAAACCGACGACAGCATTTTTTGTTTTTGTTTTTATTTTGCAAGATCTCCGACCATGAGAAGGAAACCGCCGATCTGTGCGCCGAATTCCGGAGCACCGTCCATGATGAGCTTTCCGCTCTTTGTGGACTCAAGCATATCGTCCGTTCCGAGGAGCGTTCCGAGAGCGCTCTTGAACGAATCGAAGCGAAGAGTGAAGAAAGGCATTGCTCTCTTGTATTCGCCTCTTCCGGCTCTTGTTTTTCCGGCTTTAACGCGGATATATGCGGAAACTTCCGGATGATCGTTAACGGCAAAAGCATAAACACGGTCCGGGCTCTTGAGCGCCCATTCGTGAATTTCCGGATGACCCATCTTGTTGAGCTGG
>JAUNFH010000074.1 GCA_030525185.1 Clostridia bacterium
GAAATTACTCTCATTGCGATTCCCGTTGCATTCGGCGGAACACTCCTCGGAAAATGGGGCGGTCTTTTGCTCGGAACGGCTTTCGGCGTTTCAAGTTTCATTCAGTGCTTCGGCGCAAGCACATTCGGTGCAACGCTTCTTTCAATCAGTCCGGTCAAAACTTTTCTTGTTTGTATGCTTCCGCGAATGGCACTCGGCTTTTTCTCGGCGTGGATTTTTGAAGCAATGAGCAAAAAGGTCAATGCTCCCGTCAGCGGAGTTGTTTCATTCCTTTCGGCTGCGATAATCAACACAGTCGGTTTTGTCGGTCTTCTTGCGGTATTCTTCTATAACACCGAGTATATTCAGTCGATTGCAGAGCAGCTTGGCGCAACGAACATCTTTGTTTTTGCCGCTCTTTTTGCCGGAACAAACGCGCTTGTTGAAGCGGCTGCCTGCGGCGCTTGCGGCGCGGTTCTTGCTCCGCTTTCAAAAAAGCTCAAGTCACAGGTAAGATAAATCAAAACCGCTGCCGATTAAACGGAGAGCATCGATTTCGGCGGTGCTTTTGAATCCGCTTTGATCGGCGGCGCTTAATTTTCTGCATTTTTGTTAAAAAAGAGGATTTCCCCGATGCAAAAAGAAAAAAATAATGATATAATATTCTCAAAGGCAAAGCTGGCCTTTGCAATGACAGTTTTCGGAACAATCGGAATTTTTGTTCGATACATTCCGTTTCCGTCAAGTTTCATCGCAATGATTCGCGGTTTTGCCGGCGTTGCGTTTTTGCTTTTGCTGAACCTTTTCAGAAAAAAGAAAATCGATTTTGCCGCTGTGAAAAAGAACATTTGGGTTCTCCTTGCCTCCGGTGCGGCAATCGGTGTGAACTGGATTTTGCTTTTTGAAGCGTACAATTATACCTCGGTTGCAACCGCAACGCTGTGCTATTACCTTGCGCCGATTTTTGTTACACTCGCTTCGCCGTTCGTACTTAAAGAAAAGCTTACACCGAAAAAATTTCTGTGTGTCCTTTGTGCGCTTTTCGGAATGGTTTTTGTTTCCGGAGTTTTTGAAAGCGGCGGAATTCAAAAAAGCGATTTCACGGGAATACTTCTCGGAACGGGCGCGGCATTGTTTTACTCAACTGTTACTTTGCTCAACAAAAAGTTCAAAGACATTACGGATACCGACAAAACAATGGTTCAGCTTTTCTTTGCTTCAATCGTTGTTACGCCGTATGTTTTTCTGACCGAAAACGTCACGACGTTTGATTACAGCGTGAAAGCGGTTGTTCTTCTTTTGATTGTCGGTTTTGTTCACACGGGCTTTTCATACACGCTTTATTTCGGCTCCGTCGGAAGACTTCCGGCGCAGACATCGGCGCTTTTCAGTTATATTGACCCGGTCGTTGCGATTTTCCTTTCGGCAATCGTGCTCAAAGAGGGACTTTCCGCATTTGACGTCATCGGAGCCGTACTCATTCTCGGTTCAACACTTTTCGGCGAAATTAACTTTAAGAGGGATAAAAAATGAAAGAATCAAAAACCGCATTTATCGCAATCGTAGGTTGTCCGAATGTCGGAAAATCTTCAATTCTCAACCGCCTTCTTTCCGCAAAGGTTGCGATTGTTTCCGATAAGCCGCAGACTACGCGGACAAGAATCATGGGTGTTCTCACAAAGGACGAAACCCAGCTTGTCTTTACCGACACTCCCGGTTATCACAGACCGCACAACAAACTCGGCGAAAAAATGATTAAGGCCGTAACCGACAGCATCGGCGGCGTTGACGCCTGCATGTTTGTTGTTGAACCGGAGGGCGAACTTCGCGAAGAGGAAAAGGAGCTTCTCAAAAAATTCCGCGCGCAAAAAATGCCTGTGGTTCTTGTAATTAATAAAATCGACACGGTTCTTGTCAAAACGGATCTTATGAAACGGATTGCTGAGCTTTCGGCTCAGTATGACTTTGAAGCGGTTGTTCCCGTTTCGGCGCTTAGGAACGACGGAATGGATGAACTTTGCGACGAACTTTGCAAGCTTGCTTTCCCGTCGGAGCATTTCTTTCCCGACGATACCCTCACCGATCAGCCGGAAAGGGTAATCGCAGGCGAAATTATCAGAGAAAAAATGCTTCGGCTTCTTGACCGGGAAATTCCGCACGGTGTTGCCGTTTCAATCGAAAAAATGCGTGAGCGCCCGGACAAGGACATCATGGATATCGAAGCGGTGATTTACTGCGAAAAGGAAAGCCACAAAGGAATCATCATCGGAAAAGGCGGCGCAATGCTCAAGCGCATTTCAACTTATGCGCGGCAGGACATGGAACGCTTTTTCGATTGCAAAATCAACCTCAAATGCTGGGTCAAAGTCAAAGAGGGCTGGCGCAACAGAGAGGGACTGATTCACAACTTCGGGCTTGATTAAAAGCAGGAAAACGGATTAAGAAAAACTTTCCTTGTTTAAAACGCTTCCTTTCGGAGCAAAGTATAAACAGACGATATTGTACTTTACTTTCGGAGGGAACGGTTATGGGCAAAAAAGAACTTTGGAAAATTTTCATGAAAACGGGAAAGGTTTCCGATTATCTTAATTATAAAAACGCGAGGGACGAAAGCGAAGTTCCTTTTGATTCGGGGTCTTTTTCGGAGGAATTTGCTCAGGAATTCATCAATAATTTTGACAGCGACTTTCCGGCAATGGAAAAAAGGAACGACGCTGAATACTCGGATGACGACGAGGACTTCAACGATTATGACTATTAAAACGGACGGAATGGTAATCAAAGAAAAAACAACGGGCGAACGCGACCGGCTTGTTACCCTGCTCACACGCGAAAACGGAGTGATCAGGGCTTTTGTCAATGGCGCACGAAGTCCGAAAAGCAAAAATTCCGCCGCAACCGGGCTTCTTTGTTATTCCGATTTTGTGATTGAAAAAAAGAAAACCGGTGTTTACATAGTTACCGAAGCGAGCGCAAAAGAGGTTTTCTTTTCTTTAAGGGAGGATATTGTTTCGCTCTCGCTTGCCCAGTATTTTGCCGAACTCGCGGCTGAACTTTCCGTTCGCGAAGAGAATGCGGATGAATTTTTGCGCCTTCTTCTGAATGCGGTATATTTTGTTGCCGAAAAGAAAAAGGACAGCAATCTCATTAAAGCGGCGGCCGAACTGAGATTTCTTTCGCTCGCCGGTTATATGCCGTCGATTGTTGCCTGTTGCAATTGCGGAAAATATGAAAGTGAAAAAATGCGCTTTTCCGTTTCGAGCGGAAGACTTTACTGCGAAGAATGTTTGCCGGAAGAAAAAACGACCGAACTTCCTTTGAGCGTTGTGACCGCAATGCGCCACATTTGTCTCAGCGACTCGAACAAGGTCTTTTCTTTCAGCCTTTCAAAACCGTCTCTTTCGCTTCTTTGCGACGTCAGCGAACGGTATCTCAAAGCGGTTACCATGCGCGGATATAAGACTCTTGATTTTTACAAGGCAATGACGAGGTAGGATCGCCTTCGGCGAATGAAATATTGCAAGGTGATGTGAAGCGTAGGTTTAAGAAAAAACTTCTCGTTATTTTATACTTAAACCGCACGCTTTTCTTTAAAATTTAACACTGTGTGTATTTTAAATCAGATAACAGATAAGAGATAACAGATAATGGATAAAAGATATTTTTAAAGGAGGGAAAAACGATGAACAGAGATTACACGGCGCTTGAACTTGACAAAATTCTTGAAAAGCTTTCAAAATTCGTTGCGAGCGAAGACGGAAAAGCGGAAATTGCGCTTCTTTCTCCGGAAAGCGATTTAAACACGGTTCAGGCTCTTCTTAATCAGACGACCGACGCTCATATGCTCATGGCTCGGTTCGGCGCTCCGTCTTTCGGCGGATTGAAGAATATCAATAACGCTCTTGCCCGTGCGAATGCAGGAAGCGTTCTTTCAATGCGAGAGCTTCTTGACGTTGCGGAAGTCCTTCGCTCAATTCGCGGAATTGTTCAGTGGAGGAGCAAAAACGAGGGCGTCCGTTGCTCGGTTGACGTCTATTTTGACGCTCTCACACCGAATAAGTATCTTGAAGACAAAATCACTTCCGCAATCGTCAGCGAGGACGAAATGAGCGACAACGCTTCGCCCGCACTTTACGATATTAGAAGAAAAATCCGTGCCGCTTCTTCAAAAATACGGGACAGGCTCGACAAAATGATTCGTTCTTCTCAGTATCAAAAGGCGCTTCGTGAAGCGATTGTTACAATGCGTAACGGACGATACGTCGTTCCCGTCAAAATTGAACACCGAAGCGAAATCAGCGGCCTTGTTCACGACACGTCCTCAAGCGGCGCAACGGTTTTCATTGAGCCGGCCGGAGTTGTTGAAGCGAACAACGAAATCAAAGTCCTTCAGGGAAAAGAGCAAGAGGAGATTGACCGAATTCTTTACGAACTTTCGGCCGAGGCCGGAAGCTTTTATGAGGGAATCAAGGCGAGCTATGAATGCGCCGTTGAACTCGACGTGATTTTTGCAAAGGCAAAGCTTGCTTATGACATGAAGGCAATGACGCCGATTTTGAACGACAGCGGAAAAATTATTCTCAACAAAGCCCGCCATCCGCTTATTGACCCGAAGAAGGTTGTTCCGACCGACATCAGGCTCGGAACCGATTTTGACACACTGATTATTACCGGTCCGAACACGGGCGGTAAAACCGTTTCGATCAAAACGCTCGGGCTTTTTTCACTCATGGCAATGTGCGGACTTATGATTCCCGCGGGGGACAGAAGCGAAATTTCAGTTTTTGACAATGTCTTTGCCGATATCGGTGACGAGCAGAGCATTGAACAGTCGCTTTCAACTTTTTCGTCGCACATGACGAACATCGTGAGAATCATCGGCAGTGCGGACGAACATTCGCTTGTACTCATCGATGAACTCGGTGCGGGTACCGATCCGGTCGAAGGTGCGGCGCTTGCAACCGCAATTCTTGAACGTATCCACGAAAAGGGCGCAAAGATTGCCGCAACAACTCATTATGCGGAATTGAAAGTTTATGCGCTTGAAACTCCGGGAGTTGAAAACGGTTGCTGTGAATTTGACGTGTCTTCGCTCAAGCCTACATACCGCCTTCTCATCGGTGTTCCGGGAAGGTCAAACGCTTTTGCGATTTCGTCACGTCTCGGAATCGAAGAAAGCGTCATAGAACGGGCAAAACAGCTTGTTTCAAGCGACAATGCAAGTTTTGAAGACGTTATCGAAACGCTTGAAAAAAGCCGCCCGCACTTTGAAAAAAAGCGTGACGAGGCCGAAAAAATCCGCCTTGAAGCAACAAAGGCAAAGGCGGAAGCCCAAAAATATAAAGACAGCATTGAAGACCTTCGCAAAAAAGAGCTTGAAAAAGCTCAGGAGCAGGCAACAAGAATCGTTGAACAGGCAAAGCGCAGTGCATACGCTCTCGTCAATGAGCTTGAAGAGCTGAAAAAAGAGAGCGCAAAAGCAAAGGATAAGGCCGAAGCCGCAAGAAGGGCAAGGCAGCTCATGAAAAAGAGCATGGGCGAATTTGACGACATCACAAATCCGGTCACTGCAGCGCTTTCGGACGACGAAAACTATGTTGTTCCGACGAACCTCAAAATCGGAGATGAGGTTATTCTTGCCGATATCGGAAAGACGGCGACCGTTACCGCGCTTGAAAACAAAAAAGGCGAGGTTGAAGTTCTTGCCGGAATAATCAAAATGAGGACTCCGAAGGAAAATCTCCGCCTTTCAAAGAACAAACAGCGCGAGAAGAAAAAGCAGATGCCCAAAAAGGCTCAGCATGAATTCAAGGTTGCCGGAGCGGACAAAACCGAATGCGACCTTCGCGGAATGAACGTTGAAGAGGGAATTATGGAGCTTGAACGCCACCTTGACAGGTGTATGCGTCTCGGACTCACCGAAATCAGCGTTATCCATGGAAAGGGAACCGGAGTTCTCAGAAGGGGAATTCAGGATTACCTGAGAAAATGCAAATTCGTAAAGTCTTTCCGTCTCGGAACGTTCGGCGAAGGCGAAAGCGGAGTGACGATTGTCACGCTGAAATAAAATAATAACGGGATTGTCCGATTGGGCAATCCCGTTTTGCGTTGTTATTCACCTTTCCGTTCAAGGCTGAAGTACTTTGAAAACTTTTTGAAAATCGGTTTGACCTCAAAAATGCGGTCAAAAACTTTTCCGAAAAAGCCGATGAGCGTTCCGTTGATGAGAGCAATCAAAAGCGTTCCGAAGCTGATTCCGACGAACTTCTTGAAAAAAATCAGTGTCATTGCCGAACCGACGGCGAGGCACGAAAGGTCAAAGCAGGTTTTGAAACGCGAAATTTCAATCCCGAATTTTCCGCTGACACCTTTGACGAAAAAGTCATAAACCTGAGGATAAAGGTAAGTTTTAAAAAAGAGCATAACGGAAACGGAAGTGAAAAGGATTCCGAAAACAAACATCAAAATTCTGAGTGGCAAAGCCATGCTTCCGGGTTCGGTGACGGAAGGATTGAAAATCGGAATAAGCCGCCAAAGATCAAGAACCGCGCCGTAAATCAGACAGGTGACAAACGAGGAAAGATAAACCGGTTTGAACTTTTTCATCACAAGACAGAACAAAACGAAGAGAAAAGCCTGAACGACATATTCGGCCTGACCGAAGGTCAAAAAGCCTGTTTTCAGGCTAAGAAGATATGCCGGAGCGACGATCATCGAAATTCCGAAGTTTGCCGCAGTCAGCATGGCGACCGCAAAGGAGAGAAGAACAATTCCGAGAACATAAACCGTTTCGCTGTGAATGACGTGCTTTTTCATTTTTCAACATCCTCTCTGAAAACAAAAAAATCGCCGCACACCAAAGGTGTATGGCGAAAATAAACAAGTTGAAAAATCCATACCGATTTTCAATGACAGTATATCACCGAAAAAGAGTGTTTGTCAATTCTTTTTTGTGTCGTTTGTCCGAATTTTTTCATATAATGTATCAGCCCCAAAGCGGGCAAAACTCCGAAAAGGAGGAACAGAAAATGAAAAGGGAAATCAACTTGAAGGCTCGTTTCAAAAACCCGATTTTCTGGTTGACGGCAATTCCGGCAGTGACGGCATTTGTTTATTCGATTCTCGGCATTTTCGGCGTTGTTCCGAAATTTTCCGAAGACTCGGTTGTCAATATCGGGACTGCGGCCGTTTCCGCTCTGACTGCGCTCGGAGTTTTCATCGATCCGACAACGAAAGGAGTCTGCGACGGTTGCGGAAAAGAAAAGGAAGGGGAAAGCAGGAAGAAAGCGGAAACCGAAGAATAAAAAAACACCCGGACGCTGTTGCATCCGGGTGTTCTGGTGAGGACAAGTGGACTTGAACCACCGACCCCTTGCATGTCAAGCAAGTACTCTAACCAACTGAGCTATGCCCTCAAAACTGTCGTCTTTTGACGACTAAAATATAATACACTATTAAAATTGATTTGTCAATAGTTTTGAGCGAAAAAACAGCCGCCCGATTCCACACGGACGGCTGTTTGCGTTAATCAAAACCGAACGAGGCACGAAAGCTTATCTTATCAGCGAGGAAAGAACGTTCACAAATTCATTTTCGGTCAAACCTTCACCGATGATTCTGAAGCCAACGTTTTTGAACATGAACTGAGCATAGTAATATCCGTCGTCCGTTTTTCCGATTGCAACCTCGGTACCGTTAATGAGCGATTTTTCTTTGACTTCGTCAAAAAATGCGCAGTCGGTAACGGGCATGGAATCTTTTGAAATTTCAATGTTAAGCGACCTTGAAAAATCATTGTTTGAATAGTTAAGAATGTTTACGTCGTAATAAACTTTTCCCTTGCCGCCGTTTTCTTTATAAATTCCGACTTGGTTTTCTTCTTTCTGCCACGCTTTGAGGTCTGACGGAACTTCGGGATATATGTTCGTTCCGTAGTATTCGGAAACGTTCATTACAACATAATCCTTTTGAATGAGATCGAAACCGAATTTTCTGTTTGAATCGCCGGAAAAACCGTCAACTTTGTTGAATATGATTTTATTTTTTGAAGCAACACTTTCGGCTGTGTTCTTGACGCTCGAAAAAGCTGTACCGTTTGTTGTTTGAGCCGGATTTTCAGTGCCGAAAATTCCGCTTTGAAAAGCGGTGAACCCGAGAATTGCAACAAGACAGAAGCAACCGAACGATGTTGCCGCACGGGAAAGGATTTTCTTTTTTTGTCTTTGTTTGATTTCGTACTTCGCTTTGCGTTCAAGCAAACTGTTGACCATTTCTTCATTGTTCTTCATAGTAAAAGCCTTCCTTTTCAAGTATTGATTTTAAACTTTTCTTTGCGCGGTAAAGGAGATTGCGTATTTGACGGTTGCTTTTCTTTAAAGCCGTTGCGGCTTCGCTGCTTGAAAAATCTTCAAAGTAAACGAGCCAAAGCACATTTCTGTAATCGGGGATAAGTTTTGACAACGCTTTGTGAAGCGTTATTTTCCTTTCCTCTTTGATGTATGATTTTTCAAGGCAGGATTCTTCAAAAAGATAGTTTTCCATATCTTCAACGGGGGTGTTTATTTGTTTTGAATTGTGCCTGACAAAATCAACGGCAATGTTTCGCCCGATGGCATAAAGCCATGATCTGAATGTACTTTTTCCGGAAAACTTCGGCTTTTTTGTAATCAACCGAAAAAAGGTTTCTTCGGTCAGCTCTTCGGCAATATATAAATTGCCGACATACCCGTTTAAATAAAGAATCAGACCGTCTCTGTATTCTTCAACAATTTCGGCAAGTCCTTCATCTTCACCGGCAAGAAAACGGCGGTAGCTACTTGCACCGTTATCCATTGGTTTCCTCCTTTCCGAAAGGTGATTTTTTTCCTTTCACCTATTAGTCGTATGAATCGTGCAAAAGTCTCACCTTTGGTAAAAAAATAAAAATGGGAAGGGGAGTGAAAAACAGAATCAATGCTCAAAAAGTGATTGACGGGAAAAACAAAAAGCTGTAAATCGCTCAATTCTTTATGCAAGAAGAGACGGTTTACAGCTTTTATTTCGCATTTTTTTAATGCGCGCCGAAGGTTACGGCGCCTGACGCTTAAAGATACTTTACAAAATATCCGAGACCGATGATCGGAAGGATAGTTTTGAGAATGCCCTTAAGCATTGTGAGGAAAGCGTCAAAGAAGTTTTTTGCGTCGCTTTCTTCTGCGGGAACAGTTGTGAATTCTTCGTTCATGAAAAAGACCTCCTTAAATTCAGCCTTCGGTGCTTCCCGAAAGACTTATCTTTTTCATAATTTTAACATATAATTCAATATGTTGTCAACCGAGACGGGCAATATTCTCGCAGATTTCTTTGAAAACCGGGGCGCAATCGACACTTCCGCCTTTTCCGTCTTCGTTCAAAACGACAACAACATAATGCGGATTGACGGCCGGAAAAAAACCTGAAAACCATGTTCGGCAAATTTCTCTTTTTCCGTCAAAAATGCCGCTTTGCGCCGTTCCTGTTTTTCCGGCGAGGGAGACGAGGGCGCTTTTCGCTTTTTCTGCGTTTCCTTTTTCAACGACCGAAGAAAGAAGTTTTCTTACCCTTTTGACGGTACTTCCCGAAAGGACTCTTTTTTTGTCTTGCGCCGTCTCTTTTTTCACGAGTTTTTCTTCGTTTGAAAAACCGAAAATTACCGTCGGCCTGACGTAATACCCGGTTGCAAGCGCATGGTAAACTCCGAGCATCTGAAGAGGGGAAATCAAAAGTTTTCCCTGGCCGAAAGAAAAATTTGCTCTTTCGCCCGGCAACCGAAGCGAATCTTCGTTCGGAAGGCAGCCTTTTTCGCCGGTTACACCCTCGGCAATTTTTGTTTCATGAGAAAGTCCGATTGAGCGGCAAAACATCAAAAGTCCGTCTGTGTCAAGCTTTTCAATGAGCTTTATAAAGTAAATATTACATGAATTTTGAAGCGCCTGTGCCATCGTTTGCTTTTTGTGCGCTTTGCTGTGATAGCAGGAAAAGACCGTGTCGCCGACTGTTATGCTTCCGGGACAGTCGAACTCCGTCTCTTCGCCGATTCCGCACTCGAGCGCATAGGCGGCAACAACGCTTTTGAAAACCGAGCCGACGCTGTAAGCCGGAAGCGCTTTGTTTGAAAGGGGAGAATTCTTTTTTTCAAGTTCGTTTCCGATGTTGTTTCTGTTATACTTCGGAACGCTTGCAAGAGCAAGAATTTCGCCGTTTTGAACGTGCATTACGATTGCACATCCGCTTTTGATTGAGCTTTTTTCAAGGGCGGTTTCCGCAATTCTTTGAATTCTGCGGTCGATTGTCAAAACCACACCGGCGTTTGAATTGTAATTTTCGTCATTTATGGTTTTTTGAAGTCCCTGAAGGACGCTTCCGGTTGCGTCAACGGAAAAGCTGACCGAGAGCGTTCCGCTTTTTTCCTTCAAAAAATCGTTATATCCGCGTTCAATTCCGGAAGCGCCGTTTCCGCTTCTTTCATTAACATATCCGACGAGATGACAGGCGACGGCGGATGACGGGTATCTTATCGGAACGTGAAACGTTTTGATGTTTTCGTCGTTCACTTCCTCTTTGACTTCGGTAACATACGGGTGTTTGCTTTCGATGATTTCGTTTGCGCGTTCTTCGCCGAGAAGACGGGAAAGGATCTGCTTTGATTTCACCGAAGGCGTGAAAGCCGCAATGAGTTTTTCTTCGCAGTCAACGAGCGGCTCAAGATTTCGGTCATAGATTTTTCCGCGCGTTGAGCTGATTTCAATTGTTTTTTTGTGGTTTTCACTTCCGGCTGCGGAATATTCTTTTGCTGTTATATCAATAATTCTTACGGTCAAAAGAAGAAGGCAAAGCGAAACAAGACCATAAAGCCAAACGGCGCGTTTTCTCATTTTCTCTCCTCCGAATAAAACCATATACTGTTTTTATTATTCAATATATTTTCTGTGTTATCCGACGAGGAAAATATTGCATGAGGGCAAAGCGGCTTTACAAAAAAGCCTGATCGTTTTTTGATCGGTCTGCTTTTTTCGGTACTGCTTCGGGAGGGTTATTTAACCGCACGGGTTTCTTTTAAATTTACACCCGACCGCTCCGCTGGGGGTACTTTTGTCGTTTGAAACAAAAGTAC
>JAUNFH010000228.1 GCA_030525185.1 Clostridia bacterium
TCCGTCCGGGCAAACCGACTTCGGATTATATCAAGAAGATCCTTTCAAGAATTACCCTTCTCGGTGCGCTCCTCCTTTCGGTTGTTGCGCTTTTCCCGAACATCTTGACGATCTTCACAAAGCTCATCAACAAGCCGATGGCTCTTTCGCTCGGCGGTACTTCGCTCATCATCGTTGTCGGTGTTGCGCTTGAAACCGTAAAACAGCTTGAAAGCCAGATGATGATGAGACACTACAAGGGCTTCCTTGACTAATACTTATTGAGGTGATACCTGATGAAGCTTATATTATTGGGCGCGCCGGGAGCCGGAAAAGGCACTCAGGCAGAAGTAATTTCCGAGCACCTTTCGATCCCGACCATATCAACAGGCAATATCATCCGTGCGGCGCTCAAGGCGCAGACGGAAATGGGTATTAAAGCGAAGGAATTCATTGACAAAGGTCTGCTTGTTCCCGACGATGTCGTGATCGGCATCGTCAAGGAAAGACTTAAAGAAGACGACTGCAAAAACGGATTCATCCTTGACGGTTTTCCGAGAACCGTGCCTCAGGCACAGGCTCTTGACGAAATGGGCGTTGAAATCGATAAGGTTATCGACATTCAGGTTCCGGACGAAAAAATCGTTCAAAGACTTTCCGGACGCAGAGTCTGCGGCGGCTGCGGCGCTTCCTATCATCTTCTTTATAAGAAGCCGGAAAAGGACGGCGTTTGCAACCTCTGCGGCGCACAGCTTGTTCAGCGCGTTGACGACAAGGAGGAAACAATCCTTGAACGCTTGAAAATTTATCACGAGCAGACAGAACCGCTCGTTGAGTTTTACAAGGCAAAGAACAAGCTCACTGTTGTTGAGGGACAGGAGGAAGTCGCAGACACGACTGCACTCACCCTCAAGGCATTGGAGGATTAAGCATGATCGTGCTGAAAACTACTCGTGAGCTTTCGCTCATGAAAGAAGCCTGCCGAATTTCGGCGGGAGCACTGAGAGTGGCAGGGGAAGCGGTTAAGCCAGGCATTTCGACCGCCGAAATTGACCGCATTGCCTATGAATACATCAAAAGTCAGGGTGCGGAACCCAACTTCCTGCATTTATACGGCTTTCCCGCCACAGCATGCATTTCCGTAAACGATGAAGTAATTCACGGCATTCCGAGCAAAAAGCGTATCCTTAAAGAGGGCGACATCGTAAGCATCGACCTCGGAGCAAAAATTCACGGCTATAACGGCGACAACGCCGCCACATTTGCCTGCGGAAAAATTTCCGACGAGGCACAGCGGCTGATTGACGTGACCAGAGAAAGCCTTTATGAGGCAATCAAGGTTGCGGTTCCCGGCGGAAAAATCGGCGATATCGGTTCGTGTGTTCAGCGCTATTGCGAGGAAAGAGGATTTTCCGTTGTACGCGAGTACACGGGACACGGAGTCGGAAAAGAACTTCATGAAGATCCTGCCGTTCCGAATTACGGAACAGCCGGCCGGGGCGTTCGCCTGTTACCGGGCATGACAATCGCCATTGAGCCGATGATCAATCAAGGCACAAAAGCTATTAAAAGGCTTTCAGACGGTTGGACGGTTAAGACCGCCGACGGAAAGCTTTCCGCCCACTTTGAAAACACCATCGCCATCACAAAAGACGGCCCGGTGATCCTCACGAAAGAATGAGGTTCGCCCGATGGAGTTTAAAAAAGGGCAGGTAGTGCTGTCAAAAGCAGGACGCGACAAAGGCAGACTGCTTGCGGCGGTGCGCTTTGAAGGAAAAAGGGTTTTTCTTTGCGACGGAAAGGAACGGCCGCTTGAAAGAGCAAAGGCCAAAAACCTCCGCCACGTTGAATTTACCCCGATGTTCATTGACGAGGCTTCAATGGAAACTGATCGCAAATTGCGAAAAGCACTCAAACAACTCAATGATTTGAAGAGGTAGAAAAGTTATGTCAAAACAGGATATGATTGAAATTGAAGGCACCGTTGTTGAGGCTCTTCCGAACGCAACGTTCCAGGTTGAGCTTTCAAACGGCCACAAAATTCTCGCCCACATTTCCGGAAAGCTCAGAATGAATTACATTCGCATTCTTCCCGGAGACAAGGTTACGGTCGAAATGTCTCCATACGACCTGACCAAGGGACGCATCACATGGAGATCCAAGTAAGCTCCCAATTTTTCGGATGTCTTTAACATTTCTCGGCGGCATATTTCCCGTCGGCGCACAAAATGCTCCTTGCCAATACACAAAGTATTGCCTGCGAAGCCTTTTGCACTCCGAGCGAAAAATCTGCTCACCGATAAATGCAAATCCACCGGAGAATCGGTCGCGGCTTCCGATTTTCGGACGCATTCCGTCGATCGGTCGCAATGTAAGCATTATAATTAACCGACAGGTTCAATTTTTAAAGGAGGTAGTTCACAATGAAAGTCAGACC
>JAUNFH010000075.1 GCA_030525185.1 Clostridia bacterium
GTTTCGGAAAGAACGACGATTCTTTTTCCGCCTTCAACGCTTTTTGCTTTGAGGGCCGAAAGCTCTTTTTTGAGCGCGGAAACCTCGGCGGAGAGGGCGGCTCTTTCGTCTTTGAGTTTTTGAACCATTGAAAAAGTTTCCGTCTCTTTTGTGACGAGAAGGTTGCTGACGAGATAATTTTGCATGAGCTTTTCTCTTGCGTCGGCGATGTTTCTTTCGCCGCAAAGGACATAAAGTCTTGTTCCGCCGCGGTGGCGTTCGCTTTTCACAACGCGGAACGAGCCGATTTCTCCGGTGCGTTTGACGTGGGGCGCGCAACAGGCGCAAACGTCAACGCCGGGAATTTCAACAATGCGAAGAGGGCCGTCAATTTCCTTTTTACTGCGGTAGGCGAGGGTCTCAAGTTCTTCTTTCGACGGATAGTAAACCCTGATTTCAAGGTCTTTCCAGATTGCTTCATTGACAAGGACTTCGGCTTTACAGATATCGTCGTCGCTCAGTTCACCGCTCGTGTCGATTGTTACAAAATCGCTTCCGAGGTGAAAACCGACGTTTTCAAAGCCGAAAAGTGAATGTACGATTCCGGAAAAAATATGCTCTCCGGAGTGCTGCTGCATATCGGAAAAACGCTTTTTCATGTCAACTTTTCCAAAAATTTCGGCTCCGACCTGTAATTTCTCCACATTTTCAACATCGTTTTTCACGATATGTGTAATTTTATCTCCTTCAAGCCGAACGTTTTCAACATATGCTCCGCCGAGAAAACCGCGGTCGCTTGTTTGTCCTCCGCCTTCGGGAAAGAAGGCGGTTCGGTCGGTTTCGACATATGTGTAATTCTCATCTTTGTAAAGCGATACAACTTTACATGTGAATTCCGTAACATAACTGTCAAGATCATAAAGTTTTTCGGTCATGATTATGTTTCTTCCTTTCGAATTGGATTTTGCGGTATTTGTAATTTCAATCAATATCAATTTGTATTGCTATTTGTCATACATTGTGGTATGATATTAAAAAGAAAGGTGGAATAATAATGGCTTCAAAAACATCAAATGTTGTTGCCCGCGTTGAACCCGAAGTTAAAGCGCAGGCTGAAGAAATTATGGCCGAACTCGGAGTGCCGGTTTCGGTTGTTATCAATATGCTTTATAAACAGATTATTTTGAAAAAATCGATTCCCTTTCCGCTCTCGCTTTCATCGGTACCGCAAACATTCGATCAAATGGATAAAAGCACATTTGACAAAATTATGCAAAACGGCGAGAGGCAAGCAAAAAACGGTGAATCGTTTTTTGCCGGCGAGGTTTTTGAAGAGATTGAGCGGGAAATAAAAAATGGCTGACTATACCGTTAAAATCACCCCGCAGGCAAAAGAACAGATGAGCGAAAATTTTCGCTATATCGGGAAAAGTCTTTCTGAACCGGAAACGGCTTTAAAACTCCTTTCAAAAATCAAAGAAGCTGTTTTTTCTCTTGAAACAATGCCGAACCGTGTTGCGCTGACTGAAGAAGAACCGTGGCACAGCCGCGGCATACATAAAATGCCCGTTCAAAACTTTATTGTTTATTTTGTGACAGACGAGGGCAGGAAAGAGGTTCATGTGATTGCCGTGATTTACGGAAAAAGGAATCAGTACGAAGTTTTGAAAGAAATAAATAATTAAATCAAAATCACCTGCTGTTATATGCGAATAACAGCAGGTTTTTTGTATGCTTTGGAAAAATCAGCTAAGCTTATGAATGAAAAGTCCGCTGAGAAGCTTCGGCTCAAACCATGTCGATTTCGGCGGCATAACTTTTCCGGCGTCGGCGATGTCCATGAGTTCGTCGAGCGAGGTCGGGAACATCGAAAACGCAATCTTCATGTCAAGCGAGCATCTTCTTTCAAGTTCGCCGAGACCTCTGATTCCGCCGACGAAGTCAATGCGCTTGTCGGTTCTCGAGTCTTTGATTCCGAAAATCGGGTCAATGCAGTTGTTTTGAAGAATCGAAACGTCAAGTCTCAAAACAGGGTCGCTTTCGTCAAAACTTCCGTCCTTCGCTTCAAGCTTATACCACTTTCCGTCGAGATACATTCCGAAAGTGTGGCGCTTTTCCGGACGGTATGCGCCTTCTTTTTCAAAGGCTTCAACGGAGAATTTTTCCGAAAGTTTTTTCATGAACTCTTCTTCGCTCATGCCGTTCAGATCTTTGATTACGCGGTTATAATCCATGATTGCAAGCTCGTTTTTCGGGAACGCAACGGCGAGGAAAAAGTTGAACTCTTCGCTTCCGTCGAAGTTCGGAAATTGTCCGCGCCTTTTGAGTCCGACTTTGACTGCGGAAGCGCAGCGGTGGTGGCCGTCGGCGATATAAAGCGAGTCGATTTTTGAAAACGCTTCGGCAATTTTTTCGTTCGTCTCCTTGCAGTCAATCACCCAAACAGTGTTTTGAACGTCGTTTTGTTCAAAGTCATAAACCGGAGCGTGGTTTTCCTTCCAATCGGAAACGGTTTTGCTGATGAAGTCGTTTTCGCGGTAAGTGAGGAAAATCGGACCTGTGTTTGCGTCGCAGTAATCAACGTGGTTGATTCTGTCCTGTTCTTTGTCCGCGCGGGTGAACTCATGCTTTTTGATTGCGCCGTTTATGTAATCGTCAATGCTTGCACAGCCGACGAGACCTGTCTGCGCTCTACCGTCCATAATTTGACGGTAGATGTAAAAGCACGGCGTTTCGTCCTTTTTGCTATGTCCGTTTTCGACGAGCGAATCAAGGTTTTCGCGAGCCTTGAGATAAACTTTTTCGTCATACGGGTCGATTGAAGGATCAAGGTCAATTTCCGCCTTGTCAACGTGAAGGAAGGAAAGGTCGTTGCCTTTAACCATCTCCCGTGCTTCCTCACTGTTCATTACATCATATGGAAGGGCGGCGATTTTTTCAGCATCCTCCGGAACCGGACGGATTGCATTAAAAGCCTTAAAAACAGCCATTTTTGAAAACCTCTTTTCTTTTTCGGCTCGACCGAAAATACTTTTATATTTATTTTATCTGCGCCGATTCACTTTGTCAAGCTAAAGCGTGTATAAAATCAAAGACTTTGGCAAAAAATAGAGTTGAACTTTATATTAAGGCGGTGAAAATCTTGTCCGTTTCAAAAGACGAATATTCAAATCTTGCAAAGCGATTCTCCCCCGGCTCGCCCGTTTTCGTTGACTGCGTGAAAGCTTTTGCGGTCGGCGGACTCATCTGCTCTTTTGCGGAGCTTTTGACTTTCCTTTTTTCAAAGACCTCAATGACGCTTGAAGAGGTGAAAGCTCTTGTCCTTGTGATCGTAATCGCAATCACGGCGATTCTCACCGGATTCGGCGTTTTTGACAAAATCGCAAAGCATGCCGGTGCGGGAACGGCCGTTCCGATTACAGGGTTTGCAAACTCGATTGTTTCTCCGGCGATGGAGTTTCATTCCGAGGGGCTGATTCTCGGAACGGCGGCGAATATGTTTAAGCTCGCCGGGCCGGTCATTGTTTTCGGGTGCGGAAGCGCCGTTCTTTACGGCCTCATCGTTTTTGTTTTTAAGTTGTACTGATTATAAGGAGAAAAAGAAAAAATGGCAACACGAAAAGGGAAAACAATCTTCCTTGAAAAGAAGCCGAGGATAATCGCAAACGCCGCGGCAGTCGGGAAAAAGGAAGGAGAAGGGCCGCTCGGAAAGGAGTTTGACCTCGTCTTTTCCGACGACAAGCTCGGACTTCCGTCCTGGGAAAAAGCGGAAAGCGAACTTTTGAAGCGCGCCGTTGAAAAAGCTCTTTTGAATGCGGCAACGGAGAAAAATGAGGTTGACGCAATTTTTTCCGGTGACCTTCTTGACCAATGCATCGGTTCCTCGTTCGGATTGAGAAGTCTCAAAATTCCGGTTTGCGGCCTTTACGGTGCCTGTTCGACAATGGCGCTTTCGCTTTGCACTGCGTCGCTTGCGATTGAAACGGGCGGTTTTGACTGTTGCGTTGCGGCAACCTGTTCTCATTTTTGCTCGGCGGAAAAGCAGTTCCGTTATCCGCTTGAATACGGCGGTCAGCGCACTCCGACGGCTCAATGGACGGTTACGGGTGCCGGCGCGGCGGTACTGAAAAATTCAAAAAAGAGCGCAAGTCCGTATATAGACAAAATCCACCTCGGAACAATCTGTGACCTCGGGATCACCGACGCAAACAACATGGGAGCGGCGATGGCCCCTGCGGCGAAGAAAACAATTACCGATTTTCTTTGCGACACGGGAACTTCGCCTTCGGATTACGACATGATTTTGACGGGCGACCTCGGAAAAGTCGGAAGCGACCTTCTCAAAGAGCTGATGCTTCGGGAGGAAGGAATTGACCTTTCCTCGGTTCACAACGACTGCGGACTTTTGATTTTTGACCGAGAGGCGCAGGACGTTCATGCCGGCGGCTCCGGTTGCGGATGCAGCGCAAGCGTTCTTTGTTCGTATATTCTCAACCGTTTCCGAAACGGCTTTTTCAAAAAAGTTTTGTTCGTTGCAACGGGGGCGCTGATGTCACCGGTTTCGTCCCTTCAGGGAGAAAGCATTCCGGGAATCGCTCATGCGGTTCTTATCAAAAGCGACAATAATTAACTCATAAAAGGAGATTGTAAAAATGAAAGCTCTTTCCTGCGTAAAATTCTTCATGTGTCTTATGAAACTCAACAAATGCCTTTGCGCTTTGAAGAAGATTCTTGCCGTAATGCTTGCAGTTGCGGCTCTCGGTGCGGCAGTCTGCTGCCTTACGGACAACAAGAAGTGCGTCAAAAAATGCATTTCAAAAATCAAGGCGGTGATGTGAGATTGGAACTTTTTCTTGCTCTTTGCAAAGCGTTCCTCGTCGGCGGCCTCATCTGTGTGATAGGTCAGCTTCTTGTTGACCTGACAAAGCTCACACCCGGAAAGGTTCTTGTTCTTTTTGTTGTTTGCGGGGTTTTGCTCGGTGCGGTCGGACTTTACGAACCGCTTGCAAAATGGGCGGGAGCCGGAGCAACTCTTCCGCTCACCGGATTCGGTTATAACCTTGCGAAGGGAACCAAGGAAGCCGTTGCCGAAAAGGGACTTTTGGGTGTCCTCGACGGGCCGCTTGCTTCGGCGAGTGTCGGAATAATGGCCGCGGTTGTTTCCGGCCTTGTTGTTTCGGTTTTTGCCCGACCCAAAGGAAAATGAATAAGAAAAACCGCTTTGACGGCAAATGAAAAAAGATTGACTTGTCAATATACTCAATAAGCGACAACAGCGATTGTCTTTCGGCAACCGCTGTTGTTTTATGTTTAAAATTCATTGCCGAAGGCACTGCAAAAAAAATAAAAGCTCCGAAAAAATCGAAGCTTTTATTTTGGCGCGCCAAGAGGGACTCGAACCCCCGACCTTTTGGTTCGTAGCCAAACACTCTATCCAGCTGAGCTATTGGCGCATTTGTTTTTGCCAAAGTATATTATCACAAAGGCCGGAAAAAGTCAAGCCATTTTTCAAAAGATTTGAAATTCTTTTGAATTTTCTTCCGATGAAGATTTGAAGGAACGAAAAAACCTTTTTTGAAAGCAAACAAGAAATTTGAAACATATGCTCCAATCTTCTTAAATTTTATTACATTATAGTAATCACATATCCGGTTTACAAAATATTCACAATGTTTTGCTATAATTCAGAAAAATGGCTATTTATGCCTTGAAAAAAGCAATTGTTTTGTTATTGCCTGTATATTTTAAATTTTGTTAAACGGGGAGGTTCGGTTTTGAAAAAGGTACTTTCTTACATAAAACCGATCAAAGGCACCGCTGTTCTTTCAATGATTCTTGTTCTTCTTGCGCAGGGAATGACCCTTGCGCTTCCGATGCTTATGTCGCAGATTATCAATGTCGGAATTCAAAACAAAGACCTTGATTATATTAAACGCGTCGGGCTCATTATGATTGCCGTTTCCGCCCTCGGCGTCGGAATTTCGGTTCTCAGCAGTTATTACTCGAGCAAAACCGCAACCTGCTACGGAAAAATTCTCCGTGAAAAAATCTTTTTGAAGGTCGAAACTCTCTCTCAGGCGGATATCGACCGAATCGGAACTCCGTCGCTCATCACGCGCTGTACAAGCGACGTTCAGGTTATGCAGGATTTTATTTTGCAGCTCATAAGAATCATCATCGCTTCGCCGATTATGCTCGTCGGCGGAACGTTTATGGCGTTCTTTCTCAACGCAAAGCTCGCAATGATCATTTTCGCAATCATTCCGGTTATCGCTCTTCTTGCTTTCGTTGTGGTCAAACTCGTCATGCCGCTTTTCAAAAAGCGCCAAAAGCTCACCGACGAAGTTAACCGCTATCTGCGTGAAAAGCTCACAGGAATCCGTGTTATCCGCGCTTTCAACCGCACCGATTTTGAAGACGAAGTTTTTTCGGAAAAGAATCTTCGCCTTTCGGGTCTTGTGATGAAATTTTCAAGAATTATGGCTGTCTTGCTCCCGGTTTGCATCGTGCTCATCATTATGGCGCTTGACCTTCTTATCTATGTCGCAACGAAAAACATCGACGCGATGACGGACGTTGTCAAAATTCAAAACTCCGTCGGCGACCTTCAGGCTTTTGTGATTTATATGATTATGATCGTCTTTTCCGTTTCAATGACCGCGGCAATGTTCGTAATCGTTCCGCGCGCCAATATTTCGGCGAAGAGAATCACCGAAGTTCTTGACCTTGAAGCGAAAATCAAAGACCCGGAAAAGCCCTTGAGTGTTGACGAATCGAAAAAAGGTACCGTTGAATTCAAAAACGTTTCCTTCGGATATGAAGATGCGGAAAGCAGCGTTCTTTCCGGAATTGACTTCACCGCCGAAAGCGGAAAGGTCACCGCAATCATCGGCGCAACGGGAAGCGGAAAAACAACGCTCATAAATCTCATTCCGCGTTTTTACGACGTCGGCGAAGGCGAAGTCCTTTTTGACGGCGTGAACGTTAAAGAACTTTCTCAAAGCGACCTTCATTCAAGAATCGGTCTTGTTCCGCAAAAGAGCTTCCTTTTCAGCGGAAGCATCAGGGACAACCTCCTTTACGGCGACGAAAACGCAGACGAAGAACGTCTTGCGCTTGCGCTTGACGTTGCTCAGTGCAACGAATTTGTGAGCGCTCTTCCGGACGGAATCGAAAGTTCCGTCAGCCAGAACGCAACAAACTTTTCCGGCGGCCAAAAGCAGCGCCTTTCAATTGCCCGTGCGCTCGTCAAAAAGGCAGAAGTATATATTTTTGACGACAGCTTTTCCGCCCTTGACTTCATGACGGACGCAAAGCTCAGAGCGGCAATCCGAGAAAAAATTTCGGCAACGGTAATTATTGTTGCCCAAAGGGTCGGAACGATTCTTGACGCAGACAAAATCATTGTTCTCGACGAAGGAAAAATCGTCGGAGAAGGAAAACACGGCGAGCTTCTCGAATCCTGCCCGGTTTACCGTGAAATTGTTCAATCCCAGCTCAGTGAGGAGGCTTTTGCATGAAAAAAGAAAAAACCTCACTTAAAGAAAACCGCCGTGTCGTCAACGAAAAATACGCAGAATACAGAGAAAGCGAAAAAGCTGAGCAGCAAAAACCGCAGAACACTCTGAAAACGGCAAAAAAACTTCTTTCCCTATTAAAAGGAAACCGACTTTGGGTTGCTTTTGTTATGGTTGTCACCGCTGCTTCCGCCGTTCTCGGCGTAATCGGTCCGCAGTATCTCAAAAGCATAATCGATCTCATCAGCGAACAGGTTGAAAGAAAGCTCACCGTCGGAAACATCGATTTTTCCGCAATCGGCGGAATACTTCGCAATATCGCCGTGATTTTTGTGCTTTACGCGGTCTGCACCTTTATCATCAACTACGTCATGGCACGGGTCACTCAGGACGTTATCACCGCCCTTCGCGACAAGGTCAACAGAAAAATTTCTCACCTTCCGCTCAGCTTTTTTGACTCGCACAACAAAGGCGACCTCCTTTCAAGAGTTACGAACGACATTGACAACATCAACAATACTTTCCAGCATAACTTCATTCAGATCGTAACTTCGCTCGTCACGTTCGTCGGCGTACTTGCCGTAATGCTCAAAGAAAGCGTAATAATGTCCGTTGTGACGATTGTTCCGCTTCCGCTCGGCGGCCTTGTTGCGCTTATAATTTTGAAGTTTTCAAGAAGGCGCTTTCGTGAACAGTGGCGCGAAACCGGAAACATCAACGGCCATATTGAAGAGATGTTCACCGGACATCAGATTGTCAAAGCCTTCGGCCACGAAAAAAGCGCAATCGAGGAATTTACGGCAATCAACGAAGAACTTTATTCGGTCAGCAGAAAGGCGCAGTTCCTTTCCGGTCTCATCAATCCGGTCATCGGTTTTGCAAAAAATATCGGATATGTGTTTATTTGCGTAATTGCGGGATATTTTATTATTGACGGAAAAATGTCGCTCGGAACAATCACGGCTTTTATGGTCTATTCAAATATGTTCATGCAGCCGCTCGTTGACGTCAGCAACATCATCAACAACCTTCAGTCCTCGCTCGCTTCGGCGGAACGTGTTTTTGAAATTATCGAAAGCGAAGAGGAAGTTCCGGACACGGTTAAAACAAAAATCGAAAAAGCAAAGGGCTTTGTTGATTTTGAAAACGTCTGCTTCTCTTATGCGGACGACAAACCGCTGATTGAAAACTTCAACCTTTCGGTCAAACCCGGCCAGCTCATTGCAATCGTCGGTCCGACCGGTGCCGGAAAAACAACGCTCGTCAACCTTCTCATGCGCTTTTACGAAATCAAAAGCGGAAGCATCAAAATCGACGGAACGGACATCAGGGACATTTCAAGGGAAAATCTTCGCAAT
Organism: Clostridia bacterium; assembly: GCA_030525185.1. Lineage (GTDB taxonomy): Bacteria > Bacillota > Clostridia > Oscillospirales > Acutalibacteraceae > UBA6857. The sequence goes on from JAUNFH010000075.1 coordinate 8,855, forward strand.
ATTTTCGGAATGGTTCTTCAAGACACTTGGCTCAAAACCGGAACAATCCGCGAAAACATTCTTTACGGTCATGAAAACGTCAGCGAGGAAGAATTCATGAACGCCGTGAAGGCCGCAAAGGTCGACCATTTTGTTTCAACCCTTGCGGACGGATTTGAAACCGTTCTTGACGAGGACGGCTCAAACCTTTCCTCCGGTCAAAAGCAGCTTCTCACAATCGCAAGGGCAATTCTTGCCGACCCGCAGATTCTCATTCTTGACGAGGCAACTTCGTCCGTTGACACCCGAACGGAGGTTCAGATTCAGACCGCAATGAACAACCTCATGAAAGGAAGGACGAATTTCGTCATCGCTCACCGCCTTTCAACAATCAAAGGCGCGGACAATATCCTTGTAATCGACGACGGAAAAATCGTTGAGCACGGAACGCATGAAGAGCTTCTTCAAAAAGGCGGTTTTTACGCAACGCTTTATAATTCGCAGTTCTGCGAACAGAGATAAAAGTCATTACCAATCAATCGGAGACAGCAAATGAAACTTATTACACTCGAAAACGGACTTCGGATTTTCTTTGAAAAAAAGGACGACCTTCGTTCGGCAACGGTCGGCGTTTGGGTCGCTTCCGGCTCAAGGGGCGAAACAAAGGAAAACAACGGAATTTCTCACTTCATTGAGCATATCGTTTTCAAAGGCTCAAAAAAGCGCAACGCTTTTGAAATTGCGGAAGGCATGGATTGCCTCGGAGCAATGGTGAATGCTTACACAACGAAGGAGTATACCTTCTTTTATACCCGCGCGCTCGATTATCACATTGAGGAAGCGGCGGACATTCTTTTTGACATGGTTTGCAATCCGCGCCTTGACGAAAATGACATTGAAACCGAAAAGGGCGTCATTCTTGAAGAAATCGCAATGTGTGAGGACGACCCGGCAGACGTTTGCTACGAAAAAAACGAGAGTGCAATTTTTGACGGCGACCCTCTTTCCTTTGAAATTCTCGGCACGCCGGAAACGGTGAAGAACACGAAAAAGGAAACCTTCGTTTCGTATATGGAAAAGTTTTATGTTCCGGAGCGCATCGTTGTCGGCGTCGGCGGAAATTTTGACGAAGAAAAAATGCTCTCAAAAATCAAAGAGTATTTCGGAAAAAAAGAAAACACGAATAACCCGATTAAAACAACGCCCGTTCCGTTCAAAAAATGCGTCACGCTTGAAAAGAAACCGTTTGAACAAACGCATCTCATGCTTTCGTTCCCGGGAATTCCGATTGACCATGAGGACCTTTTTCCGCTTCAGCTTTCAATGTTTATTCTCGGAACGGGAAGTTCTTCAAGGCTCAACCAGCGAATCCGTGAACAGCTCGGCCTTGTTTACAGCGTTGATTCCTTCCTTGCGAGGTATCTCGGCGGCGGTTACATCGGCGTTTCGATGAGCCTTTCTCCGAAGGGACAGAAAAAAGCGCTCGAAGAAACGTGCAAAATCATTCGGGAGTTTCCGGAAAGCATCACGGAAAAAGAACTTTCAACCGCAAAGGAAAAGCTCATTTCAAGCCTCATCATGAGCCGTGAACAGCCCCATTCAAAACTTTCTTCGATGGGACAAAACCTTTTGATTCTTTCAAAGTTCATTGACGACGATGAAATTATTGACCGCATAAAGAATGTTACCCACGAAAAAATCAAAGTCGCGGCGAAAAAATATCTTGACCTCAAAAAAGCTTCTTTCACCGCAGTCGGAAAAACAGAGAAAAAAGAATTTTATGAAAAAATAATCGAGGGATAAAAATTTCTTCGCTTAAAAAGGAGATAAAAACAATGACGCTCAAGGGAGTTAAAAAGCTCGTTGTTAAGGTGGGAACCTCCACCCTTACATATGAAACGGGAAAAACAAACATAAGAAGAATGATTAAACTTTGCTCCGTTCTTGCCGATCTTCACAATGCCGGAATGGACGTTGTTCTCGTCACGTCGGGCGCAATCGGAGTCGGAGTCGGAAAGCTCGGCCTTTCAAAAAAGCCGGAGGATATTCCGGGAAGACAGGCGGCCGCCTGCGTCGGTCAATGCGAGCTGATGTTTATGTATGACAAGTTTTTCAGCGAATACGGCCAAAAGGTCGGCCAGCTCCTTGTCACAAAGGACGACTTTGAAAACGAAACAAGAAGAGAGAACCTTTCAAACGCTTTTCAAAAACTTTTTGAATACGG
>JAUNFH010000229.1 GCA_030525185.1 Clostridia bacterium
TGGGCGTGACCGTTCTCATCGCGCGCTATCTCGGCGAAAAGAAGGCCGAGCGAACAAAGAAAAAGCGAAACGGCTCTGAGCTTTTCGTTCTTTGAAACAAGGAGAAAAAACGCGCCGAAAAGAACCAGAAACGGCGCGGCAGAGGAAAAATTCAGCGCAACAAGAACGCCGGTTGCCGTTGTTCCGATGTTTGAACCCATGATTATTCCGGTGCAGGCGGAAAGACTCAGCTTTCCGCAGTCGGCGAGCGAAACCGCAGTTACGGTCACGGCCGCAGAGGATTGAACAACGGCGGTCAATGCCGCGGAGCAGAGTACGCCGGAAAAGCGGTTCTTCGTGAATTTTTGAAGAACGCTTTCTGCTTTTTTTTCGCAGAGTTTTTTCATGGATTCACTCATTTGAACAACGGAAAAAAGGAAAATTCCGATTCCACAGAGAAGCCCCGAAATCGCCCGAAAATCCATCGGATTCACCGCCCCTTTAAAAAAGCTTATCCGTTGTTTTGCGTTTTTCAGCGGATATATAATATATAGGTTTTTGAGGCGGGGAGTATTACAGTAGGGTGAAAAGGGGCCGCCGCAGTCGGAAGCGAAAACGCAGAAGGAGAGTAAAATAATTTTCAGGCAGACATAAAAAGAAAAGCTATAATTCACAACTGTCATTAAAATTAAATGTGCTGTGAATTATAGCTTTTTGATTTTACGAAAACTCAGTAGCTTTCTTTAAGTCCTTCTTCGTCGAAAAGGAAGAGAGACTGAAGGCAGATGTCAAGACCTTTTTCGATTGTTTTCGGAATAAGGTTGTCGGCTGTATCTTCTCTTGTGTGATAATACTTCGGCGGGCCGGGGTTCATTGCGGCGAGGGTTGCGGCCGGAACACCGAGCTTTGTGACTGCGGCTGCGTCGGAAGCTCCGAGATAAACCGATGCATATTTGAGGTCAAGGCCGGCCATTTCGGCGCCCTTTTTCATGAGAGCGCAAACTCTCGGGTCGGTTTTTACGGTTCCTGTCATGTCACGGCTGTAGATTGCCATGTCTTCAAAGTCGCGAAGGGTATCCATTCCGAAATAAACGGTTTCAACTTCCTTGAGTTCCTGCATGTGCTTTTTTGAAAAAGCTCTTGCGCCGCGGAGGCCGGCTTCTTCCGATCCTGTTGTGAGGGCAACAACTTCTGTGTTTTCAAAGCGGATGTTGTTGTCTTCAAGATACTTGAGAACGGCAATCGCGGTAACGGAACCGGTGAGGTTGTCGTTTGCGCCTTCAACGGGAAGTTTGAAGTTTGTGAAGAAGATTACGGCGATGAAGCCGGGAATGAATGCAAGCTGGATATACTGAAGAACTTTTACAAAGCCTTCAAGTTCCGCATTGACCGGACCGCCCTTGATTACGGAAATGAGCGAAACGACGAAAACAAAGATCATTCCGACAACGCCGTAAATTCCGACCGTGAAAAGAAGGTTCTTTCCGCCGAGGTGGGTGTATGTCCATTCGTATGACGAGTCAACGTGACCAGAGAAGATAATTCTTCTTTTGACTTCGCCCGTCGGCTTTCTTCTTCCGATTACGTTCGTTGAAGTTGCCTTCGGAAAGAGCGGGTCAAGAAATTCCCAATACATAAGGAATTCCGAGAAAAGGCAAACGAGCGCGATGACTGCAAGAACGAGCGAAACAACGGGCATTTTGAGGAACGAGAACAGAAGCGCAAGGAGCATTGAAATTCCGTCAATGACAACCCAACCCATGAAGGCATACTTGCTGATTTGGAATTCTTCAAGCTGAACGTCATCGGAGCAGGTTTTCATTTCCTCTTTAAAATGTTCCTGAGCCTTTCTTTCGTTTTCGCTGCCCGAAGCGCGAGGACCGACTTCTTTGCAGACTTTTTTGATTTCTCTTGTTGTGTAATTGGCATACATCCTCAGAGTCGAAGGATAGTTCTTTACACTCTCACTGGCTTTCAAAAGCGATTACCCCTTTTCTTGAATAATTTTTTCTTCGTATTTATTAATACCAAGATATTCACTGTGGTTTTACAGCTACGTTCAATTCTATCATTCAAAGCGGCAAATGTCGATAGATTTCAGTAAAATTAAAAAATTGTTAAAAATTTTAAGAACGGGGTGAAGATGAGAGTTTCCTTTTTGGTGGTACTGCTTTAAGTAAGTTCTTTAACCGCACGTTTTATCTTTAAATCTACATCCGACCGCTCCGCTGGGGGTACTTTTGTCGATTGAAACAAAAGTACCCAAAAGTTCGCTCTCGGTACGCCGCATTTGGTGAACGAATTTTGATTTGCGGGGGAAAATTAAAATATCGCTCACCGATGCGGCTTTAGCTGAGTGGCTCTTATTTTTTACAATCATACAGAAAGAAAAATCCGCCTGTAGTACAAAACCGTCGGTGCC
>JAUNFH010000230.1 GCA_030525185.1 Clostridia bacterium
GATTGACGCCCTTGATTGATTCAACGTCCGTCGGAGCGGGCATGAAGTCAACGATGGCATCAAGAAGGGGCTGAACGCCCTTGTTACGATAAGCGGTTCCGCAGGTTACGGGAACGATTTCGTTTGAAATTGTGCCCTTACGGATAACCTTTTTGAGCTCTTCAACGCTCGGCTCTTCACCGTCGAGATACTTCATCATGAGATCTTCATCAAGTTCAACGACGTTTTCAACCATTTCTGCGTGATACTTTTCGGCAAGTTCCTTCATGTCATCGGGAATTGCTTCGCGATGGAAGTTTGTTCCGTCGCCGGTACCGTACATGATTGCGTCCATTTCAAGAAGATCCACGATTCCGCAGAAATCGCTTTCGGCGCCGATCGGGAGTTGAATGGGAACAGCCGTGCAATGGAAGCGTTCCTTGATCATGTCAAGAACGCGATAGAAGTCGGCGCCCATGATGTCCATCTTGTTGACGAAAATCATCCTGGGAACCTTATACTCGTCAGCCTGACGCCAAACGGTTTCAGACTGGGGCTCAACGCCGCCCTTTGCGCAAAGAACGGTTACCGAGCCGTCAAGAACACGGAGCGAACGCTGAACTTCAACGGTGAAGTCAACGTGGCCCGGAGTGTCGATGATGTTAATTCTGTGTTCCTTCCAGAAACAGGTGGTCGCGGCGGAAGTGATGGTAATACCTCTCTCCTGCTCCTGAGCCATCCAGTCCATGGTTGCGGAACCGTCATGAGTCTCACCGATTTTGTGGTTAACGCCGGTGTAATAGAGAATTCTCTCCGTTGTGGTCGTTTTACCTGCGTCGATGTGAGCCATGATGCCAATATTTCTTGTTTTTTCAAGCGAAACTTTTCTCGGCATTTTGACCTCCAAATTTGTTTCAACATATAACTCGGCAGAAAACTGCCGTAAACAAACACACTTTTCCGTTTATGAAAAACGGAATCGGATCACCATCTGAAATGAGCGAAAGCCTTGTTGGCTTCAGCCATCTTATGGGTGTCTTCACGCTTTTTGTACGCTGAACCGGTTTCGTTGACAGCGTCCATAATTTCGTTGGCGAGTCTTTCCTTCATTGTTCTTTCCGAACGCTGACGTGAGTAAAGAGTGATCCAACGAAGACCGAGAGTCTGACGTCTTTCGGCGCGGACTTCGATCGGAACCTGGTAGGTTGAACCGCCGACGCGGCGAGCCTTAACCTCCAGAACAGGCATTACGTTTTCCATGGCAGCTTCAAAAACTTCAAGCGGCTCCTTGCCTGTTTTTTCTTTGATGATGTCAAAAGCGTCGTACACAATCTTCTGAGCAACGCCCTTTTTACCATCATACATAACACTGTTGATAAGACGTGTTACAAGCTTTGAATTGTAAAGCGGATCGGGCAAAACATCACGTTTTGCAATCTGGCCTCTTCTTGGCACTGCGCTTCCCTCCTTCATAGTAATGATATCATAGGTACTCGAGTGACAAATTCCCGTCGGCACCAATGCAGAGGCATATACAATCAATATATATACACTCTTACATCTTGAGCTTTCGCTCAGCCTGCAAGAAGATTTGTCAATTCAAACATTCGCTTTTTTTGCGAAAAAATTTCTGATTTTGAAAAGTTCAGAATTACTTTTTGGCAGCCTTCGGGCGCTTTGCACCGTACTTGGATCTGGCCTGCATTCTTCCGTTAACGCCCTGGGTATCAAGAGTACCGCGGACAATGTGGTAACGAACACCGGGAAGGTCCTTAACACGGCCGCCACGAATGAGAACAACGCTGTGTTCCTGAAGGTTGTGACCTACGCCGGGAATGTAAGCCGAAACTTCGATTCCGTTTGTAAGACGAACTCTGGCAATTTTACGAAGAGCTGAGTTCGGCTTTTTCGGTGTAGCCGTCTTAACTGCCGTGCAAACGCCGCGCTTCTGAGGAGAGTTATGATCGGTCATAACGTTCTTCTTTGAGTTGAGGCCTTTGAGAAGAGCAGGAGCCTTCGGCTTCTTAACGAGTGTTTCTCTGCCGTTGCGAACTAACTGATTAAAGGTAGGCAAGTGATAGCATCTCCTTTCTGAAAATTAATGTCTGCACATAGCCGGACATGAACCCAGCCATACAGCATACTCAAATATTTTACACCATGCGTTTCAATTTGTCAACAACTGTTTTTCAAAAATCTCCCGTTTTTGCTTTTTTGTGATGTTGCTCAGTTTGAACTCGGGTTAATCCCCTTTTTGGGTATTTTTGACGAAAAAAATGCCGAATAATCATAAAAAGAGCTGTCGCAACACTGCGACAGCTCAAAAATTACGGCTTATTCATCTTCTTCGCCGTTTTCGGTTCCGAGAGCATTTGAGAAAATGATTTCCATGTCTT
>JAUNFH010000231.1 GCA_030525185.1 Clostridia bacterium
ATATTTTGATTTTCTCCCGCAAATCAAAATTCGTTCACCAAATGCGGCGTACCAACAAAGCGAATTTTTGGCAAGCGATGGAAAGTCGGAGGGGCAAGAGGATTTTGCGTTGTATTTTTGTTTTGACAAGGATGAAAGCACAGCAATGGTTGTTCCATTGCGAGCATTTCAGACGCAGTCAAGGCGGAAATACAGCGTAAAAGACCTTGTCAATTCGGCTTTTCATTGCTTTGTTTTGTTTCAAGCGACAAAAGTACCCCCCCAGCGGAGCGGACGGATGTAAATTCAAAAAGAAACCCGTGCGGTTAAATAACCCTCCCGGAGCAGTACCGAAAAAAGAACAACGTCTAAGAAAGGCAACGAATAAATTTAAAGATTGCCGGTTCGGTTAAACGCCTTTTGAAACTTTTCGCAAAAAACAAAAATAATCCGAATAACGGTTGAAATCTTTCTTCTTTTATTATATACTAATCATCTGTGCTGTAATCATCAGATGATCCGAAGGCAGGTGTCCGGATGAAAGAAAAAACAAAATCAACCCTTCTTGCGCTTCTTCGTGCCGCGGTTGCAATGGCAATTTTTGTGGCGGCGGTAATCAATTATGAAAAGCTCAAGAACATTGACGTTCGTGCAATCGTTGCCGCAAGTTCCGGCGTTGCCGTTGCCGTTGCCGCAATTCTCGGAATATATCTTGTGAAGTCGGTCCTTTTTATTATCCCGGCTTCGCTGATTTATATTTCCGTCGGAATGGCTTTTCCGACTTCTCAGGCGATTCTCATCAATCTTGCCGGAATTGTTATCGAAGTTACCGTGACATATTTTCTCGGCCTTTTTCTCGGCGGAGATTATGTCAACGCTCTTCTTGCGAAAAACAAGGGCGGAAGAAAAATTCTTGAAAAAAAGTTCAATGATAATTTTCCGATTCTTTTCGGAATCCGTGTTCTTCCCGTTTTTCCGATCGACTTCGTTTCGCTCTTTTGGGGTGCGTCGAAATGCGGATTTTTGAGATATTTCGTCGCTTCCGTCGGCGGAATCATGCCGAGGGTCATTCTTTTCACAATTCTCGGCGACGGGATTTATGATTACATTCCGATTCATCTCATTGTAAAAATCATAATTTGTGCAATTCCGGTCGGCGTTGTCGTTTATCTCATTCGCCATTTTGTCAGACAGAAAAAAGGCGAACCTGTGACGGAAAGCGAAAACGCTGTTCTTCCGCCTTCGGAAACTCATGAGGAAGACGGAAAGACGGTTTGAATCAAAGAAAAGGAGAAATAAAAAATGTCACTTTATGAACTGTTCATTCTTGCGGTCGGTCTTTCGATGGACGCTTTTTCCGTTGCCGTCTGCAAAGGGCTTGCAACTCAAAAGCTTCAAAAAAAGCATTATTTTATCGTCGGCGCATGGTTCGGCGGATTTCAGGCTTTGATGCCCGCAATCGGCTATTTCCTCGGAAGCACCTTCAGCAAGTACATTGAAAACTATGATCACTGGGTCGCTTTTGTCCTTCTCGTTCTCATCGGCGCAAATATGCTCAGAGAAGCGTTCTCAAAGGAAGAGGAAGAAAAGGCCGAAGAAGCTTCGTTTTCATTCAAATCAATGCTTGTCCTTGCCGTTGCAACGAGTATTGACGCGCTCGCGGTTGGCGTTTCGTTTGCCCTTCTTCCGGACGTAAACATCACCGCCGCCGTCCTTTTCATCGGTGTAATCACCTTCGTTCTTTCCGCAATCGGACTCAAGGTCGGAAACGTTTTCGGAACGAAATACAAGAAGAAGGCCGAAATTGTCGGAGGCATTATACTCATTCTCATCGGAGTGAAAATTCTTCTTGAACACCTCGGTGTGTTCGGTTAATTGAAAAACCGCAAGTTGTGCAGTGACGAAAGTTTTTCGTCACTGCTTTTTTATTGTGTATTAACCGTGCGGTTCATCTTTGAATTTATTCGTTGCCTTTCTTTGACGTTGCTCTTTTTTCGGTACTGCTCCGGGAGGGTTCTTTAACCGCACGTTTCATCTTTTTAATTACACCCGACCGCTTCGCTTTTCTTTGGCTCCCTCACGGGAGTGAGCTAAGGAAAAATACATCTATGCGGCAAAAAATAAAATTAAAGCAGAACCAATAAATCCACCGCAAGAAATCCGCGGAAAGAAGGAAAGCAAAAACGGTCTTTTTAGTTTTCTCTGACTAAAAATTATGACAGAGTGTGGTTAATGGTCATTAGCGGATTGGTGTTATTAAAAAGTGAGATCAGCAGACGAAATCGTTGTAGCCGCATCGGTGAGCGATATTTTGATTTTTCCCCCCCGCAAATCAAAATTCGTTCACCAAATGCGGCGTACCGAGAGCGAACTTTTG
>JAUNFH010000232.1 GCA_030525185.1 Clostridia bacterium
AACGCTTTCAATTTTTTGAGCTGAACCATTGTTCCGCGGACTGTAAAAGTGGTTTCATAAATCGGTTCGTTTTCCTCTGATTCTGCTTCTTCTGTTTTCGGCGCAGAAAACTCTTGAATTGCTTCATCAACTTTTTTAATAACTTCCGCCTGCTGTGTTGCTTCGGCTTCGCTCTCCGCTTTCTTTGCTTCAAGTTCTTCAAGTGCTCTGTGCCGCTCTTGCACCGTCAAAATCGACTGCGAAGCGTTTAACGTCTTGCGATACTCAACGAGCGTTTCAGTGACGTATTTCTGAGTTGCAATCAGTTTTAAATCCTGAATAGCGTTGTCGAGAAATTCCTTGACTTGCTTTTTCAGCGATTTCAAACTTGCCGACATCGTTATGTTCAGTTGAAGTCGTTCAAACGGAACAAAATCAATACCGATCGACTTTGCATATTCGCCGAAATATTCTTCAACTTCTTTTTGCTTTGCGGCTTTGAGAGAGTTTTCGACGCTTGAAATGCGCTCGGAAATCTGTCTTTCCGCAGGTTTGAAAACATCTCTGACATATTTGTTAAAGACAGCTTCAAACTCGTTATACGGAGCGAGAACCGCTTTTTTAGCTTCTTTGCGTTTATCGTCGAGTTCTTGATACTGCTTGTTAAGTTCTGCTTTGAGCTGTGTGATTTCTGGGTATGTGCTTTCATTGCAGTCGAGCGAAAGCACATATTCAACTGCCGACTCAATTTGTTTCTTTATGAGTTCAAGCTGTTCCGTAATCACCGGGAGCTGAACAACTTGAATCAAGTCAGTAATCGATTCCATTTCCTTTTTCCTCCAAAGTTTCAATCTCATGTCCGAGCGTTTCAATCAGCTCACGGGTTGTCATCAGTTCCAAACAGTAAAGGTGATAGTCTTTTCCTCCGACCGAAACATATTCGTCGTTGTCTTCAATCGGCTCGTCGCAGTCGGCGCAGATGATTTTGTAATTCATTTTCTTGATTCTCCTTTACTTGTTTGTGACCTTGATAATGTGCGTGATTACCGTCTGAAACGGTTCTGAACGGTCAATCGCTGATTTTTTCACAGCTTTTTGAAAATCGGCTCTCAATGATGTTTTCGGCACAAAGGCAAGCAAAATAATTGTTTGTAAGCCGTTTTCCATCATCTGAACCTTCACGTGCGATTATGCGAATCAGCTTTTGAAAAACCGGAAAAACCGCTTCAGTGATTTCCGAATCAGTGACCGTGCCAAGTTTGCTTTCAACAAGCTGTTTTAAATCGTTCATTCTTTCACCTCCATGTATAAGATTTTTAAAAGCGGGGGAGCGGTCGGAGTCGAACCGACTGTGTTAAGTTTTTTGTAGACAAGATGTATGGTTGCCTGACCGTCAGGCGGTCGCTCCCGTGTATGCTCGTCTTTCCGAGCTGTCAGCAGTTATTCGGCTTTATGTTTCTTTTTGTCGGGTTTTTGAGCTTTCTCAAGTTCTATATTAAGTTTGCAAATCTCTGTTTGAAGTTCTTCATTGCTCTCTTGATATGTCTCGCTGAGTGCTTTGTAATATGCAGCTTCTTCTTCCAATTTTTAACCTTTTCACGGAGTTCTTTCAACTCGTATTTGTCCGAGGTGAAAATCGGCTCGTTCCTTTTTGCTCTTTTTAACTCTCTGCGGAGTTCTTTGATTGTGTTTCCGCTTTCCTCTGCGGAAGCCTTATAAATTTCAAGTAATGCACCTTGCTCCAGACAGATATCAAGAAGCTTACTGATCTCTCTTTTGAGTTCCTTTTTAGTAATCATCTTTTTCATCCCTTTCAAGTCTTTTTTTGATATGTTCCAAATCGTATTTACGGTTTTTGAGGTCATGAATTGTGCTTTTGTAGATTTCCGAACGTGCATTGGGAAATGTCATTCCGAGTGTTTGCCCCGGTTCAAGCATCGGGCTTGCCTTTTCTTGTGCTTTTTTGCACTGACTTTCAAGCGTTTTGATGCATTCGTCAATGTCTCGAATCATCTCCTCGATGATTTCAACGGTTAGTTCCGGCAACACTTTTTTTCACCCACTTTTTGAACTTCCTTTTGAGCTTCTGCTCAAAGCGAACGAGTCTTTCTTCAAATATCACCGCTAAAACAGCAAGAAGAACAAGCGGAATGTATACGGCAAAGAATGCAGAAAAGCTGTTGAAAATCACTTTAAACCACCTCTTTCGTTTGAATTAATGCTTTTATGAACCCCTTAACTTGATTTTTGTCGTCATCATCAAGCTGTTTAAACAGCTTCAAAAACTCGGCTTTTTTAATTTCTTCATCTTCGGGGCGATATCCACGTTTGTACTTAACAAGTTCTTCGGGGAAAATGTAATAAACCC
>JAUNFH010000076.1 GCA_030525185.1 Clostridia bacterium
AACTCGGCATGGACGAGCGTCAGAGAAAACGCCGACATTACGGCAATTGCAACCCCGGTTGAACATAGCTACGGCGATTGGGACGTTACAACTAAGGCAACCTGCACTACAGCCGGTTCAAAAACACGCACCTGCGCCGATTGCGGTTACGTTCAGACTTCAAAAATCAACGCTACCGGTCACGCCTACGGCGATTGGGTCGTTACAACCCAACCGACCTGCACAACTGCCGGCGAAAAAACAAAGACCTGCTCAAAATGCGGAAACGCAATCACCGAAAGAATTTCGGCTCTCGGTCACACAATGATCGGCGTTGACAAAAAAGATCCGACCTGCACCGAACCCGGCTATACCAAGCACACAAAGTGCATCAGATGCGACTATACCGAAGATTACACCGTGATTCCGGCAACGGGTCACACCTTCGGCGACTGGTACACTGTTACCGAATCAACCTGCACCGTTGCGGGAACAAAGAGAAGAGACTGCAAAAACTGCGATTACTTTGAAACCGAAGCCGCAGAACTGGCTTCTCATACTCCCAAAACCGTTCCGGCAGTACCGGCAACCTGCACAGAAACAGGTCTCACCGAAGGTTCTGTCTGCGCGGTTTGCGGCGCAACACTTGTTGCTCAGAAGACTGTCGATGCTCTCGGCCACGACATGAAGGAAACCGGAAGAGTTGACTCAACCTGCATCGATGAAGGCGTAATCAATTATAAATGTTCACGTTGCGACCACACAAGCACGGCCGCAATTCCCGCAAAGGGTCACACCTTCGCAACCGATTTCACTGTGACCACAAAGGCAACCTGCACAGCCGACGGTGAAAAAGCAAAGCTTTGCACGGTTTGCGGCGCAAAGGATCCGGCTTCAATCACCGTAATTCCGGCAAGAGGCCATAATTACGGCAATTGGGTTGTTGTTAACGACGCAACCTGCACCGAAGAAGGTCTTGAAAAGCGTACCTGCACAAACGAAGCGAACGACGAATACGCCGCTTGCGAAGCTTTTGAAACAAAGAAAATCGCTGCTCTCGGCCATGATATGACCGAAACCGATGACGAAAAGTATCTTGTCATCGCCGCCGACTTCGTAAACGACGCCGTTTATAAGAAGTCATGCTCACGCTGCGATTACACCGAAGGCACTTTTGTTGCAGAAAACACGGCTCTCGGCCACGACTTCACAAAGGCTATCGTAGACAACGCTCACCTTAAATCAGCGGCAACCTGCGAAGAGAAGGCTGTTTATTATTACAACTGCTCACGTTGCGACGTTAAGTCCGACGCGGACACATTTGAATACGGCGAAGCTCTCGGCCACGATTACGTCGGTGCAATCACAACCCGTCCGTCCGAAGACGAAAAGGGTCTTGCAACTTATACCTGCACAAGAGACGCTTCTCACGTTTATACCCTCGCTATGGATCTTGCCGATTACAGCGCATTTGACGCTTCACTCGACGCTCTTAAAGATCTTCTCAAGAAGGATCTCAACGACGAATCGAAGGCTGCTGTTGAAGCCGCAATCGCAGAAGCAGAGACTCTTTCAAGAAATCTCATTGCCGGCGTAAAGGGCGAAACCTATACCGATCCTCTTGATCAGTACAAGCACGACTTCGGCGAACAGAATCTCATTGACGAAGCAAAGGCAAAGATTGACGAAGCAATCAAATCAATCACAGATAAGGGTGACGAAGCACTTAATAAGTACACCGTAACCTTCGTTGATTACGACGGAAGCGTAATTTCAACGGCAACCGTTGCTTCCGGAAAGAGCGCAACCGCTCCGACAACTCCCGTAAGAGCTTGCGACGACGCAAACCATTATGCATTCACCGGCTGGAACGGCAATTACGAAAACGTAACAAAGAACGAGACCGTTGTTGCCGAATACAAGACCGAAGCTCATAACTTCGTTGAAAACACCGACCGCTATGTTGCTCCTTCAAAGAACGAAGACGGAACATGGACTGACGGAACAATCGTCAAGGAATGCACCGGTTGCTCATGCGAAAAGAGCGAAAGCATTGCAAGAGCGGATTATGAAACAAGATATGATCCCGCCCTTAAAAAGGTTCAGGATATTCTTGATAATCCGGAACTTGATCCGGACGTAAAGAAGGAAATCGAAAAGACCCTTAAAGACAACAATATTCCTCTTCCCGAAAACTATGACACGAGAAAGCAGGAAGAAGTTGACAAGGCCGCGGACCTTCTTGAAGGAATCATCGGAAAGTATACCGACAAAGACGGAAACGTCAAGGAAGATTATCTCAAGCATTACACAATCACCTTCATTTGGAAGAACGGAAAGACAACCGAAAGCCTTGTTAAGGGCGCAAAGATTGTTGTTCCGACCGTCGGAAATTACACCGATTCCGCAACGAACTTCACTTACAGATTCCTCGGCTGGGACAAGACTGTTCCCGAAACCGTAACCGGTGACGCAACCTTCAACGCAAAGTACAGCGAACCGCGTAACATGGATGACGCAAAGGAAGCAATCAAGGACGCAAATGACGTAATCAACAACGACGATTACTATGACGAAGACCAGAAGAAGGTTGAAGACGCAAAGAAAGAGCTTGAAGATTATCTTGAAGACAAGGGCGTTGACCTCGACAAGGGAACAAACCCGGTTGAAAAGGGCAGCAAGGAAGATCAGAAGATCACCGAGCTCGTTAAAAAGCTCAGAGAAGCAATTGACAACGCAAACAAGAACAAGGCAAACCGCGACAACAACAAGCATCAGACAAGCGGCTTTATGAATTGGCTCACAAGACTTCTCATCCTTGTCAGACATCTTCTCGGCATGGTGTAACAGGTTGAAATAACTGTTTTTACGGCAAAGGACGCTTCGGCGCCCTTTGCTTTTTTTGCTTTAATTTTCAAATTGTATTATTAATATTAATGAATCATTTTTAAAAAATTGAAAAAATTTCTGTTTATGACTTGCTTTATAAATTCTTTCGTTGTATAATTACATCAAGTACATTTAAGGAGGCGTTTCAATGAAACAGACTGTTTTGAAAACGAAGAAAATTTTAGCTGTTCTTATGTGCATTTTCATGCTGTCTTCTTTTGCCGTTCCGTTTGTCGGCGCCGAAGACGCGGAAAAGGCTGCGATTGAATGGGCTCTTTCGGAAGAAGAAAGCACTCTCATCGTTCCTAAGGACGGCGAAGCCGATAACGTAAAAACCCTTCCCGCTCCGACTTATTCGGGCGAAGGCGAAATCACTTATTCTCTTTGCAGAGACAGCAAGGGTGAAGAAGTTTTTTCAAATGATAACATCACTTGCAAAGCGGACAAGCCCGAAATTACCGTTAAAAACGGCGCAAAGAATTATGTTGCGGCTTCGGGACAAGGTAAATTGACAGTATATATCAAAGCGGCTGCCGGCGAGAATTCCAAGGTCCTTCCGCTTAACATTGAAAACTTTAAGGTCAGTGTAACTTTCCTTAACAGCGACCTTGAGGAAGAACTTGCAAAAGAGGAAGTAATTTACGGCGCTTCGGCAAAAAGCATTGCCGACGGCATTAAAGACAAGGTTACCGTAACTTCTCCCAACAAGTATTTCCATTATACATATGAATGGGTCGTCAACAGCGGAGAAGAAGGAACCGCTCTTGACTCGGTTAAGGGCGAAACCGTTTTTGCACCGCAGATTAACTCCGTAAGCCACACTTTCGTTAAAGACGAGAACAAGTCAACGGACGCAACCTGCACCGAAGACGGATTGACTGTTTCGGTATGTTCCGTTTGCGGCTACGAGAAGGAAGAAGTAGTTAAGGGCGAACATAAATGGATCAATGTTGTTGAAGTGCCCGCAACTTGCACCGAAGCAGGCTCAAAAACCGCAGAGTGCAGTGTTTGCCATGAAAAACTCAACGAAACAATTGATGCACTCGGCCACGAATGGGTTGTAATTTCTCCGAAAGTTTATCCTACCTGCACCGAAGCCGGCCATGAAGCAAAGGAAAAATGCGCTCGTGACGGTTGCGCCGCATCAAGAGGCGGAGAAGAAATCAAGGCTCTCGGTCATAACTATGAAAACGTTCCGGAAAAGAAAGCAACCTGCACCGAAGACGGATACACCGCCGGTAAAAAGTGCTCCTATTGCGGTGCTATCGGAGAAGGATGCGAAATCATCAAAGCGGTTGGACATCATCAGATGGACAAAGAAATTGAAGCAAAGAATCCGACTTGCACCGAGGACGGAAACACCGCCGGAACAGCCTGCTCCGTTTGCGGCTATTCCGAAACCGTAAAGACGATTGAAAAACTCGGCCACGATATTGTTGTTGACAAAGAAGGAAAAGAAGCAACCTGCACCGAAGCCGGTTGGTCTAAGGCCGAACATTGCACCCGTTGCGATTATAAGACCGAATCAACCGAAATTCCCGCAAAGGGACACACCGAAGAAATCATTCCCGCAGTTGCGGCAACCTGCGAAAAGGGCGGAATGACCGAAGGAAAGAAGTGCTCCGTCTGCGGAACTGTTACAGTTGAACCGACTCAGTCGGAAGAAGCTCTCGGTCATGACTGGTCTGTTGACAGCATTGCCGTTCCGGCAACCTGCACCGAAAAGGGAAAGACCGAAGGAAAGCACTGCCAGCGTGAAGGCTGCGGTCTTGTTGTCGAACCGGAGGAAACTGCGCTTCTTGACCACGAATATGTTATCGCCGAAGGCAAAAAGGATATTGAACCGACCTGCACAGAAGACGGACTTACTGCCGAAAGAGTTTGTGCAAACTGCGGTGCAAGCGTTGAAGAGAAGGTTATTCCCGCTCTCGGTCACGTTGACGAAGACAACGACAACAAGTGCGACCGTTGCGGCACCGAAATTACTCACGTTGACCCGTCTCAGAACTGCTCATGCATTTGCCATTCAACCGGATTTAAAGCGATTCTCTGGAAACTTCTCAGAGCAATCATCAAGTTCCTCGGCGTTGAACAGGTTTGCAAGTGCGGAGTCCTTCACTATAACAAATAAATACTTGAAAAATAATTTTGCCGCATACGAAGCAGAAGCTTTGTGTGCGGCAAATTTTTTTGTTTGATTTTCAGCACCTGTCTGCTTTGGATCGATTTCAAGTTTTGCCGTGAAATTTTTAACCGCATGCGGTGAAAATTATAGCAAAAGACATAGCGCCCTTTTATAAAAGCGGACATAATTAAAAAGGTTATTTTGTCTTGTGAACAAAATAACCTTTTGGTGCCGGCGGCGGGACTTGAACCCGCACGGTATCGCTACCAACGGATTTTGAGTCCGTCACGTCTGCCAATTCCATCACGCCGGCGTGTTATGTTGGGATTATCGGACGATCCCGATTGGGGTCGTCAAGCTGTCAAAACGAAAAAAGGGGCTTTTGAGAGAAAGCCCCAAGTTTCAATTTTAATCAGATTGCACGGGTAACCTTACCGGAACGAAGGCAACGTGTGCAAGCGTAAACGCGCTTCGGTGAGCCGTTTACGATAGCCTTTACGCGCTTAACGTTGGGCTTCCAGGTTCTGTTTGAACGTCTGTGTGAGTGAGAAACCTTAATGCCGAAGGATACATCCTTACCGCAGTAATCGCATTTTGCCATCTTCAGCACCTCCTTAAAACTATTAGTGAACCATAAGCGAGAAATATTTTATCAGATATAGACACAAAAAGCAAGTCTTTTTGAAAAAAAGTTTTTGTTCATTCATTAAATATTTTAAGATTATGCGATTTTTTGTTGACTTTTTTATATTATCAAACTATAATATAATCGAACTTAAAAATACAAGGAGATTTTATTTATGAAAAAGACTTTCAAAAAGACGCTTTCTCTTTTACTCACTCTCGTGATGATTTTCGGCGCCGTTTCGGTCTGCGCTTCGGCAATCGAAATCAACATCGACGTCAATGCTCTCGCCTATGAATTCAGAGTCAACGAATACGGAACCGCAACTCTCACAAAAGTTACGAATGCCCTTATTTTTGACACCGATGTTGTTATTCCCGACACCGCAACAATCGACAACGTTAAATATGCCGTTCAGGGAATCGGTTCGGCCGCTTTTTCGGGTTGCAACAAAATCACTTCAATCACAATTCCCGAAGGTGTGACGTCGATCGGAAGCAGAGCTTTTGAAAACTGCACCTCCCTTGCAACCGTCAACATTCCCAGAACGCTTGCAAGATGCGAATATGACGCATTCAACGGCTGCGGAAGAGTCACGGTAAACTGCTATAAATCAAACTATCAGTTCTTCACCGTTTACGGCTTCAACTCAAACATCGAAATTAACGTTCTTGACGCCGGACAGACTCCGGAGCAGGCAATCAAGGTCAACAACATTCTTGAAATGATCAAGACAATCATTTACAAGATTCTTTCAATCTTCGGAATCAGCTTTTCAAACGCAAAGGCCGCCTGATTTCGATTTTCGGACCGCTAAAATTTTTGACGGCGCTCTTCTTTGAAGTACGCCGTCTCTTTTTCGTTTTGAAAACGGGAATATTTAATAAAAAACGGTTGATTTTTGAAATCAAATGAGATATAATACAAGCGAACATTTGTACGACAACAGGAGGGACATCTATGGCTGACAAAAAAACCGCCTTGGATACGGCGCTCGCTCAGATAGAAAAACAATACGGAAAGGGTGCGATTATGCGCCTCGGTCAAAGCACGGAGCTTAACGTTGAAGCGATTCATACCGGCTCGGTGGCTCTTGACATTGCGACGGGCGTCGGCGGCCTTCCGAAGGGAAGAATCGTTGAAATTTACGGCCCGGAATCCTCAGGTAAAACAACCCTTGCGCTCCATTGCATCGCAGAGGCCCAGAAGGCGGGCGGCGAGGCGGCTTTTATTGATGCGGAACATGCGCTTGACCCGGTTTACTCAAAGGCACTCGGCGTTGACGTCGATTCACTCCTTGTTTCTCAGCCGGATAACGGCGAGGACGCGCTTTCAATTACAGAAGCGCTTGCACGTTCCGGCGCGCTGGATATTATCGTTGTTGACTCGGTTGCGGCTCTCGTTCCCCGCGCCGAAATCGAAGGCGAAATGGGCGACAGCCACGTCGGACTTCACGCAAGGCTTATGTCTCAGGCACTCAGAAAGCTCACAAGCGTTGTTGCAAAGTCAAACACTCTTGTCATTTTCATCAACCAGCTTCGTGAAAAAGTCGGCGTAATTTATGGCAATCCGGAGGTTACGACCGGCGGCCGCGCACTGAAATTTTATTCTTCAATCAGAATTGACGTCCGCAAAGCCGAAGTAATCAAAGGACCCGGAAACGAGTTCATCGGATCAAGAACGAAGGCAAAGATTGTCAAAAACAAAGTTTCTCCGCCGTTCAAAGAGGCAATTTTCGACATCATGTACGGTACGGGAATTTCCCACACCGGCGAACTTGTTGACCTCGGTGTTGAATACGGAATCATCAACAAGAGCGGCGCATGGTTCTCATACGGCGAAACAAGGCTCGGCCAGGGCAGAGAAAACGTCAAACTCCTTTTTGAAAAGGAAAAGGGTCTTGCCGATGAAATCGAAAAGAAGATTTTTGAAGCCGTCAACAGCAAAAAGAGCCATGAACCCGAGGAAAAGGCGGCTCCTAAGGCTGCTCCGGTTCCGACGGTCAGAAGCGTTTCAAAAGCAAGAGCAAAAATCGACATTGCCGTTGATGACGACGATTGATGAAAATTTCTTTTAAGCAGGGAAGAGGAAACAAGGTTCACATTCTTCTTGACGGCGAATACAAAATGACCGTTGACGGCGATTTTCCGCTTCTTGCGTCCGTTCGCGAAGGAAGCGAAATCGGCGAAGAGGAGCTTGAATTCCTTGAAAACGAAGTGAATGTCCGCCGCGCGTTCAACAAGGCGAGCGACCTCCTTTCAAGGCGGGACCACAGCGAAAAGGAGCTTCTTTTGAAGCTTCGCCAAAAGGGTTTTTCGGAAGGCGCCGAAGCGGCGATTGAAAAGCTTCGCGATTACGGCTACGTTGACGATGAACGTTTTGCTTTTTCCTATGCGTCGGAGCTTCAAAGGCTCAAACATTTCGGGAAAAAGCGAATCGAACAGGAACTTTTCAAAAAAGGCGTTGACCGTTCGATTATTTCGGACGTTCTTGATTCGCTTGAGTTTGATGAAAATGAACTTTATGATCTTATAATGAAAAAATATTACAGAAATTTAAGCACGGAAAAAGGCGTTCAAAAAACAATCAACGCTCTTGTCCGTGCAGGATACGGCTTCGGCGAAATCAAAGCGGCGCTTTCGCTCGTTGCCGAAAATGAAGGAGAAATTTCCGATGAATGAAAAAATTGCTTTGATATCTCTCGGTTGTCCGAAAAATCAGGTTGACGCCGAGGCAATGCTTGCGCTTCTCAGACAGGACGGTTTTGTCATTTCGCCCGAAGTTGAGGGCGCAGACCTTGTTATCGTGAATACATGCGGCTTCATCGAAGAAGCAAAAAAAGAAGCGATTGAAACAATTCTTTCGGTTGCCGAACTCAAAAAACAGGGACTTGTCGGCGCGCTTCTTGTCACAGGCTGTCTTGCACAGAGATATAAAAGCGAAGTCATTGAGGAAATTCCTGAAATTGACGGAATTATCGGAATCGGAAAGAACGGAGATATCGCCGAAATCTGCCGTGAAGTTCTTTCAAAAAAGCGGGTTTGCGAGTTCCCGAGCAAGCTTTCGCTTCCGATTGACGGCGACAGAATTCTTTCAACACCGCATCATTTCGCTTATCTGAAAATTGCAGAGGGTTGCTCAAACTGTTGCTCCTACTGTGCAATCCCCGCAATCCGCGGAAAACTTCGCAGCAGAACAATTGAAAGCATTCTTGAAGAAGCAAAAAACCTTGCCGAATCGGGTGTTAAGGAAATTGCCGTAATCGCTCAGGACATCACGCGCTACGGCACTGACAATTACGGCGAATTTATGCTTGCAAAGCTTCTCAAAGAGCTTTGCAAAGTTGACGGAATCGAATGGATCCGCCTCCTTTATTGCTATCCCGAATGCATGACAGACGAGCTTATCGACACGATTGCCGAAGAAGAAAAAATCTGCAAATACATCGATCTTCCGCTTCAGCATGCCGACGCCGACGTCCTCAAAAGGATGAACCGCACAGGCGACGAGAAATCGCTCCTTGCGCTCGTTCAAAAGCTTCGTGAGCGAATTCCCGGCGTAATCATCAGAACAACGGTTATGGTCGGTTTTCCGGGCGAAACGGAGGAAAACTTTGAAACCCTTTCGCGCTTTGTCGAAGAGGCAAGGTTTGACCGGCTCGGTTGTTTTGCCTTTTCGCCGGAAGAGGGTACTCTTGCCGCAAAGATGAGCGATCAGATTGAGCCGGAAGTCAAGGAACACCGTGCCGAACTGATTATGGAGCAGCAATACAGAATTTTTGAGGAAAAGCAAAACGAAAAGATCGGAAAAACGTTCAAAGTTATTGTTGACGGCTTTGACGAAGAAAACCTTTTTTATACCGGCAGAACTTATATGGATTGCCTTGAAATTGACAGCATTGTCATAATTTCAACGGAAGAAGAGCTTCTTCCCGGCGATTTTGTTTCTGTCAAAATTATTGCTACGGAGGATTGCGACCTCGTCGGTGAGGTTGTGACCGGCTGAAAAGCAGAGGTTCTCTGATTGTTTTCGGCGGTCTTTCGCAGAAATTATCATGAAACAGAATAAAAAAGAAAAAAAGCTTAACACGCCTAACAGACTGACCCTTTTGAGAATTGCGCTTGCGCCCGTTTTTCTTGTGCTTTTGATTTTGAATATTCCGCACGCGAACCTTTATGCGTTGATTGTTTTCGGGGCGGCATCTATTACCGATTTCATTGACGGAAAGCTCGCAAGAAGCAGAAATCAGGTTACCTCGCTCGGAAAGCTTCTTGATCCGCTTGCGGATAAAATGCTCATTACGGCGGCGCTTCTCGCGCTGATGCTCAAAGGGCAGTGCAACATTTTCACAGCATTTGTGATTCTTCTTCGCGAATATACAGTGACGGGCGTTCGCATGATTGCCCTGACGGACGGAATTGTTATTCCGGCTAATATTTTCGGAAAAATCAAGACTGCGTCTCAGATGATTTTCATTGCGCTGATTATTGCGCTCAATGAATGGCTGTATCTCGGAAAAACGCTTCCGTTTGAACTTTCTGTTCTTTCAAACGTACTTCTTGCGCTTACGGCGGTTGTTGCCGTTGTTTCCGGAGCGATATATATCGTCGAGGCCGCAAAAAAAATAAATTTTTTGGAAAACAAGTAGTGCAATTTTTTAAAAGTTGTAGTATAATAATATGAAAGATATTATAAAAGCAATGATGGGGAGAAGTAAAAACTCTTCTGCGCCTTTTCAGAGAGGAGCCGGGCGGTGAAAGGTTCCGGCGCGGCGTTTTGAAATGCACCCCGGAGCTTCGCGGGGGAAAGGTGAGTATCCTGCGGCGTATGTCTGCGTTAAAGACCGAAGCGGCTTTTTTATTGAAAGCCGACTGAGTGAAAAACAGGAGTGGAACCGCGTTTTTGCGCCTCCGTGGGTTGTCCCGCGGAGGCCTTTTTATATTTTGGGAGTTAAGATTTTTGGAAAGAGGAAAAGGATAATCATCTTAATCAAAGGAGATTTTCATGTTTGACAGACTCAAAGAAGACATTCAGTGCGTAAAAGACCGCGACCCCGCGGCAAGAAGCTCTGTTGAAATCATGCTTCTTTATCCGGGTTTTAAGGCGGTAAGAATGTACAGAAGGTCGCATTGGCTTTATAATCATAAAATGTTTTTCCTCGCCCGATATGTTTCACAGCGGTGCGTG
>JAUNFH010000077.1 GCA_030525185.1 Clostridia bacterium
TCCTGGCAAAGGAGGCAGTTTTCTTTGTAATACTTTCCGATCTTGCCTTCAACGATCTTGTGAAGAACAGCTTCGGGTTTGTTTGCCATCTTCGGGTCTTCCTTCATCTGAGCAACAAGAATGGCCTTTTCCTTTTCAAGAACTTCGGCGGGAACCGAAGCTTCGTCAAGATATGACGGGTTCATAGCCGCAACCTGCATTGCAACGTTTTTGCCCATTGCGTCGAATTCCGGCTTTGCTGCGGTTGCGTCGTCAACGTCGAACGAAACCATTACGCCGACCGTTCCGCCTGCATGGATATAAGTTGCAACGTGGCCTTCGGCACGCTCAAAACGACGAACCTTCATGTTCTCGCGAAGAGCAAGGAAAACTTCCTGAACTGCTTCTTCAACGGTTCCTTCGCCGTCAGAAATTTCGGTCTTGAGAAGAGCGTCAAGGTCAGCCGGGTTCTTTTCAACAACGGTCTTGACAACCTTCTTTGCAAGATTTGTGAACGGTTCACCCTTTGCAACGAAGTCGGTTTCGCAGTTGATTTCAACGAGCGCACCGCTCTTTCCGTCGCTGTATGCGGCAACAACGCCTTCTGCGGCAACTCTTGTTGATTTCTTAGCCGCGGAAGCGAGTCCTTTTTCTCTGAGAATGTCAACAGCCTTGTCCATGTCGCCGTCGGCTTCGACAAGAGCCTTTTTGCAGTCCATCATTCCGACGCCGGTTTTTTCACGGAGAGTCTGAACGTCTTTTGCAGTGAATGCCATAATATTATTCCTCCTAAGTTATATTCTTGAAAAAAGCCCGTAAGATTAAAGACAAATTACGGGCTGAAAGTTTTTGATTTGAGAAGTGCTTATTCGGCAGCTTCTTCAGCAGCGGCTTCTTCTTCGGCGGGAGTGTTAGCTTCACCCTGTCTGCCTTCGATGATTGCGTCGGCCATTGCGCCTGCGATAAGTCTTACGGCACGGATTGCGTCATCGTTGCCGGGGATTACATAATCAACTTCGTCGGGATCGCAGTTTGTGTCAACGATTGCAACGATGGGGATTCCGAGCTTGTGAGCTTCGGCAACGGCAATTCTTTCCTTGCGCGGGTCAACGATGAAGATCGCGGCCGGCTGACCCTTCATCTTTGTGATTCCGCCCATGAACTTTTCAAGCTTTTCGATTTCAAGGTTGAGCTTGATTACTTCCTTCTTCGGAAGAAGAGCGAAAGTTCCGTTCTGCTCCATATCCTTGAGCTGAGCAAGTCTCTTGATTCTCTTCTGGATGGTGTTGAAGTTTGTGAGCATACCGCCGAGCCAACGTGCGTTAACGTACGGCATTCCGCAACGGACAGCTTCTTCGCGGATTGAATCCATAGCCTGCTTCTTTGTTCCTACGAAAAGAACTTCTCCGCCGTTTTCGGAAACTTCACGAATGAAGGAGTAAGCTTCTTCAAGCTTCTTAACCGTCTTCTGAAGGTCGATGATGTAAATTCCGTTTCTTTCGGTGAAAATGTACTCGGACATTTTCGGGTTCCATCTTCTTGTCTGATGTCCGAAGTGAACACCGGCTTCAAGAAGCTGTTTCATTGATACTACTGACATTGATGTGTCCTCCTGAAATTAGTTTTAACCACCGCAAAGTTCCAAAAAGTCTGCCACACTTTCGTGAACAAGGCATACTGATCCCCCTGCGTGCGTTATCTTGGGTATTATATCACAGTGAAAAAAGAAAAGTCAAGCCGTTTTCACTGATTTTTTCAAGTTTTTTGCCCTCATTCAAAAGCTTTCATGTCTTTGTCGAAAAGCTGCTTTCTTTTTATTATATAATAGTCGTCTTCGTTTTTCTCTTTGATGATTTCATCGGCGAGAAGAGAGGGATTGATGTTCGTTGTGCTTCCCGCCGGAAGAACGAGAGACAAAACCGGAACGCCGTTTTTTTCTTTGATTTCGTATGATTTGACGTGCGGCAAAAGGTCAATGTCCTTATAAACTTTTTTATGGCCTTTTTTTCCGAGTTTTTGAACAATCAGTTCTTTTCCGGAAAGCATTGTTTCAATCCGCTCTTCGATTTGCTCTGCGCTTTCGGCGGTATAAAAAGCAATGTCAAAAGAAGCGAAAGAAATAAACTTCGGATCAAGTCTCGGTTCGGTAACGCAGGTTACGGTAATTCCGTCCGGCATTACGCCCGAAAGCGCCGACTTGACTTCCCGATTTGTGATTTCTCCCTCAACGCGGATATCCATTGCGTCGTTTTCGCTTTCCATCCCGAGCGAAAGCGGAAGGACGAACGTCATGTACGGGTGCGGATTGAAACCTTCGGTATACCAAAGCGGAATTTTTGAACGGCGGATTGCGCGCGTCATTGTCCGCATGAGGTCAAGATGTGAAATATAGCGCACATCGCCTTTTTTCTCAAACCATATTCTTACGCATCGCATCGCATTTTCCTCCGTTGATTTTATTCGCTCCGCAACCGGCGCATTTGATTCTGCAATGTGGCGTTGTTACGCTTTCGTGAGCCTTTTTGTTTTCATTGATAAGAAACTCTTTTCTGATTCCGTAATCAAGATGATCCCACGGAAGAATTTCTTCAAATTCACGCTTTCTCGAAGTATAGAACAGAGGATCGATTCCGCATTTTTCAAACGCTTCCATCCAAACGTCAAACTTAAAGCTGTCATCCCAGCCGTCAAATTTGCAGCCGTGTTCCCACGCATAGAGAATAACTTTTGAAAGTTTTCTGTCTCCCCTTGCGAAAACTCCTTCAAGGAAGCTGATGTCGACCTTATGATAGCTTACGTTCACTTTTCTTGTTTTTACGCAAGAGAGAAGATGCGCCTGCTTTTCAAGAAGCATTTCTCTTGTGTCCTGCGGTTCCCACTGGAACGGGGTGAACGGCTTCGGAACAAAAGAGGCAACGCTGATTGAAACCTGAACGCCTTTTCCTTTCGGCTTGTTGGGATTTTTGTAAAACTCATCGACAACCTTTTGAGCAAGGTCGGCAATTCCGGCAACGTCGTCAAACGTTTCCGTCGGAAGACCGAGCATGAAATAAAGCTTAACCGCAGTCCAGCCGCCCTCGAACGCCTTTCTTGAAGTTCTTAAAACTTCGTCTTCGGTGACGTTTTTGTTGATTGCATCGCGAAGTCTCTGCGTTCCGGCTTCCGGAGCGAAAGTGAGTCCGCTGCGCCTTACTTTATTGAGCTTTTCCATAAGCTCGTCCGAGAAATTGTCAACGCGAAGCGACGGAAGCGCAATGTTGATTTTTTCCGGTATCGTCCAAGAAAGGAGCTTATCGAGAAGCGGTTCAAGTTTTGTGTAATCGCTCGTGCTGAGCGAAGAAAGCGAAATTTCGTCGTAACCCGTCACGTCGCAAAGACCGCGGCACTGGTCATTGATTGTGTCGGGCGACTTTTCGCGGATCGGACGATAGATAAAACCTGCCTGGCAAAAGCGGCAACCGCGGATACAGCCGCGCAGTATTTCATGAACAACACGGTCATGAACCACGTCGATATACGGAACAACAAACTTTTCCGGATATTTGACCTTGTCAAAATCGGAAACCACCTGCTTTGTGACCTTTTGCGGTGCGCCGTCTTTCGGAACAACGGCTTTGATTGTTTTGTCGTCGTTATATTCGACATCGTAAAGCGACGGAACATAAAAACCGTCAAGCTTTGCGACCCGGCGAAGGAATTCCTCTTTTGTGCTTTTGTTCTTTTTGCATTCTTTCAAAAGTTCAAAAAACGGTTCATACATTTCTTCGCCCTCACCGAGCGAAAAAACGTCAAAAAATTCCGCCATCGGTTCCGGATTGCAAACGCAAGGACCTCCGCCGACAACAATCGGAGTCAGCGAATGTCTGTCCGCCGCTTTGACGGGAAGTCCCGCAAGATCAAGCATATTAAGAACATTGGAAAAAGAAAGTTCATACATAAGCGTGAAACCGATAAGATCAAAATCTTTAATCGGGTCGCCGCTTTCAAGACCGTAAAGAGGAATATTATGCTTTCTCATTTCGGCTTCCATGTCGTGCCACGGCGCAAAAACACGTTCACACCAAATGTCGTCATGATCATTGGCAATTGAATAAAGAATTTTCATTCCGAGGTGCGACATTCCGATTTCGTAGCTGTCCGGGAAGCAGAAAGCGTACCGAAGATTGACTTTTGACTTATCTTTGATTACGGAATTGAGTTCGCCGCCGATATATCGACCCGGCTTTTGAACAAGCGGAAGAATTTTTTCAACTTCTTTGTTTGCCATTTAAATTTCTCCGTTCTTTTATTATTTAAACTCTAAAAATATCAAATATACAAACACAGCCGCAAGGCTGACATTGAACCCGAAAAGAAAAGAATACACGACGCAAAAGCCGCCGAACAAAACAACGGCAAAAAGCGACACGCGCGAAAGGATTTTGAGCGTTTTTTCTTCGTCGCGTCTTGTCATAAGAATACAGTAAAGCGCGTTCCACGCATCAAGACTTTTTGCGGGCATGAGGTTGAGCGCCGCGATAAAAAAATTGACAAAAAAAAAAACTGCGGCGTCTGTTTTTTTATTCACGACCGAAACGCAAAGCGACACGGCACAAATCAAAAAATTGACCGCAACGCCGCCGAGAGCCACAACCGCTCCCCTTTTATAGCTTTGAAGTGATTCTCCCTCGCGTTCGATTCTGACGCCGAACGCACCGAAACTTATGAGCCGGACTTTTTGCGAAAAAGCGAACATCGGCAAAAGGTGGCCCGCTTCATGCGCCATTGAGGAAAGAAAGCACATAATCGCAATTTTTCCGTCGGCCAAAAGCAGCATCAGCGCCGCAACAAGAAAAAACGAAAAGCCGATTTTGAGCTTTGTTTTTCCGAAATCAACCGTCATTTTTCAAAAAAGGCAACGGATCGAGCCGTTCGCCGTTTTTATGAATTTCAAAATGAAGATGCGGCCCGGTTGACCAGCCCGTGCTTCCGACGAGCGCAATCGTTTCGCCGCGGCGGATTACCGCGCCCTCATCGACAAGAATTTTACTGCAATGGCAGTAAAGCGTTTCGGAACCGTTCGCATGAGTGAGATAAAGATATTTTCCGCTTCTTGAGTCCTCTCCGACTTTTCTGACAACGCCAGAATAGGCAGCTTTGATTTTTGTTCCCTGAGAAGCCGCAATGTCAAGTCCCGTATGGAGAGTGTTGTTTCCCGTAATCGGATTTGTGCGGTAGCCGTAATAAGAAGAATACCAGCCGCTCACCGGTGAAACAATCGCCTCTTTCGGCGAAAACGAAGCTGGGATAACCGTTTTTCCGGACGAAGCCGACGTTTCTTTCAAAGAAAGCGATGTCTTTTTCGCCGTGACCTTTTCGGTTGTTTTTTCAGCCGTTGTTGTTTCGGGAGAAGTTTCCTTTTCCGACTTTGAAGGCGCCGTCGTTTTTTCGGACGTTTCTTCTTCGGAGAAAGGTTCGGTCGGTTTTTCGGTCCGAGGCTTTGTTGTTTCTTCGTTTGAAGACTCTTCGGTTGACTCTTTTTCCTTTGAAAAGAGCTTAAAAACAGAAATCTCCGCAGGAGAAGAAAGGTAATTTTTTATTCCTTTGACGGCGTCCGAAAAATCCTCTTTGAAAAACGAAACGCTCATCAAAGTTTTAAAATCCTCTTTAATGTTTTCGGCGGCGGTTCCGCCGCTTCTTGAAAGAACAAGGAGCGAGAGAACGGCAATAAACGTAAAAATAATCTGGCAGACGGTGACCGGAAAAAGGCCGTCGTCCTTTTCTTTTTTTCTGCGCTCGGGTTTTCTTGTTTCTTCCAAAGCTTCCACCGTTCCTTTCATCGGACAAAAATCCGTACGGTAATAGCTATGAAGAAACAAAAAGAAAAATGCAAAATTTTTATCCGACCATGATTCTTCCTTCGGGAACGATTTCGTTTTCTTTTTCATCCTTCTTTGAACCGAGGGCAACAACGAAGCACATCGGGCCGATTCTTCCGACATACATTGTAAATATCAGCGCCCAAAGACCGACCGTGCCGGCTTTTGCCGTAACCCCGGCAGTGAGCCCGCAGGTTGAAAACGCGGAAATTGCTTCAAACAAAAGGTCGGTTCCGTTCATTGACGGGATATCCCACGAAAGAACGCATGAGGCGAGAAAAACAAAGAGCATTGAAAGAAGCGCAATCGCAAGCGACTTTGCAACAACGGCGTGGCTGACGCGTTTTTTGAGAACAAGAGTCTCTTTCCTGTTTCGGATAACCGAAACAACGGTCATCACAAGAACGGCAAATGTTGTTGTTTTGATTCCTCCGCCGGTTGAACCGCTTCCCGCACCGATAAACATCAAAAGCATCATAATGATTTTTGTGACGTCACGAAGCGACGCCATGTCAAGAGAAGCAAAACCCGCAGTTCTCGTTGTTATCGACTGAAAAAGCGAAGCGGTGATTTTTTGGGAAAGCGGCATTGAGGCGATTGTTTTCCCGTTGCGATATTCAAGGACAAAAACTCCGACAAAACCGACCAAAATCAAAATTCCGGTTGTGATAAGCGCGGTTTTTGTGTGAAGACTCAGTCGTTTCGTCTTGCGGTAAGTCAAAAGGTCATAGAAAACGAAAAAGCCGATTCCGCCGAGGACAATCATCGCCATAACGACACCCATAACGAGGAAGTCACCGTTATAATTCACCATTGAGCCGAACTCCTTTTCAATTCCGAAAAGGTCAAAACCTGCGTTGCAATACGCAGAAACCGCAGTAAACGCCGAAACCCAGATTCCCTTTGCGCCGAACTTTGGAACAAAACGGATGCAAAGAAGCCCCGTTCCGATGAGCTGGCAAACAACAGTTGTCGCAATAATCGTTCTGACGAGCGGTTTCACCTGAGAAAACATGTCAAGATTCGTATATTCCTGAGCAAGACGCATACTGCGAAGCGCGGAATGCTTTTTGAAAGCAAAAATAAAAAACGACGCGAAAGTCACCATACTGATTCCGCCGATTTCAATCAGAAGAAGCAGAACAACCTGTCCGTATCTTGAAAGCGTAACCGCCGGGTCAATAAGCGTGAGTCCCGTGACGCAAACGCTCGAAGTTGCGGTGAAGGCGGCTTTGATGAAAGAAAGACCCTTTCCGTCCCTTGTCATGCACGGAAGCATCAAAAGAAGCGTTCCGGCAACAATCGCAAAAAGAACGCTCAAAGCGATTATTCTCATCGGATGAACGGGGCGCGATTTTGTTTTTTCTCTTTCCTTTTTCAAAATTCCATCCTCCTTCGGCCGTTTTTTTGAATATTGCTTTCCAATTATAGCACAGATTGTTCATAAGTCAAAGTTTTTTTATTCTCTCGGTTGACGAAAAGATAAAAATAATGTTATAATTTTCAAAAGTTTTCGTTAAAACGAAGCTTATATTTTCACCGAAAGGGAGAGTGCAAATGTTTCAGGATTTCAAATCCGACGGGTTCATGTTTATGCTCGCCGTCGGAATCGTGGTCTTCGTCATTGCCCAGTCGCTGTTCTTCATGATAAGAGCGGCAAAGAGAGGAAAAGAGCTCGGCATTACGAAAGATCAAATCAAAAACACCATTACGTCAAGCGCGGTTTTTTCGATTGCTCCGGCAATCAGCATTGCAATCACCGTTCTTGTCCTTTCAGTCGCCCTCGGATATGTTCTTCCGTGGATCAGACTTTCGGTCATCGGAGCGATTCAATACGAAGTTCCGGCGGCCGAAGCCGCAATTGAGGCGGCGGGAATTTCAGGCGGAATCGGAAGTCCGATTACCGACCCGAAGGTTTTCGTTGCAATCGCATGGGTTATGACGCTCGGCTGCGTCCTTCCGCTCGTTCTCATTCCGATCATTCTCAAAAAAGTTCAAAAGAGCGTTTCCGGAGCGGTCAACAAAAACGCAAAATGGGCAGACCTGATGTCCGCAGCGGCCTTCATCGGCCTCATCGCCGCGTTCCTTTCAAGAGGTATTGCCGGAATCGGCGAAGTCAAAGTGAACGAAGCCGGAGAGAAAATCAACGTTACAATCGGCGACGGCGCAGGAGTTCTTTCGCTCGCCGCAATCATTTCTTCAATCGTATTCATGCTCATTCTGACTTTCATCAACAAAAAGCTCAAGGCAAAATGGCTTGAAGCTCTCGCAATGCCTTTGAGTATGATTCTTGCGATGGGAGTCGTTGTTCTCATTTCAACCTTTGCGCCCGACCTTGCGGCGATTGAATGGAGGTATTAATGATGAAGAAAAGAAGTTACATGGACTCCGTTCATTTTTACGGAAGAATTTGGTGCGTTCTTGCGCTTCTCGCATTGTTCGCCGTTCCGATTCTGATGTGCGTTCACCTCAAAGTCTGGCCCGATTGGGGCGTTGTTGCAAGCGGCTTTGCTTCCGTTGCAATTCTCTTTTACCCGACGGGCGTCATTGAAGTTATCGCATACGCCCCGCTCCTCGGTTCGGGAGGAACTTACCTTTCCTTCCTCACAGGCAACATCGCAAACCTCAAGCTCCCCTGCGCGCTCAACTCAATGGAGAACGCAAACGTCAGAGCAAACTCCGAAGAAGGCGAAATCATTTCAACGATTTCAATCGCCGCTTCCGCAATCGTCACAACGCTCATCATTGCGGTTTTCGTTCTCATTTTTGCCGTCAACCCGGGCTTCACAAAAGTCATGAGCGAAGGTGCTCTTGCTCCGGCGTTCAAGCAGGTTACATACACCATCTTCGGTGCGCTCGCTGCAAGCTACTTCGTCAAGCATTGGAAAATTTCAATCTTCCCGATTGCGGTTCTTTCGCTTCTTCTCGTTTTTGCGGGAACAATTCAAATCGGCGTTCTCATCTTTGCCGGCGTTGCGATTTCGATGCTCGGCGCGCACATCATGTACAAACTCAAATGGGTATAATTTAAAAAAAATCAACCGCCGGCCGAAGATTTTCGCCGGCGGATATCTTTGAAAAAGCGGAGGTCTTGTTTATGCCGTTTCTTGTTGTTTTACTCGTTTTGCTTGCGGTGTTCATAATCGTAATCAATTTCAACGCCCTTCGGATCAAAACACCGCAGTTAAGCACGGAGAAGAAGGAAACGAGCGTTGAAGTTGACGCAAATCTTGCCGAACAAAACCTTTCAAAAATGATTCGGTGCAAAACAATTTCAAACAAGGATAAGTCAAAAGTTGACGAAGCGGAGTTTGAAAAGTTCCGCGTTCTTCTTTCCGAGCTTTATCCGACCGTATACGAAAAAAGCGAAAAAGAGGACATTGCAGGCGGCCTTCTTTTCAGGATTAAAGGCAAAAGCAGCAGTTCACCGTCGGTTCTTATGGCACATTTCGACGTTGTGCCGGTTGACGAAGAAAAGTGGTCCGCCGATCCGTTCGGCGGAGAAGTCAAAGACGGTTTTCTTTGGGGTCGCGGAACGCTTGACACCAAGTGCAGCCTTTTCGGAATTATGGAAAGCGCCGAAGCTCTCCTTGACGCAGGCTTCGTTCCCGAAAACGACATTTACCTTTCCTTCGGTTGCAACGAAGAAGTTGCGGGAGACTGTGCGCCGGAAATCGTCAAAACGCTCAAAGATAGAAAAATTTCGCCCGCTTTCGTTCTTGACGAAGGCGGAACAATCCTTTCGGGCGACGAAAAATATTTTCCGCACAACATCGCAGCAGTCGGCATTGCCGAAAAGGGACCGATGGACGTTGAACTCACCGTCAAAGGAGAAAGCGGACACTCCTCTCAGCCTCCCGAACACACAGCAGTCGGAATGCTTTCACGGGATATTTTCAGAATTGAAAGCCGTCAGTTCCCGATGAAAATGAACTTTGCGGTCAAGGCAATGCTCAAAGCTCTTGCACCTCACACACCGTACATCGGAAAAGTTATTCTCGGAAACCTTTGGTGCTTTTCTCCGCTCATCAGATTCTTTTGCAAAAAGAACAAGACGGCGGCCGCACTTTTCAGAACGTCGATGGCATTCACTCAGCTTGAAGGAAGCAAGGGCGCAAACGTTCTTCCGTCCGAAGCGAAGGCAATCGTCAACATCCGTCTTTCCGAAGGCGAAACCCCGGCGAGCGCAATCGAACACATGAGAAAAGCCGCAAACGACCCGAACCTTTCTTTCAGAATCGTGAACTACTCAAACGCAACTCCCTGTGCGAAAGCGGAAGGCAAATATTGGGACGCAATCAAAACGTCAATCGACCGAAACTTTACAAACACGGTTGTTTCGCCGTATCTCATGATGGGCGGAACGGATTCACGCTTTTTCAATGAAATTGCAACGGAGATTTACAAATTTGCTCCGACCCTCACGGGCGGAGGTCTCCTCAAAACAATGCACAGCGACAACGAACGAATCAGAACCGACAACATCGAACCGCTCATCGGATTTTATACGGATTTGATGAAAAAGCTGTGATAAAAACAAGCAACCCGGAAAATGTGTTTTCTTCACGTTTTCTGGGTTTTATTTAAAACTTATTGATTAATACACGCTTCGGTTTAATCTCACGAAAATGCATCAAGCGACGACTTTCGTCGAAAAAAAGCTGTGACAAAAGGAAAAACTCTTGTCACAGCTTTTTGTTTTCGGAAGATAAGGATTTTTACTCGGCTTTTTCGGCCGGGCCTTTTTTGTCTTTTTTCGTGAAAATGAGGAACTTGCTGAGAACATAGTTGATGATGACAACTATCACTCCGATGATAAGCTTTGCGGTGATTTTTCCGGAAAGCTTTATGATGATAAAATCAAAAACTTTTTCGTCAAAGCTCAGAATTTCAACAAAGAACCAAAGTCCGGCCTGCTCAACAAAATACGAAGCGATTCTTGCGCCGAGGAAGGACG
>JAUNFH010000078.1 GCA_030525185.1 Clostridia bacterium
TTTTCCTACAAAAAGAAAGTGTGTCAGACCGTAAATTTATATATAATTTTCGGAAAAACCGAACGAACAATCGGAAAGAATGACAGAGTTTCAAAACAGCCTTGACAAAAATTTCCTTTGCTGATAAACTTTATTCAGAGCAGTAAGCATATGCTAACTGCAATATATTTTGTCTATGAGTTAGTCTCAGCTAACCGATTAACCCGAAAAGACACCGAATTAAAGAAACGGAGGAAAAATCCAATGACGAAAAAAATTCTTTCACTCACGGCGGCCCTTTTGATTGCACTTTTCGCCGTTTTTCCCGCCTTTGCGGCTCAAAACCTTCAGCCCGGCGTGTATGAGGTTGACGTAAAGATGTATCACGCCGAAAAAGATAAAATTTCAATGGGAAACATGTATCTCACCCATACGGCGATTTTGAAAGTCGGAAAAAGCAAAACAACTTTGACAATCGCAACGGCGCAACTCGTTTCAAACATGAAGTTCTGGTATTACAAAAACGGAACAACCGAAGGCGAAACCGTTGAAATTGAAGGAAAAAAAGACGTCAGCATCGGCGGAAAAACTTATCCGCTTGCTTTTGAGTTTCCTGTCGTCGGAGACGGCGAATATGTCGGAGTGAAATTTGCCGCCCCGGTCATGCCGGTTTCTCCTTCGGCAAGAATCAAAATCGATTATAACAGCGCAAAAAAAGTTGAAGCAACTTCCGCCTCAACAACGGCTTCAACGACTGCTTCGACAACGGCTCAAACAACAACCGCACCGACAACGGCGGCACCCGTCGTTACCGAAAGCACAACGGCCGCAACAACCGTTCAGACGACCGTGACAACCACTGCGCCGACAACCGTTTCGACGACAGAATCGACAACGGCTCCGACAACAGCTTCAACCCTTCCTTCGGAAAGTTCGGCAACTTCGGCGGAAAGCTCAATTTCCGTCAGCGTCCTTCAGTCCGGTGACGAATCCGGAAGCAAAATCAAAATTGCGCCGATCGTGATTTCGGTTGCTGTCGTTGCTGTCATTGCGGTTTTGCTCATTGTTTCCGTAAAGCTCAAAAAGAAAGGCTGAGGTGAATCCGATGAAAAAAACGTTCAAAAAGTTTCAGATTAAGGACTTTGTTTTCCTTGCCGTTCTTGCGGCGGCGGTCACTCTTTGCGGCGGAATCACGATGCCGCTCGTTATGCACACGAGCCTTTTCGGCCTGCGAAACATGGCTGCGGCACCGATTTATGCGCTCTTCACCGCCGTTGCGCTCATGAAAGTCAGGAAACCCGGAGCGCTGACCGTTCTCGGAATTTTTTCCGGCGCACCGCTCGCTTTCTTTTCAACGGTAATGTTTTTCAACAATTTTGTTGCCGCGGTGATTGCGGAGCTTCTCATGCTCCTCTTTTTCAGAGGATACCAAAAAAAGGCGGCCGTTTTCTTCACCGCCGGAATTTATATGCCGCTTTCGCTCCCGGTTTCGGTTCTTTTCAGCATGTGGCTCAACGGTCAAAGCTATTCTCAGCTCATTGACCGCCCGGTTGCTTCACTGCTCACCTCGCTCGGAACAATTGCGCTCGGCTTTCTCGGCGCGGCAATCGGAATGAAAATTTCAGCCGAACTTCAAAAAGCCGGAAAACTCAAGCCATACGGAGAAGAAGAAAATGTTTGATTCATTCAGCGTAAAAAAGCCGATTTATCCCGTTGTAGCTTTCGCTTCTTCGCTTCTTGTCCTCGTTTTCGGAATGCTGATTTCAAAAAGTATGCTTGCTTTTGTCTTTGTCGGCGTTTTGTTTTTGCTTTACAGCGCTTTCGGAATGTTCCGCGGTCTTTGGAAAATGACGGTCGGAATGCTTTGCGCCGGTCTTTTGATCGGCGGTCTTGCGTTTTTGACGAATCGGAGCTTTGAAGCGTTTTGGCAAACCGTTGTGCGAATGCTTCTTCTCGGAATGTGCGCCGTTCCGATGGTCACCGTCTCACCGGCAAGGCTCACCCGTTGCCTGACCGAGCTTCACTGCCCGCGGATCATCACACTCGGAATGCTCGTCACACTGCGTTTCATTCCGGTGATCGTTTCGGAAATCAAAAGAATACGCGAAGCCGTCCGCATCCGTTCGATGACGGCGAGGAAAAATCGTTTTTCTTATCTTTACCGTGCGTTCTTTCTTCCTTTGATTATGCGAATCATCGGAATTTCGGACACACTTTCGCTCTCGCTCGAAACGAGGGCATTCACGCTCGACGAAAGCCCGGCAACAATTTATGACCGAGTTCGGCTTCAAAAAAGAGACATCGTTTTTCTCATTCTTGTTCTCGCTTCGGCGGTTTTTTCGGGGGTGATTGTATGGACGCGATAAGACTCGATAACGTCGGTTTTTCCTATCCCGGTTCAGCAAAAAAGGTTCTTGACGGCGTTTCGTTTTCGGTGAAATTCGGCGAAACGGTTCTTCTTTCCGGAAACTCGGGCGAAGGAAAAAGCACACTTCTTTCCGTAATCAACGGAACAATTCCGTTTTCCGTTCAGGGAAAGCTTGAAGGAACGGTTGAACTTTGCGGAGAAGACGTCACTTCTCTCAGGGTCAGCGAGCGTTCAAAACGGCTCGGAACCGTAATGCAAAACGCCGATGAGCAAATCGTTTATGATTTGATAAAAGACGAAATTGCCTTCGGCTGCGAAAACCTCAACGTTCCGCCGGACGAAATCGAAAGAAGAATAGTCGAGAGCACAAAGCTCATGAAACTCAACCCACTTTCAAAAACAAAAACGCTTTCCGGCGGTCAAAAGCAACGGCTCATCACCGCTTCAACCCTTGCGATGGAGCAAAAAACGATCATTCTCGACGAGCCGCTTGCGAACCTTGACCCGGCGGGTGCTCACCTTCTTTTGCGTGTGCTTCGCTCCCTTGCAAAAAAAGGTTATGCAATCGTGATTGCCGAACACAGACTTGACGTTGTGAAGCCGTATGTTGACCGAACGCTCACCGTTAAAGGCGGAAAAGTTTTTGAAGGCGAAGACGCAATGCAAGAAAAAATTCTTGAAAACCCCTTTCCGGAAAACACACACGGCGACCTTCTTTTGAAAGGCGAAAAACTTCTTTTCCGCGCCGACTCAAGAAATATCGTCGACGGACTCGACATTGAAATATACAAAGGTGAAAGACTCGTTCTTCTCGGCGAAAACGGCTGCGGAAAAACAACGCTGATGCGTACTCTCGCAAAACTCAATCCGCTGACGGACGGAACGATTTTTCAAAACATTCTTCCCGGTTACAAAAAGAAAAAAGGAAACGCAAAATGGTTTTCAAAAGTCGGCTTTGTTTATCAGAACCCGGCGTATCAGCTTTTCATGCCGACCCTTCTTTCCGAAGTTGCGTTCAAAGCAAAGTCGGAAGAAAAAGCGAGGGCGCTCATCTCCGCCCTCGGCCTTGAAGGTCTTGAAGAGCGCCACCCGCAGTCCCTTTCCGAAGGGCAAAAGCGCCGGGCGGGAATCGCCGCAATCTGCGCCGGCGAACCGGAGCTTTTGTTCCTTGACGAACCGACGGTCGGTCAGGATTTTGAAAACCTCGGAAGAATTACCGATCTTATCAACAAAATGAACAAAGACAACCGCTGCACGGTTGTCACCGTTACTCACGACAGACGCTGCGCTTCGGCAATTGCCGACCGCGTCATTGTTATGGATAAAGGAAAAATCGTTGAGCAGGGTGATTCGTCGCTTGCGCTCAAACGGCTTACGGAGGCAAAAATATGATTAAAAAAAGACTGATTGAGCAGGTTCCGTCTTCAAAAAAATATATTGCGCTGACGGTTCTTCTGCAATGGTTCAAACTCGCGGCAAACATCGGACTGATGTTTGCCCTTTCCGCAATAATCGGACTTGTTATCGGCAAAGAAAAACTCACCGCGGCGGAAATTCTTCCGTATATCGGCGTTGTTGCGGCGGCAATAGCCGTAAGATATGTTTGCACCTTTCTTTCCTCAAGAACATCTTTTGAAGCTTCGGCTCAGGTCAAAAAAGTTCTTCGCGAAAAAATGTACAGAAAGCTCACACGCATGGGTGCGTCTTATCACGAAAAGGTTTCAACGTCCGAAGTCATTCAGGTTTTTGTCGAAGGAATCGATCAGCTTGAACTTTACTTCGGAAAGTATCTTCCCCAGCTTCTCTTTTCGCTTCTTGCTCCGCTCACTCTTTTTGCGGTTCTCTCTTTCGTAAACTTCAAAGCGGCGATTGTTCTTCTCGTCTGCGTTCCGCTGATTCCCATTTCAATCGTTGCCGTTCAAAAAATCGCAAAAAAGCTTTTGAGCAAATATTGGGGTGTATACGTCAACCTCGGCGACACTTTTCTTGAAAATATTCAGGGGCTCACGACGCTCAAAATATATCGGGCAGACGAGCGCAAAAACGAAGAGATGAACGAAAAAGCCGAGGAATTCCGCAGAATTACGATGAA
This sequence comes from Clostridia bacterium, assembly GCA_030525185.1. Lineage (GTDB taxonomy): Bacteria > Bacillota > Clostridia > Oscillospirales > Acutalibacteraceae > UBA6857. The sequence continues at coordinate 4,440 of JAUNFH010000078.1, forward strand.
AGTTCTGACGATGCAGCTCAACTCGGTCAGCGTCATGGACATTGTTGCCTACGCCGGAAGCGCACTCGGAGTAATCATTTCGGTTTATGAAGTTTGGAGAGGAAATCTTGCGCCGGAAAAAGCTTTTTTGATCATCATGCTTGCGGCGGACTTTTTCCTTCCGCTTCGCCTTCTCGGTTCGTTTTTCCACGTTGCGATGAACGGAATGGCGGCGAGCGACAAACTTTTCAACCTTCTTGACATTCCGGAGGAAGAAAAAGGAACGCTCACCGACGTTGACTTTGAAAACGGAATCAGTCTTTCGGACGTTTCCTTCTCATATGACGGCGATAGAAGCGTAATTTCAAAAATCAGCCTTGAAATTCCGAAGAGCGGCCTCATCGGAGTTGTCGGAGAAAGCGGCTGCGGAAAAAGCACAATCGCCTCGCTCATCTGCGGAACAAGAACCGGCTACGGCGGAAGCATAAAAATCGGCGGAACCGAGCTTCGCGAAATTTCGGAAGAAACGCTCATGAAAAACATCACTTCGGTCAATTTCAACAGCTTCGTTTTTTCCGGAACGGTTCGCGAAAACCTTCTTGTTTCAAAGCCGGACGCAACCGATGAAGAAATGCTTTCCGCGCTCGAAAAAGTCAGACTCAAAGCCTTCTTCCTTTCGCAAAACGGACTTGAAACCGAACTTTCAAGCCAGGGCGGAAACCTTTCCGGAGGGCAAAGGCAACGTCTTGCCCTCGCAAGAGCGCTTTTGCACGACACGCCGATTTATGTTTTCGACGAAGTCACCTCAAGCATTGACGCGGAAAGCGAAGAAAGCATTGTGAACGTAATCTATGAAATTTCAAAAACAAAAGCCGTTGTCATGATTTCTCACCGCCTTGAAAACGTTGTCCGCGCAAAAAGAATTCTTCTTCTTGAAAACGGAGTCCTTTCCGAGTCCGGAACCCACGAAGAACTCATGAACAAAAAAGGAAAGTACTTCAAAATGTATTCATCCCAGTTTGAACTTGAAAATTACGGCGGAAAGGAGCTTCTCTCATGAAAAGGAAAAAAAGCGGATTTCAAATTATGAAAAGGCTCATCGTTTTGGTGAAGCCGCTTTCGGGCTTTATGGCCCTTGCGATTTTTCTCGGCGTTGCGGGTTTTCTCTGTGCAATTCAGATTACCGTTTCCGGTTCGCTGACGCTTCTCTCCGCGGCCGGAATTCCCGGCGGAATCGGCGTAAAGGGCGGTTGTGTTTTTCTTGCGGTTTTTGCCGTTCTCAGAGGTTTCCTTCATTACGGCGAACAAGCCTGCAACCATTACATTGCTTTTAAGCTTCTTGCAATAATCCGTGACAGGGTTTTCAAAGCGCTCAGAAGACTCTCCCCGGCGAAGCTTGAAGGGAAGGATAAAGGCGACCTCGTTTCAATGATTACGAGCGACATCGAACTTCTTGAGGTCTTTTACGCTCACACAATTTCACCGATTTGCATCGCGGTTTTGACTTCCCTCGTCATGCTCGTTTTCATCGGAAGATACAGCACCGTTCTTTCGCTCGTTGCCCTTCTCGGCTATGTTACCGTCGGTGTGATTATTCCGCTCGTCTCCTCAAAATTCAACCGCAACATCGGAATGACATACAGAACCGACGCGGGCACGCTTTCGGGTTTTGTTCTTGAAAGTATGCGCGGCCTTCTTGAGTCAATCAGATACACAAACACCGAAAAACGACTTGAAGAAATGGAAGACCGAACCGACAAGCTGAACACCCTTCAAATGAAGCTGAAAAAAATTGAAGGCCATTCTTCCGCGGCAACCGACATTTCAATCATTGTTTTTTCTCTTGTGATGCTCGTTTTGGGAATTGCGCTCAAGAACAAAGGCGTCATAGGTACGGACGGGGTCATCGTTTCAACCGTTGCAATGATGAGTTCCTTCGGGCCGGTCGTTGCGCTCAGTTCGCTCGCCGGAAACTTAACCTTCACCCTCGCCGCCGGTGAAAGAGTTCTTTCGATTCTTGACGAAGAACCCGTTGTCAAAGAAAACGAAACCGGAAAAGAAGTTATTTTCAGCGAAATGGAATGCCGAAATGTTGACTTTTCATATAACGGCCACACGCCCGTTCTCAAAAACTTCAGTATTGACGCAAAGCCGGACGAAATCATCGGAATCACCGGAGAAAGCGGTTCGGGAAAATCAACAGCTCTCAAACTTATGATGCGCTTTTGGGATGCCGATTCCGGAAGCATTTCAATGTCGGGAGAAAACATCAAAGCAATCAAAACTTCGTCTTTGAGAAACAATCAAAGCCTTGTCAGCCAAGAAACCCAACTTTTCAACGAATCGATTGAAGCGAACATAAAAATTGCAGACTTCGGCGCAACGCACGAACAGGTTGTCGAAGCGGCAAAAAAAGCTTCGATTCATGACTTCATCATGACCCTTCCGAAAGGATATGACACAAACGTCGGCGAACTCGGCGACCTTCTTTCCGACGGCGAAAAACAGAGAATCGGTCTTGCAAGAGCCTTCCTCAAAAATTCCGGAATGATTCTTCTCGACGAGCCGACGAGCAACCTCGACAGCCTTAACGAAGGCAGAATTCTCCGTTCGTTGCGCGAGTTCGGAAAAGGAAAGAGTATCATTCTTGTCTCTCACAGAAAATCGACGACAAGAATTGCCGACAGAACATACTCGGTCAAAGGAGGCACGCTGAGATGAAGAAGGACAGAATCACAAGAGAAAAAGACATGCTTCCGGAGATGATAAAAATTTACTGCCACGGAGTGCATAAGACAAAGAAAGGAAAACTTTGCGAAGAATGCAAAGCACTTTGCGACTATTCGCTCAATCGCCTTGACCACTGCCGTTGGGGAAACGAAAAGAACTTTTGCTCTCAATGCCCGTGCCATTGCTACAAACCCGAAATGAGAGAAAAAATCCGTGCCGTCATGCGATACGCCGGACCGAGAATTCTTTTCACCCATCCTCTCGCCGGAACACTCCACGCTTTTGAAACGCTGAAGCAGAAGCTCAAGAAAGATTCTTCTTCGCCAAAAAATGACTGAAATTTTTTAAAAATGTTCAAATCAGAACGGACAAAAAAACTCCTGCTCCAAAACGGAGCAGGAGTTAATTTTTGTCTGAGGTTTTTATTTAAGGCTTATTTCATAGCCTCTTCAACAGCAACGGCGCACGCAACGGTTGCACCAACCATCGGGTTGTTGCCCATGCCGATAAGTCCCATCATTTCATTGCGCCAATAAAATTCGTTAGCAGAAAAAGCAACATTAAATCACATTATTTTTCTGCATAATATCACATAAAAGCTCAAGTGTCAAGAAAAATCTAAATACCGCTAATACTTGTTTTGAATATGTGATTTCATTCTTCTTGCCTTAAATGCCATAACAGCAATATTTGAGGCTTTATTTTGCAAAATACCATTTACTTTGTGTCAATATAGTGATATAATATTATTTAATAAGTATGTGTTATTCACGTATGAGGACAAAGGAATGTTAAAATGAAAAAAGAAACGAGTAAGATCGATAATATTATTGCAGAATTACAAAACAACAATAATTTTGTTACAGCTATAAAAAAGCAGAATTCATCAATTGTTTCCGAAGTGCTTAAAATGCAATCTTCGGGCGTGTTTGCTTTTGCAAAAGATATTCAAAACGCAGCCAAATCATCCGGTAGAGCCTTTATCGAAGCAACTTCAATGATTGAAGAATACAAGAAGTTTGTTAAGCCGATTTCTATGGCAATGGATCAATTAAAGGCTACCTATGTTGCTATGTTTGAATCTACCAAAGCATTTGATGCGGTAAACATGAATGGCTTAATCGAGGGAATTAAATCAAGTATACCTGCAATTGAAGCAATTGCTAATTTAAGGACAAAAGATTTTTCAGAAATTACGGAGTCTTTTATTAAACACGATTTTTTATGCAACATAAATACCGGAGATTTTTCTGTAAAAGATGCCGAGATGTTCTTTTATAATGGTGAAATCACGCAGGAAGATATTAACAAAGAATTTGTTGATATTGTGGTTAAGAAAAAGTTTTCTATCAAGGATGAATATAATAAAATACAAAAAAGCAAGTGGTATTTTGCCATTAAAATACTGTTTTGTATTCTTGCGTTTTTGGGACGCCCTATTATTGATTATGCCGGTGAAAAAGTGCGTGACATGATAGGTGTATCGCAATTTATTGAGGAACATCATTTGTATGATTATATTGATCGCCTTTTTGAACACTTTGAAATCGACAAGGATGAAGAAGCTCAATGAACCCGGTTTATAAAACAAGGGCGTGAAATCGTTTATCCGATTTACACGTCCTGTTTTTTGCACTATTGAATGAATTTAAAGAAAAGCTTATCTTATTTCAAACCTTCTATCGCACTTTGTGCCCATTTGAAATTGCTGTAACAATTCTTACACATTCCTGTTCTCGAAATGCTTCTGTAATTACCGCCGATATCTCCCGCGGAAAATGAACGACCGCATGAACCACACGTTGCTGTTGCGGTTGACGATGAATCGCCAAGACAACTGCCAAGCATTCCTAAAATAAGAATAATCACAAGAAACACCAGAATTTTTTTCACGATTTTTCATCCTTTCTATTTTACAATACTTATTTGTAATACATATTAATCATTTCGTATATGTACTTTTCTGTTTGTTCAAGTTGTTCTTGCGTTGCTATTTTCTTTTCAAGAGGATACGAATTGCCCTGCGAATCTACGCTATACTTAATGGTTTTCATGTCATCCGAGAACCAGACTAAGAATAAAATATTTTTAAACTTCTTGATAATTTCTTTTTTCTCGATTGAATCGCACTCTATATATTTCAATTGAGACTTTAAATTATCGAACTCTTCCGTTTCGTTTAACAGGCCGCCATCGCCTTCTTCACGGGTGTTATAAGCTTCGACAAAAGCTCTGAAACATTCGTCAAACAGTTTTGCATCAGAACCCAATATTGCGGAAGTGCTGCTATTAAGTGATTTAGGAACGCGTATTTTATCGCTGTTTGATTGTGTGATTAATAAAGAGACTCCTATAATTAACAGGCAAATAACACCAATAACAGAGATAATCAATGGCTTTGATATTCTTCTGTTTTTGTTGTTTGGTTTTGTTTCATCATTTTCAGGTACAATTCTTTCTCCGCATTCAGGGCAAATATTTGAATTATCAGGCAATTCAATGTCACATTTAGTACATTTCACCAAAATCACTCCTTGAAATGTTTTCTATGTTAAGTAGTTAATAATTTATAACGCTTTAAAAAGTGTTTAGTCCATGAGTTCGTATAAAGATCTTTGGCTGATTCTTCGAGAGCATTTTAGCAATTCAATATCACGCTCCAATTTTACAACTTCTCTCCTTGCTTCATCCATATATCCTTTTACTTTTTCTCGTTCTTGTTGGATTTCATAATTATCAAATCCGGCCGAATGATCATATGCTTCTTTTGCTTTGTCATAGATGCTTTGCCATCTTTCCAATTCATCCTCTTTTTCATTTATTTGAGTATTGTATTTTGAAATTTCTTCTTGCAGTTCTGCAATCTTACGGCTTTTACCGCAACCGGTCAATGATGCCAACATTACGGTCACCAACAGAAAAATTAAAAACGATTTGAGTTTTTTCATTTGTTTTCACCTCAATAAGATCAGTCAGCGTCAAACACATCTACGGGTTGCAACACAAGCTTTGTTGACATGAAACCCTGTCTGGCAGACACATTGTATTTCTTGCTTTTTGCCGGGTCAATTGTTCCGGAGCACTCGCCGCCGTAGTGCATTAAGCTCAAATGATATTTGACGGTGATTGCTGTAGGCTTTTCAAAATATATTTCTGCTACTTCTCCTGATGAACCTTCCCAAAGTGTTTTGCCTCCGGAAAATATTGAAACACTTTGGTTTCCGTTAAAACCTGTCGGTGATTTTAAAACCGATACTTTGATCCTCACTGTACCGTATGGTACTGCTTCAACAGGACAGCCGCAATTTGGGCAATTAGAAGCCCTGTCAGAGATTTCTTTTCCGCACTCAGTGCATTTGATAAGTGCCATTTTGTTTCCTCCTAAAAATAAAAAGTGCGCAGCCGAAGCTACGCACCGAAAAACACATAACTCCGATTGCTGCGACACAACTTTTGACAGACTATAAGAGAACGCCAAAATAGAGATAGTGTTTTTACCTAGACAAAAAACACTTTCCCCTATAGTCTGCTTCATATTAAGTTGTGTCGCACAGCTATTCTATCACAAAATGTAAATATGTGCAATACTTTAGAAGAGAAAAATGATTTAATTTGTTTTTTTATAATGTA
>JAUNFH010000233.1 GCA_030525185.1 Clostridia bacterium
GGCAATGATAGTCGCCTGCGATATCCTTGATGCCTGCGCCCTTCTTGGTGTCCATAATGATGCAGGTCGGAGCGCACTTTTCTTTTGAACGTTCAACAGCCATATCGATTGCGTCGCAAAGAGCGCCGATATTGTTTCCGTCAACGGTAACGGTATTAAATCCGAAAGCAACCATCTTGTCCGCAAGCGGTTCAAGCTTCATAACTTCTTCTGTCGGTCCGTCAATCATGCAATGGTTGCGGTCGATGAAAACGATGCAGTTTGAAAGCTGATAATGGTTAATGGTCATGAAGCCTTCCCAGTTTGAGCCTTCGCCGAGTTCGCCGTCGCCGGTAACAACATATGTAAGATAATCTTTTCCGAGAATTCTTGCTGCGAGAGCGGTACCTGCCGCAATTGAAACGCCGTGGCCGAGTGAACCGGTTGAAGCGTCAACGCCGACAACTTTGTTTGAGTCAAGGTGCATACCCATCTTTGAACCGGAAAGGTTGAAAGTTTTGAGCATTTCGGGGTCGTTGAAGCCCTTGTCGCAAAGGACGGGAGCATAAGCGATTGCTGCGTGACCCTTTGAAAGGATGAAGCGGTCTCTGTCTTCCCACTGAGGCTCTTCAACTCTGATGTTGAGGTACTTATGATAAAGGACCGTAAGAAGGTCCATGACGCTCATACCGCCGCCGATATGACCGCTGCCTGCCCAGGCTGTCGTGTTGAGACAAAGCTGACGAAGTTCGTAAGCTTTCTTTTCGAGGGCAAGCCATTCGCTTTTTGAAAGTGGCATAATTTTCTCCTCCGTTTGAATTTATAAGGTGTATTCTCTTTTCAGAGCCTTCGGAAAAACCGAAGGCTCATGATTTACAAAAAAATTAAATCAGAAAAGTTCCGGATGGTTTTTTGCAACAACCTTGAAGCATTCTTCGCCGACTTCGATTGTGTGCTTGATGTCCTTATCCGAAAGAGCGGCATTGATGAAGTGGTTGTGGTGGCTGGCCATGAAGATTCCGCGTTTAACCATTTCGGCAATCCATTCCTGATGAAGAACCATGCTGTCGTCGTTTGCGATTCTGAGATAGAAGAGTGCCGGAGCACCGGAAACAACGAGGTCAAAACCGTGTTCCTTACCGGCAAGCTTGAGACCTTCGGTGAGCTTTGTTCCCTTTTCAAAGAACATCTTCGGGGTGTCAAGCTTCTTCATCTTGTTGATGCAGGCGATGCAGGCTGCAAACGGAACGGCCGAAAGCCAGTAAGAACCGGTGTAAGAAAGCGAACTCATTGCGCTCTTGAGGAATTCCTTGCCGCAGATTGCAGACATATTGTAGCCGTTTGCAAGAGCCTTGCAGAAGCAGATGAGATCGGCTTCAAAGCCGAAGAAATGGTCCGAACCGGCAAGGTCAAGACGGAAACCTGCGCGAACGTCGTCAATGATGAGGATGATTCCGTTCTTTGTGCAAATTTCTCTGACTTTCTTCCAGAAGCCTTCTGCCGGGAAGGAGTTGTCATAGAAGTTTCCGTGGTCATACGGCTGAGCGATGAGGGCAGCGATCTGGTCGCGGTTTTCCTCAATAACTCTTTCAAGAGCCGGAATGTCGTTCCACGGAATAACGATGTTGTTGCAAACATCCTCTTCAAGAACGCCGGGATAGTCCTTCTTCATGCACCAGGGAGAAACGCCGTGGTAATAGCCGCGGAACATGATGATTTTCTTTCTGTGGGTATGTGCTCTTGCGCACATGATTGCGCCCTGAGTGGCGTCGTTGCCGTTCTTTGCAAAGAATGCCCAGTCAGCGGTGTTGACTGTGTCAACAAGAACTTCGGCGCATTCGAGCATAACCTTTTCGGGAGTTGTTGTGCAGTTTCCGAGAGCAATCTGCTTCATTGCGGCCGCGTCAACGTCTTCGTCGCAATAGCCGAGAACGTTCGGACCGTAAGCGCACATATAGTCGATATATTTGTTTCCGTCAACGTCCCACATATAGGTTCCCTTTGCTTTTTCGGCGAAAAGGGGCCAATTTGAAACGGGGATGAACTGACCTTCCGCAGGGCCGAGGTGGCCGTAAATTCCGGAGGGGATGATTTTTGTTGCCCTCTGGAACATTTCTCTGCTCTTCTGATGATTTTCATAAACCGGAATATTCATTCTTTATACCCTCCTTATGCCAGGTAAAGTGCAACTCTGTCGAGTATTCTGTTGAGGTTATCGATCATATTGATAAGGCCGGACATTGTTACGGTACCTTCGCCGATGCAGGCAACGGCGTTGACCTTTCCGTCGAAGAGGTCTCTTGCAAGCTTGATTGAGCCGAACTCCATCTTTGAACGATAGCTTT
>JAUNFH010000234.1 GCA_030525185.1 Clostridia bacterium
AAATCCCGCCGAGCATTGATGAAACAATTAAAATAAAGAAGGAAATCACTGCTGTTAAATCAATTTTGAATGAATTCGTTGCAATTGATGCAAACAAGACAATAATATTGAAAGGAAGGCAAAACAAAAGTCCGACAGAAATTCCGTTTTTATGAATTTTATAACCTGCATATGTTGCACAAAGAAAGGATGACAAAGCGAAAGCAAAAATGCAAACATAAAAGGCATACCTTTTTGAAATATTCATTGAAAGCCCGACCGCGCTCGCAATAAGAAAAGAGATTGAATAAAGACCGGCCGAAATGATTTGAGTTTTTATAAAAACTTTCGTTGTCGGATTCAAGGTTTTTGCTTGTTTTTGCCTGCTGACTTTTTTTGAAGCCATAAAAAAGACCTCCCCATATTCCTTTGCTAAAGAATATGAAGAGGTTTTTTGAAATATTACCGGAAGAAAATAATTATTTGTCTTCCTTTTTATCCTTGCCTTTTGCGGCCTTCTTTTCCGCCTTTGCTTTTTCCGCAGCTTCTTTTGCGGCAGCTCTTTCGGCGGCAAGTCTTGCGTTTGCGGTATCATTGCTCTGAATTGCCCAACGGGTAATCTGCATTCTGTTTCTGTCTGCACCGGTTTCAATGATGAGATGGTTTTCTTTAACGGTTACAACACGGCCGCAAATTCCGCCGATTGTTGTAATTTCGTCACCGATTTCAACAGCGTCACGCATTTCCTGCTCTTCCTTTTGTCTCTTCTTCTGCGGACGAATCATAACAAAATACATAACCGCAAACATACCGACCAAAAGAAGGATCATCGTTGTGGGGCTGCTTCCGCCGGCAGCGGTTGAGCTTGCTGTTGCAAAAATAAAGTTCATTTCTTGTTCCTCCAAAAATATAATATTAACATTATACAGATTATTGCGTTCTTTTGCAAGAGATATTTGAAGATTTCAGCCAAAAACTGAGAAAAAGTCGAAAAAATTCATATTCTGGTGTCAAGAAGATCAACGTTTTCGTTTTTGAATTCCTCAAATGTATCGTTATCGAGTGAATCGCGGATTCTTTCAAGAAGATCGTTGTAAAAATAAAGATTGTGCATAACGCAAAGGCGCATCGCAAGCATTTCTTTGCACTTGAAAAGATGTCTGATATAAGAACGCGAAAAGTTTTTGCAAGTCGGGCAATCGCATTCCGGATCAATCGGAAGACTGTCTTTTTCATATTTTGCGTTATTAATGTTTATAATTCCTTTGTGAGTAAAAAGGTGACCGTGGCGTGCGTTGCGGCTCGGCATTACGCAATCAAAAAGGTCAACTCCCCTGCTGACTGCTTCAAGAATGTTTCCGGGAGTTCCGACGCCCATAAGATAACGAATCTTATCCTTCGGCATATACGGTTGAACGGCGGAAATTATGCGATACATATCCTCTTTCGGTTCGCCGACGGCAAGTCCGCCGATTGCGTAACCGTCAAGGTCAAGCGCTGCGATTTGCTTCATGTTTTCGATTCTGAGGTCTTCAAAGGTGCAACCCTGATTGATACCGAAAAGGAGCTGATTAGGGTTGATTGTCCCCTCTTTTGCGTTCAATTCGGCCATTTTCTTTTTGCATCTTTCAAGCCAACGAACCGTGCGTTCGCAAGATTGTTTTGCATATTTATATTCAGCCGGGTTTTCGACACATTCATCGAAAGCCATCGCGATTGTTGAACCGAGGTTTGACTGAATAGTCATGCTTTCTTCCGGACCCATGAAAATTCTTCTTCCGTCAACGTGCGAAGCAAAGGTAACTCCTTCTTCGGTAATTTTGCGAAGTCCGGCGAGCGAAAAAACCTGAAATCCGCCGCTGTCGGTAAGAATCGGACCGTCCCAACGGGTAAACTCATGCAGTCCGCCCATGTCCCGAACGAGCTCATCACCCGGACGAACATGAAGATGATAGGTATTTGAAAGCATAACCTGGCATTTAAGGTCTTTGAGGTCGAATGTGGAAAGTGCGCCTTTGATGGCTCCGCAGGTTGCAACATTCATAAACGCCGGTGTTTGAACCGTTCCGTGAACGGTTACAAATTCGCCGCGGCGCGCGTTGCCGTTTGTTTTAATAAGCTTATACATTTCAGTCTCCGTATGCTAAAAATTATTGATATATTATATCACAAGTATCGTCATATTTCAACTACTGTCATCATGATGATATACGATTTTGGAGATAAAAATAACCGCCGTTTGGCGGTCTTTTTCATATCAAAAATCACTTTTACAATTATTGCAGTGCCACTGTTTTCCCACTTTTTTCCCGGCAAACCCGAATGTCGCGAAGCTGCCCATT
>JAUNFH010000235.1 GCA_030525185.1 Clostridia bacterium
CAAAATCAACGTTCTTTTCGCCGAGCGTGATGTCAACGATCGTATACGCCATATCCTTTTTCGCCTTGTTGAGAAGGTTCTCAATGTTGAAGCCTTCACCCGATACGGCAGTGGAAATGTTTGCAATCATATTCGGAATGTTTTTGTGGATGATGCAAAGGCGGCAGTCGGTTTCACGCGGAGTTGAAACGTTGGGAAAATTGACGGAATTTCTGATGTTTCCGTTTTCAAGGAAGTCTGAAAGTTCGTCTGCGGCGCAAACGGCACAGTTTTCCTCCGATTCCGGCGTTGAAGCGCCGAGGTGAGGAATTGCGATTGCGTTTTTCGCACCGATGATTTTTGCCGACGGGAAGTCGGTAACATATGACGCAACTTTTCCGCTTTCGAGAGCTTCAACCATGTCGTTATCGTTAACAAGCCCGCCGCGCGAAAAATTCATGATTCTTACGCCGTCTTTCATGGCGGAAAGCGACTCTTTGTTGATCATACCCTTCGTTGAGTCAAGAAGAGGAACGTGAACCGTAATATAATCGCAGGAAGCAAAAATTTCTTTAAGGCTTTCGGCGTGAGTGATTGAACGGGAAAGGTGCCACGCAGACTCAACCGAAAGGAACGGGTCATAGCCGAGAACATTCATTCCGAGCCTTTGAGCTGCATTCGCAACAAGAACGCCGATTGCTCCGAGGCCGATTACGCCGAGGGTTTTTCCCTGAAGTTCCGGGCCCGCAAACTGTCCTTTTCCTTTTTCAACGAGCTTTGAAAGTTCCGGCTCGTCTTTGACCGTTTTCACCCAGTCGATTGCATCAACGATTTTTCTTGAAGAAAGAAGGAGACCTGCAAGAACAAGCTCTTTGACTGCGTTTGAATTTGCGCCGGGCGTGTTGAAAACAACGATCCCCTTTTCGCTGCAAAGGTCAACGGGAATGTTATTGACTCCGGCTCCCGCTCTTGCGATCGCTTTAACCGAAGAGGGTATCGGGTTTTCGTGCATACTTGCCGAGCGGACAAGAACCGCATCCGGCTCGCTTACGCTGTCCGAACATTCATAGCCTTTCTTTTCAAGATGGGAAAGGCCGACTTTTGAAATTTTGTTGAGGGTAAGAATTTTTTTGCTCATGAATGTTCCTCCTCAAATTTTTTCATGAAGGCAACGAGTTTTTCAACGCCTTCAAGCGGCATTCCGTTGTATACGGAAGCTCTCATTCCGCCGACGGTGCGGTGACCCTTAATGTTGACAAAGCCGTTTTCAGCCGCCTCTTTTACGAAAAGGGCGTCAAGCTCATCGTTTCCGGTAACGAACGGAATGTTCATGAGCGAACGGTCTTCCTTAACAACGGTACCCTTGAAAAGATTCGACGAATCAAGGACGTCATAAATGAGGTTCGCCTTCTTTTCATTGAGCTTTTTCATGTTTTCAAGTCCGCCGATGTCGTTTTTGATCCATTCGAGCATAAGCTTTATAATGTAGATTCCGTAGCACGGCGGTGTGTTGTAAAGCGATTTGTTTTCCGCATGAATTTTGTATTTGAACATTGTCGGAGTGATATCCATCGGTTCACCGATAAGGTCTTCTCGGATGATTACAACCGTAACGCCCGCGGGACCCATGTTCTTCTGAGCGCCGGCGAAAAGAAGGCCGAATTTTGAAACGTCAATCGGTTCGGAAAGAATGCAGGATGAAATGTCCGCAACGAGGGGAACCGAACCGGTCTCCGGAAGAGTGTGATAAACCGTTCCGTAAATCGTGTTGTTCATGCAAATATAAACATAATCCGCATCAGGGTCAAACATTGACTTGTCGGTTTTGGGAATATAAGAAAAAGTCTTATCGGCAGATGAAGCGACCGCTCTTGCTTTTCCGTAACGCGAACCTTCCTGAAAAGCCTTTTTCGCCCATTGACCGGTGATGATATAATCAGCTTTTCCGCTTTTAGTCATAAGATTAAGCGGAACCATTGAAAACTGAGAAGAGCCGCCGCCCTGGAGAAAGAGGACTTTATAATTGTCCGGAATGTTCATCACTTCGCGAAGAAGAGATTCGGCCCCGTCAATTATTGACTGATAAACTTTTGAACGATGCGACATTTCCATAACCGACTGTCCGCAGCCTTCATAATCAAGCATCTGCTCCGCTGCCTTTTTGAGAACAGCCTCCGGCATCATTGAAGGACCGGCCGAAAAATTGAATACTCGTGACATAAAAACACCTCTTGTATAAACAGTATAATTAAGCTCGGCTTTTGAAAACGAAAAACCGTTTCAAAAGTATAAGCTATCCCATCGTAGTATTAAAGTACAATGAAATTAAGTCGAGT
>JAUNFH010000236.1 GCA_030525185.1 Clostridia bacterium
TCCGGGTTATACATAACCGAACCCAAGCCGAGGTTAATGAAGTTCTGCCCGATCGGCGGAAGATTTTCAACCTTTCTGCATTCATCAACGCACATAACGTTCGTTTTAATCGCAATTTGATATGCCTGAAATCTTTCAAGAAGCGAGCCTTTTTGAATGTCCTTTGTGTCAAAGTCAAAAAATCGCTTTCCTTTCTCGCTTTCAAGAAGAAGGTCGCGGTTTAGGGCATTGGTAACTGTTTTGAAAAACGGCAAAACGCAATAATCAAGAAACTTTTTCTTGTCGTCCTCGCTTGCCGTGCTCGTTCCCGTGCCGGAAAGCATACCGAGCGGAATGTTGAAAAGTTTTGCAATTTCCGCCGCGTTTGTCTGTTTGCTTTCGTTCAGCTGCATTTCAACGCTTGTGTTGCTGCATTCTTTGAATGTCAGTCCGTCATTCAAAATAACAATGTTCTCGTCGCTTGAAGAGTAAAGCCGTTTCCATGCTTTTTTAAGTGCTTCAATCGCTTCTTTGGCAATGTGCTTTGTCGCCGTAATAAAGCCTTTCTTGTTTCCGCCGGTGGAAACAAGGTTCTTTTCAAATTTCATCGTGTGGAACGCCGTGCTCAAAAGCATTTTGTTTTCGTGAACAATTCCCGTTCCCGTCGCGCCGTCCTTTGTGTCGCGCAAAATTTTTAAAAATTGATAAGGCTTGTATTTCTTGCTTTGAACAAGAATATCATAGCTTTTGAATATCGGGTCGTCGTTTTGAAGAATAGAAATATTGAAGTTTTCAACAAAATGAATGCTTTCAATCTCGTTTCCTCGCCAGCTTATATATGCATACCCACCGCCGGAAAGAAAATAATCGTCAATCATTGCGTCCCAAAACTGCGTTGCCGAAAGTGTGTCACCCGGCTCGTCGTTCAAAAGGAATACTCTTTTGTCGCCCTCAACTTCGTTGATTCTTCCGTCTGCACCTTTTTCATAAAGCTTAATCGGCGTTTCTCTGAACGCCCCTTTGATAAGTCCCAATGCCGCCTTAACTGTCGGAATTTCAAGAACCGTGCTTCGCGTAACCACCGTGCTTCCGATGACTGCCGTAAGCAGCGGACTTTCCGCCGTTTCAACAATAACTTCGCTCTCTTCTCCGCTCGGCTCTGCTCGGGTTTCAAAGCCGAAAAAGCTTCTCAGCGAATCAAAAAATCCCAAAAATAAAACTCCTTTCCGTCAAATGACCTGAACAACAAATCCGTCGTCAAAAATAATGTCCTGCTGTGCAAGATAAAGTGCGTCGATCGTCGCCATAACCATGTCAACCTTGCCGTTCGAGCGCTTTTTGTTGATGTATTGGTTCATGTTTGTGTCATATGTCATCCGTGCATTTTCAAAATTCAGTTCAAAAAGTTTGTTCTTTCCAATGCGGCAAGCTTTGTCAAAAAGTTTTTCTTTCAAAAGCTTCGTCGGCATGTGCAGCGTGTCCGAATGCTGCCGAACCTGAACCGTCGTGAACTCGTGGTCCCATTTCTGCGCTGAAGAAAGTGCGTTGAACCTGTCGTAACCGATTGCCTGAATTTCACAATCGAATTTTTTCGGAATATCAAAAACAAAATTTTCAATAACTGCGTAATCAACCGTAAGGTCGCCGCAGGCAATGCATTTTCCCGCCCTCATAAATTCTCTGTAATCAATTTTTTCAAAAGCATTCTTTTCGTCGATTCTGCCCTCAGGAATAAAGCAGTAAGAATCAATCAAAAGCCTGTTTTCGTCGTCGACCGCAACAATCGAAACCGAACAGTTGTCGTTCGTCATCGCAAGGTCAACACCGACATAAACAACCATTCCTGAAAAGTCGATTGTTTCTCTTTCGTTTTCTTTAACAACTTCAATCGGAACAAAATGCTCCGTTCCCTGTCCCTGATAAATGATGTTGCAATGTTTTGTAAGAAAGTTTTCTCTTGCCGCCGGGCTGTTTATCGCTCTCTTTCGCTTCTTCAAAAGGTCTTGAAGAATTTCCGGAACACTCGCTGCAAGTGGGTTCGCGTGAAAAAGAACATCGTCATTGTTTATCCAGTCTTTTGTGTCGTCAGGCTCAAACAAAAGAGCAAAAGTTTCCTCGTCTTCAAAGTTTCCGTCGAGTATCTTTTTCGCAATTTCAACCTCGTCTTCCATTGGGTTATATATGCTCGGGTATTTCGTCGAAATCAAAAATCCGAGCTTGTTTTTGATTGTCAATTGACCCGAACGCATTGCTTCAAAAGCGTAAGAGTTCGGCAGTCCCCCGACTTCGTCGCAAAGAAAAACGTTCGGAAGTTTACCGTCGAGTCTGCTGTTTG
>JAUNFH010000079.1 GCA_030525185.1 Clostridia bacterium
GTGGATTATTTCTCCGTCGAGCGAATAAGCAAAGCCGGGTTTTGCAATAACCTCAACTTTTTTCGCTTGACGATAGACAACGATATCCTTCATTTCGTCGTTGTCAATGTGCTCCCCTGCCGTGTACGGCTTGAGAATTTTCACAAAGCGAAGGCGGGAAATCGGTTTGATGAGACAGACTTCCATCAGTCCGTCGTCAAGTTTTGCCCTCGGCGCACACCTGAATGAACCGCCGACGTATTGGCCGTTTGCGGCGGTGCAAAGAAGGAGCTTTCCGTCCGGATTGAGCGTTTCGCCGTCGGCAATAACCGTGCATTCGTTTTTCATGCTTTTGATGAGAGCGGTGACGATTCCCTTTGTGTATGCGTTTTTGTTTCCGTGGCCGGTTTTTTCACGTTCTTTGTTGATTGTGATTGCAACGGTCGTGTCGAATCCGAAGTTTGTGACGTTTGCGCTGAACCGGTTTCCGACTTTGAGAAGGTCAATTTTTTTCCAATCCTTTTCAAGAAGCGACGAAAGGTCAAGAAAACCGTTTTTGTTTTCAAAGCACTTCACAAAATCGTTTCCGCTTCCGCACGGAAAGCAGGTCACGGCGGCGTTTTCATGGCCGGCCGCGCCGTTCATGACTTCGTTGATTGTTCCGTCTCCGCCGCAGGCAACGAAAACAATTCTTTCGTCCTTTTCGTTTTCGCTTCTTTCGCTGACGAAGTTCATTGCGTCGCCTTGGGCTTTTGTGAGATAAATTTCGCAGTTTTCCTTTTGAGGAAGATTTTCAATTGCCGCACGGACGGTTTTTTCGTTTTCGCCTGCGCCGGCTTTCGGGTTGACGATGAAAATGTATTTCATATTCTCTCCTCCTATGAAAAAATTGTTATCCGAGCATCATGATGCCCTGAGTGATTAAAAATTCGGCAATGATATATGTAATCATAACCGGAAAGTGATCCCTCCACATCGGTTTTTTGTAAAACTTCGTCAGGAACAAAAGTGAGTCCGAAGCAAAGAAGAAGACCGCGCCGACATATGTGAGCGCCGTTGCAAGGCACGGATTTGAAAGAAGGAGCATGAACGCAAAAAGGTTCATTGCGGCATTGCAGGAAAGATAAAAAATCATTCCGCCGTAAAGTTTTTTCGGCGTTGTCGGTTTGAGCGCTTTGAAAACGAGCGCAATCAGAAGAACATAAACGAGGCCGGCAAAAACGGTAAAAACGGGATTTACGAGCGAAAAGCTGACTTTCAAAACGTAGACGGCGATGAAGCAGAAATGCGAAATCATGAAGCTGATTCCGCCCGCGGCGAACCAGCCGTTTCCCGGCGGAATGAGAAGAACGTCTCCGAGCCAACTCGTTGCGATTGCGGCAATGAGAACGCCGTTTTTCGTTTCGGCGGCAAAAAGGTAATAAAGCAAAAGGAAAAGAAGAATGAATCCTTTCGTGGCCGCTCTGAGTTTTTTGTTGCTGACGAAACTTGCAGCCAGGTGAACAACGCTCACCGCAATGAACAAAATCAAAAATAAAATTTTCATTTTTTCCCTCCAAAGGTAAGATTATTAACGGTATCTATATTATAAATTTTTCGTTTGGTTTATTCAATTGACAAATTAGGAGAAAAAACAAAGCAACATTTGTTGATTTCAACATTTCCGCGGGAATTTTTTGTGTATGCGGAAAAAATCTCTATAAAAATTCAACAAAAGTCTGAAAACTTTTTTCGGCAGAGAAAGATATTATGCATATTATCCATAAGTCGGCCTGAGTTTTTGTTGCTTTTAATAATTGCTAATAATTTGAAATATATGTTAAAATCTATTTGTATACCTTTATGCAAAAAAACTCAAACGGAGGTACTAAAATGAAAAAGCATTTCGGAAAGAAAACTCTCTCGTTGCTTCTTGCCGCATTGATGGTTCTGACTGCGGTTCCGTTTGCGGCCGTTAATGTTGCCGCTGCCGGAGGAACGCTTAACCAAAACGGTTGGGCAATCATTTCAAGCAACGGCGGACGAGTCAACACGAGTGAAGGAACGTTCACTGTCTGCAACGACGGAAGCATGGATTCAATGTCCGTCGGCTTCATTGATTTTGACATTTCCGGTATAAGCGGAACCGTTGAAGCAAAGCTCAATGTTTCGGGAAAGAACACCGGAAATAATGACAATTACAATACCGAAGCGTTTCTTGAAATCTTTTCCGTCAATCCGAATAAAAGACCGAATGTGAGCGGTGCGGACAAAACGAAGTTCAATTCTTTGTTCGGAGACGGTCTCAGCTCGGATAAATATGCAAACGCCAGCAATGCAAAAAATTCGCTCGGAATTTTGAATAAACCTGCGTTGGCAGTAATGAAAACGAGCGATATGCATGACGGAAAAACAGTAAATTATTCTTTTAATATCAGCGAAGCGATCAATAACGCAAAAAAAGCCGGCCAGGATAAACTCTGCCTTGCTTTCATCAATCCCAAGTCATACAAGGGCAATCCGGTTTGGTCCGATATCAATGTTTACTATAACACAGCAAACATTACTTATACCGCAGAAGGTTCGTCGGAAGTTGCAAAATCGGCTTCTTATGCCCTTTGTTCGGGTTCGTCGAGAGGAAACGCAAATCAGATTACAATTTGCAGCGACGGTTCTTCCGAAAACACGTCGGCAGCTTTTTTGAAGTTCCCGATTTCGGGTATTCCCGATAATGCAACCGTCAGCCTTTCAACAAGCGCATGGCGCGCAAACGACGTCAACAACGATTCCTCGGCGGAAGTATACAGCATTGACCCGAGTCTGGCTCCATCGGCAGCGTCGAGCGCATATCAGACGGACAGCAATTTCAGCGATATTTTCAAAAGTTTTGCAACTTACTCGACCATAAGCGCAACGAATGCAAAAAGCTATTTCAAAATCAGCGGTGCTTCGGCGCTCGGCAGCATTAAAACAAGCGAACTTTCAACAAGTTCTTCAAAGAAAACCGTAACGATTGACGTTTCCTCCGCCGTGAAGGAAGCAAAGGAAAAGAACAGAGACACTCTTTGCCTCATGCTCATCAATCCGAAGTCCTTCAACGGAAACAGCACAAAAACATGGTCGGATATCTACATTGAACCGGCTTCGACAAAGCTTGTTTACAGCGATAGTTTTGCTTCAAAAACTTACGGCAATTTTGACAGCGGACTTTATTATTTGAGAATTACATACAATGTTCCGGGAAATTATTGGGACAACAGTGCACACAAGGCGTATTACAGAATTACATATAATAAGACAAACGGAACCGGAGAAAGCACAACGGTTGACGTTCCGATTAACAGAAGCACGTTCAATTCGGCCGGAGACAAAGTTTTCGATTATGTAATTGACGGTTATCCCACTTCAATAAAAACCGTCTATTCAAATATGGACAGAACGAAGACGGTCATCTATACCGTAACAGACGTAAAAGTCGGCTTTGCAATCGGAAATTATCAGACGGCGCAAGGCGTTGTCAAAGGCAGTTTCAACAAAGGAAACATGGGAACCGGAACATGGAGCGGAGAAGGAGATTTTGTAACCTTTGACAATACCGGTTTCCCATATGCAAAAACCTTTGATTGGAAAGCTTCTCCCGCGGATACCTTCGTTTCAAGAACCGGAACAAATACCGTTTTCGGTTCGGTTGTTGCAAAGGACCAGTACGGCGTCGTTATGGGAACAAATTACTCCGCAACTCTTGAAAAAACTCTTCAAAGCGGAAGCATTTCAACAATTTCAAACACCGGCCTTTCGGTTTCAAAACAAAATGTGGCAGACTTCACCGTTTCCGTTTCGGAAGACGCAAAAGTCGAAAACACCGATTATTTTTACGGCAGGCTTAAAATTGACGTTTCCGACGCAAACACAAGTCAAATCGGAATCGGCTCAAAAACATTCAAAATCGAAAACCAGAAGGAAAACATTACGCTTGATCCGAACGACGGTTCGCTTTCAAAAACGGATTATCAGATTTATTACGGTTCGGCTCTCAATGCGGAAATCAACAAAAAAATTAACGGAAACACGGCTTATCCCCCCGTTGCAACCCGCGAAGGATATTCTTTCAAAGGTTTTTACACAATGTCTTCTTACGGAACAAAGATTGAAGACAATTCCGTAATATCCCATGACGCAACCTATTACGCACAGTGGGACATCAACAAATACAACGTCAATTTCTATGACAGCGAAGGAAACGTAATTTCCTCTCAGCAGGTGAATTACAACGCTTCCGCAACCGCACCCGACGCTCCGCAGAAGGAGGCGGACGAAACGAATCATTACGTTTTCAAAAATTGGGACACCGAATTTTCGTCCGTAAAGAGCGACCTTGAGGTTAAACCCGTTTTTGAAACGGTTGCCCACACCTTTGAACGAAACACCGTCGGCGACAAGGCCGCAACCTGCACCGAGGACGGGAAGGTTTGCTATAAATGCTCGGCCTGCGGTTTCACAAAGTTTGAAAAGGGCGAAAGCGCAAAGGGTCATAATTGGACTCTCAGCTATGTTTCAAAAGCCGCAACCTGCGAAGAGGACGGCGAAGGCGTTTACTCCTGCACCGACTGCCATGAAACAAAGACCGAGGCAATCAAGGCAACGGGTCACAACTACGTTGAAACGATTGTTACCGAAAGAGGTTGCGAAACTTCCGGTCTCAAAAAGTATATCTGCTCAAACTGCAAAAAGACCGATCCCGCAAACGGTGGAGACGAAGGAATTGTCATTGCACCTTACGGTTCTCACGATTGGACCGAATGGGAAACCGTGACCGCCGCGTCCTGCACTTCTTCCGGAATCAGAAAAGCAAGATGTAACCGTGAAAATTGTGAGTATCACAACAGATATTATCAGGAAACGGTTGCTCCGACCGGACATGATCTTTCGGGCGAACTTCTTACGAAGGAATCAACCTGCGTCGTAAAGGGATATACTTATAAAATTTGCAAGTCCTGCGGCTCAACAGTCAAAATCGGCGAAGAACTTCCTCTCGGCGAACATAAGCTTTCGGATTGGACAGAATCGCCGAAGGCTACCTGCACAACGGGCGGAAAGAAATATCAGCTTTGCTCGGTTTGCGGAAACAAATTCAATGAGACCGACGTTGCTCCTCTCGGCCATGATTATCAGAACTACGCAAAATATCTCGACGCAACCTGCACCGAACCCGAAAAGGAAAGAGCAAAGTGCTCACGTTGCAATACTTACGACGTCAGAAACGTTGAGGGAAGCTCCCCTCTCGGCCATGACTGCCCGGCGGACGGCTTTGAATCCGACAACAACGCAACCTGCACAAAGGACGGAACCGAAAGCAGCAAATGCGTCCGCTTTGAAGAATGCGGCTATAAAGAAACAAGAACCGAAACCGGTTCCGCTCTCGGCCACAACTTCATCGGATATGTTTACAACAATGACCAAACCTGCACAAAGAACGAAACAAAGACCGGAACCTGCTCCCGTTGCGGAGCAAAGGATACCGTTGAAGTTCCCGGAACAAAACGTGCTCATACCGTTGACTATGTTTTTGATGACAACGCAACCTGCACAAAGAACGGAACAAAAAGCGGAATTTGCGCCGAATGCGGAGAGAAGATTACCGTTGAAGCGCTCAACACAAAGATTCCCCATAAGTTCACAACTTACACAGTAATCAAAGAAGCCGACTGCATCTCCGACGCAATCGAAGAAGCGTCGTGCGATTACGGCTGCGGCGAAAAGAACGTTCGCTTCGTTGAAGGAACGAAAGGAAAGCACGACTTCCCCGATCCCGAAACCGAAAAGGACGAATATGTTTCAAACAACGACGCAACCTGCAAACAGCCCGGAACAATGAGCGCGGTTTGCCGTGTTTGCGGCGCCGCAAAGAAAACCGTTCCCGACCCGGATTCCGTTCTTCGCCACAACATTGTTTTCTGGGTTTCGGACTCAAACGCAACCTGCACCGAGGACGGAACAAAGCACGGTTCCTGCGTTTACGGTTGCGGCTACAGCGAGGAAAACGTTCCCGACGTCGGCTCGGCTCTCGGCCATTGGTTCAGAGATTACACTTATAATTCGGACGCAACCTGCACCGAAGACGGAACAAGAACCGCAAGGTGCGAACGCGAATTCAACGGCGTTGACGCCGAAGGAAACACGGTTAAAGTCCGCTGCGACGAAACCGAAACCCTTCCCGCCGAAGGAACCGCTCTCGGCCACGATTGGAGCGATTGGAAGCTCACCGGAAAAGACGCCGATTGCACAAACGGCGGAACAATGGAAAGACATTGCAAACGCACCGACTGTACGGCTTCGGAAACAAGCGAAATTGCGCCTCTCGGCCATAATTACAAGTGGGTAACAACCGGCGGAGCCGAAAACGACTGCGAATCCGGCGGAGAAAGAGTGAAGGTCTGTGCCGTTTGCGGAAACGTTGACGAAAGCTCAAGAACAATCGTTCCCGGTTCGGCTCACAATTTTGCCGTCACCGAATATGTTGCCCCGACCTGCACCGAGGAAGGAAAACGCGTCGTTTCCTGCACGGTTTGCGGAAAGGTTTACAGCAGCGAAATCATCGATAAGATTGACCACGTCAGCTACTCTCTCGACAAATCGACCGTAAGAAACGCAACCTGCAACAGCGAAGGTTACACCGGCGACTGTGTCTGCGATTTCTGCGGCGAGATTGTAATTGCCGGAAGCGCAATCGAAAAGACGAACGACCACGTTTTCACAAAGTATGTCACCGTTAAGCAGGCAACCTGCACCGAGGATGCGGTTGAAAAGGCCGGCTGCGACGTTTGCGGAAAAGTCGAAAACGAGCGCACCGTTCCGAGTTCGGCTCTCGGCCACACTTTCTCAAACTATGTTTCCGATTCAAACGCAACCTGCACAGGAATCGAAAGCTTCACTTCAAAATGTGACCGTTGTGACGTAACCGACACAATCAAAAAAGCCGGAACCGCTCTCGGCCACGATTGGAGCGATTGGACAACGGTTGTTGAAGCAAGTTGCTCAAACAAGGGTCTTGCCGAAAGACATTGCAAGCGTGAAGGCTGCAACACAAAGGTTGAAAAGGAACTGAGAAAGCTCAGCCACAAGGAAAGCGAATGGATCGTTGACAAGGAAGCAACCTGCACCGAGGAAGGCCACAGATATAAAAAGTGCGAAGCCGGCTGCGGTTTCATTTTCTCGGAAGAAGTCATTCCGATGAAAGATCATGACTTTGTAATCACCGAAAGCACGGCAACCTGCATTGACGACGGTTATTCAACCTATAAATGCACCGCCTGCGGACTTGAAAAGAAGGGAGAAATTGTTCGCGCCCTCGGCCATGATTACGGCGATTGGGTAATTACAAAAGCTCCGACCTGCTCAAGAAAGGGCGAAAAAATCGTGACCTGTCAGCGTTGCGGAATTCTCCTTGCGAAGGAAGAAATTTCAAAAACTCCTCACCGTGACGAAAACGGCGACGGAAAGTGTGACGATTGCAAGGCGGATATTGTTGACGAACCTTCAAACAACTGCACCTGCATCTGCCATAAGCAGTCATGGGCAATGCGTGTTCTTTATGCAATTTGCCGCTTCTTCTGGAAGCTGTTCAGGCTCAGAAGCACCTGCCCCTGCGGCGCAAAACATTATTAATCAAATCAACGGCTGTCGCGGCGAAAGTTGCGGCAGCCACTTTATATTGTGTTTGATTACAGATGTTACGCAAAATGTGTCAAAACGAGCTTTTTTATCTTTGATAATTAACTGTTTTAATTAAGAACAAACAATGAATAAACCGATTTTAAAAACTTGCAAAAATATACGAAGAATTTGTATATTCTTGCATTTTTGTGCATAAAGTCAATTAAAGCAAACAAAGAAAAATAAATATAAAAAAGTCTTAAAGAAAGGAATATTTTTGGCAATAAAGGTTAATAATTTTGCCGGCAAGAAATAAAAAGCAACAGAAATTATTACAATTTAGAAAAAGAAAAGCAACAATTTAACAAAATTTATACAACTTAATTACAAATCAAGTTAAAATTATTGACAAATTAAGAACAAGGTGATATAACAATATATGAATCAAAAGGGCGCCCCGAAAATCGGTTTACTCAGTTCTTGCATACTTGGCAGATCTCTTTTGCGGAAGCCCGAAATTTTTTAGGAGGCAGATCATTATGAAAACATCAAAGAAAGTTCTTTCGATCGTTCTTTCGGTCGCAATGATTCTTTCGGCAATGGTTTTCTGCATCAGCGCGGCTGACTTTGACGAAACATGGACAGCCGTTACAAACGCCGATGAATTGAAGGCTATTGAAAACGACCTTGCAGGTAAGTATTACCTCGCTAACGACATCGCAGTTGACGGCGAATGACAGGCAATCGGTTGGCTTGACAGCGGCGACGCAGCTTTCACCGGTACTTTCGACGGCAACGGAAAAACCGTTTCCGGAATCGAAATGCAGAGCGGAAGCAACGCGGGTCTTTTTGCAATCAATGACGGAACAATCAAGAACGTTACCGTTAAGGACGCTTCAGTCACCGTCAGCACTCAGGGCGGCGTAATTTCCGGCGTAAACAAAGAAAACGGCGTAATTTCAAATTGCACGGTTTCCGATTCAATCGTTGCCGGAACATTTACCGCAAAGTATTCGACTTCTTACAGATACTGGCTTAACGACGGTTATCAGGTCGGCGGTATTGTCGGTCTTAACAAGGGTACCGTTTCACAGTGCATCAACAGCAACACAGACGTAAGAGGCTGGCTTGAAGTCGGCGGAATCGTCGGTCACAATGACGGCGTTGTTTCACAGTGCGCTTCGTCGGGCGACATCAACTCAACCAACAGCGGCATTGCAAGCAATGCTCAGGTTAACCGTATGAAATGGGCTGCTCAGTCGGCTTATGTTTGGAACGGTGAATGTGCATACGGCAGAGCCGGTGGCATTGCAGGTTACAACGGCGGCGAAATTTCAGACGTTTTTGTCAGCGGTTCTCAGGACAACGAATTTGTTGACATCGCAGGCTGGAACTCAGTCGGCGGCCTTTGTGGCAAGAACGAAGGCAGCATCAAGAACGCTTATTCCGTCGGAACAAAGTTCACAATTCCGGCTCACGGAAGCACTTTTGTTTTCCCGTCGGATTCAAGCTATTCGGGAACTTACACATGGACGAGCGACGTTTACGTTCATCCGATGACCGCTTCTCAGGAAAAAGGAACAACCGAAAACAGCTTTTACGCTGAAATCGTTAACGGTTCAATCCCCGCTCAGGCAACAAAAGAAGGCAAGAGAGGCAACGAAAAGACCATTGACGAAATGAAGGAAGACGGCATCTATAAGGATGCAGGCTGGGATTTTGACAACGTTTGGAAGATTGATCCGAACACCAAGCTCCCGACTCTCCAGTTTATCCCCGTTGAATGCAAGCACGCAAACACCGAAGTTGTCGGCGCAAAGGACGCAACCTGCACCGAGGACGGCTATACAGGCGACACAGTCTGCAAAGACTGCGGCGAAGTAATCGCAAAGGGTGACGTTATCCCCGCAACCGGCCACGTTTGGGGCGAATGGGTTGAAACCAAGAAAGCAACCTGCACCGAAGCCGGCGAAGCAACAAGAACCTGCTCAAAGTGCGGCGCAACCGAAACGAAGGAAATCCCGGCAACCGGCCATCATGATGATGACAAGGACGGAAAGTGCGACGGCTGCGGAAAAGATATGCAGGATCTTTGCGACCACGTTTGGGGCGAATGGGTTGAAACCAAGAAAGCAACCTGCACCGAAGCCGGTGAAAAGACAAGAACCTGCTCAAAGTGCGGAAAGACCGAAACCGAAGTTATCCCCGCAAAGGGTCATAACATCGAAGTTGTCGGAAAGAAAGACGCAACTTGCGAAGAACCGGGTTACACCGGCGACGAAGTTTGCAAGGATTGCGGTGCAACCGTTTCAAAGGGTGAAGTTATCCCCGCAAAGGGACACAACACCGAGGTTGTCGGAAAGAAAGACGCAACATGCGAAGATGAAGGTTACACAGGTGACGAAGTCTGCAAGGACTGCGGCAAGGTTGTTTCAAAGGGCGAAAAGGTTCCCGCAAAGGGTCATAACGATGCAAACGGCGACGGAAAGTGCGACGATTGTGGAAAAGACATCGGCGGCGGAAACCATGATCATGATTCATCAGACAGCCATAAGGGCTTTGCCGGATTCATGAACTGGCTCACAAGACTCCTCATCCTTGTAAGACACCTTCTCAACATGGTGTAATTGGGTTTTAAATCAATAATTAAAGCTGTCGCTTTTGCGGCAGCTTTTTTTATGTGTAAATGAAGTGTTTTTTTATTTTGCCCGTGTCATAAAAGTAGCCAAAAATTTGCCTTTAGGTACGCTGTATTCTGCTTTGACTGTGTTTAATTTTTTCTTCAACAAGACAATTATTGCAGAACTTTTCTTTGGCTCCCTCCTGTGAGGGAGCTGTCGGCTCTGCCGACTGAGGGAGAGATTTCCTACACTATGGCTGTATTTCTTGAGGTTGTTTCTTTAACCGCACGTTTCATATTTTAATTTACATCCGACCGCTCCGCTGGGGGTACTTTTGGCTGTCGTCCCAAAAGTACCCAAAAGCACTCTTTTTGGTACGCCGCATTTGGAAACCGAATTTCCCTTTTGCGGGAGAAAAAGGAAAAT
>JAUNFH010000080.1 GCA_030525185.1 Clostridia bacterium
TTTCCTTTCCTGATTTGGAATTCTGCGGATTCGGCAATTCTTTGAATGTCCTCGGGAAAGTCACTGATATCGAGAACAGCGAAGTTTTTCATGGCTTCTTCAACGGAAGCTTCGGTTGCCTTTGAACCGACTTTTTCAAGAACTGCTTTTAAAAGCGCGTCGCTGACGGAAACTTCGTTCTTTGTTCCGACGAGTGCGGCGGCCGCTTTATTGACGGTTTTTCTGAGCTTTTCGCTCACGAAAAAGGTTTTGTTTTCGGCCGTACTTCCGTCCGTTGCAAAGGCAGAAAACGAAGCAACCGAAAAAAGAATCGCAATTGCGAGTATAACCGAAACTGATTTTTTAAACATTTCCCTTCTCCTCCTTTGGTTTTTACGGCTCGTAAACCATATACCAATTTTCGATTTTTTCCCGTTTCCAGTAATCATGCTTCACGGTTTTGAAGCCGAGCTTTTCATAAAATTTCACGTTCTTCGGATTCTGCGCTTCAAGGCCGAGTTTATAGCCGAGCGGAACAAGATCTTCAATTCCTTTTTTGATGAGTTCCGTTCCGATTCCCTGTCCCTTGCAGTCGGCTCTGACGAAAACCGGAGAGATTATGAGAGTATTCTTTTCAAAAACTTTTTCGTCAAGATGGGCGTAAGCCGTGAGCGTTTTCAAAAGAGAAACCCAGTAAAAACCGAGGCCGACCCAGTTCGGACACTTCAAAAAATCAACCATCGTGTAAGGATTGTGTGCGTCGCGCCAAACGCAAAGGCCCCTTTTTTCTTTGTCCTCATAGATGAAGTCTTCGCCGTTTGAGGTTGAAAGGCGTTCAATCATGAAATGATAAAGGAATTTTTTTCTGAGCTTTTCGTTTTTTGTCGCGAAGGAATGGACGGGGTCGTTCATATAGGTTTCCGCCGCCATTTTTGCGTAATATTCAAGCTCTTTGCGTGTGAGTTTTTTCTTTTCCATAACAGCTTCCTTTCAGAAAAAAAATAATCAAAAAACGGAGGCTGTCAGACGGCAGTCCTCCGTTTGTAATTTTTGCTTTATTTTACGATGAACAAAACGAGCATTGCAACGGCAAGAATGAACGTGACGCAGTATTTTTCAAGGTATGCGCCGACGTAGCAACCGAGAAAGCCCGGAGCGTAGAAAATCTTCTGTGCAATGTTTCCGCGCTTATAAACCGCTTCCTTCATGTTGAGAGCGTCCTCAACCGTCGGATAGCTGTTGACATAAAGCGAAAAAGCAAAATAGTAAGCGGCAATGTTGATGATTCTTCCGACCGTTCCGCTCATTTCAAAAACGAAAAGGCCGAGAACCGGACCGATTGCAAGAAGGAACGCAAGAAGTCCGTTCAAAAACGCCGGAACAAAACCGATTGCAAAAGCGCCGGTTGCCTTCGGCATAAGCTCATGCTCAATGTGGCTCGACATTTCGTCAAAGCGGAAGGTTCTGTTGTCCTCAACGGGAACGCCGCAGATTTTACAAATCAGGTGCTCCCACATTGCTCTGACGGCAGCGCCGGGAAAAGTGATAAATCTTGTTATCGCATAAATTGCCGACATCAGATGTCACCTCCATTATCGGTAAGAACCTCTTCGAGGGTCATTTTTCCGTTCTTGTATTTTACGATTGTTTTTCCGATTGAACTTCCGGAATTTTTGAAAAGGTCAACCATCTTCTGATAACCGTCGTTATCCTTGACATAAAGCGAGCAAAGCGCATAAAGGTTGCAGGCCGAAACGGTGTAATTGCCCTGGCCGACATATTCTTCAATCGCCTTCATTGCGTTTTCACCGTCGCCCTTGAGAAGATATGCAACGGCATAAATCTGCTGATATCCGGGAGCGGCGTTTGACGGCCAGCTTGCCTTTGCGCGGTCGGCAATTTCAAGAATCTTGTCTGCGTCAACTTTTTCGCCGAAGCGGAAAGCGTTGGCATAAACCATGTAAAGATCCGACTCCTGAATATTGACTTTCATGCATTCTTCAAAGTAACGGCCGGCGTTTTCGCTGTCGCCTTCGTTTGCATAAACACTGACGAGGTTCGGCATATAAATCCACGGATTTTCGCCCTTGTCAAGCTCCATAACTTTGAGAAGCTGTTCAATCTGCTTGCTTGAATCAACTTTTGCAACGCTCATGAGAACGTATTTGTAATATTCGATGAAAATTTCGCTGTATGCGGTTCCTTCCTTGTCTTTTCCTTCTTTGAGGAGCTTGTCAAGTTCGGCGGCTTTTTCGTCGTAATCAAATTTTTCGTTTGAATTGATGACGTCGCCGATTGCCGAATTGATTGCCGAAGAAGTTGCAAGGAACGAAGCGTAAGTTTCGGGAATTTTTGAATATTTTTCGTTCTTTCCGATTGACGGGTTGCTTTCGCCGTAGGTTGTGACGAGAGTTGAAGCGTCATTGTAATATCCCATGCTTGAGAAAATTTCAATGAGGCTCTTGACCGCTTTGAGCGAAACGTCGTCGCTTGAAGAAACGGACTGAAGATAAGAATTGTATGACGTTGCGGCGTCGATGAGCTTCTTTTCCGAATATGCGGTTTCGGCGTCGATAAGCGTCATGTATCCGCTGCTGTTTTTCGCGCAGAAGAACAGCGAAGCTCCGGCAACGACAATCATGACAATCGCCATGAGAATTCCGCCGACGTGAACGGGACTTGCCGTCATGAGCTTTCTGCATTCGGCGCAGTACGGATAATCCTCACCGAAAGAGTCGTCGCATTCATTTTCGCCGCAGCAGGCGCAAATGCGTCTTTCCTTCGGTTCGCCGGTTTCTTCGTCGTCGCTTTCCTCGTCGATTTCGTCAAGTTCCTGAATCAGTTCTCCGTTTTCGTCAAGAACTTCTTCGTGGCGGACGGTGATTTCGGCTTCGTCGTTCGCCGAATCAAGCTCGTTTTGAAGAAGGTCACGAATACCTTCAAGCTCTTTCACAAGGTCGTCTTCAACCTGAGTCGGACTTTTTTCCTCTTCTTCAGGTCGGATCCCGGCCGAACCGGATTCATTTTCGGAGTTTTGAAGGTCTTTTTTTTCAAAATCGTCCAAAAGAATTCCTCCTTAAAAAATAAAACTTTTTCTCTTTTCCTTTTTACGGAAATAACTTTGTAATTTTATCACCTATAACTTAATTTTGCAATAAAAACCGCTTTTGTGTTTCTATATATAATAAAAATTTTTTTCAGTCAAGAAAACGAATCGGTCTGCACGGGTTTCCGACTGCAACGCAGTTGTCCGGAATTGAGCGGGTGACAACGCTTCCGGCTCCGATGACGCTGTTTTTTCCGATTGTGACGCCCGGAAGAACAATCACCCCTCCGCCGAGCCAAGCACCGTCTTTGACGGTTATCGGTTCACAAAGGGTGTTGAACCACTGTTTTCCGGTTTCCTTCCAATTTTCGTTCATTCGTTTTTTCGGGTCGGTGTCGTGAGTACCCGTGTAAAACTGAACGTTTGAGGCGATGAGAACGTTGTTTCCGATTGTGATTTTTGCGTCGTCAACAAAGGTGCAATTCATGTTGATGATGACGTTGTTTCCGATGAAAGTGTGCTTTCCGTAATCGCAGTGGATCGGCGTGTCAACAACAACGTTTTCTCCGACCGAACCGAAAAGCTCTTTGAGAATGCTCTGCCTTTTTTCCGTGTCAAGATAATCCGAAAAAAGATACTCCCTTGTGAGCCTTCTGGTGTTTGCGATGATTTTAAGATCGTCTTCGTTTCCGGGGATGATTTTCTCCTCATTCATAAAAACGTTTTCTCCTTAAAAAATTATTTTCCGAGCCGTTCAAACGCAAGAAGATATCCGTCGTTTCCGTAAGTCAGACATTTGTTGACGCGGCTGACCGTCGTTGTGCTCGCACCGGTCTTTTTGCTGATTTCGACGTAATTCATCTTCCGGCGAAGAAGCGACGCAACCTCAAACCGCTGAGACATGTCGATAATTTCCTTTTCCGTGCAAAGATCGCCGAAAAAGCGGTAGCACTCATCAACGTTTTCAAGCGAAAGAATCGCTTGAAAGAGATTGTCGATTTCTTCGTTTTGAAGCTTTCCCATATTCAAATCCTCACTTTCCTAAGGTGACACTCTAATACGCTAACACAAGTATATCACCGAACCGAAGAAAAGTCAAATCGAATTCTTTTCTTTCTTCGTCAAATATGCAGAGAAAACGGGGAAAAGCGAGTTCGTTTTTCCTTCCTTTTGCCGATTTTTAATAAATTTTCTCTGACCCCTTTAAAAACAGAAAGTAATGTGATATACTTACAGAATAATAGGATAATCAAGCGCAAAGGAGACTTGAACTATGCTTGACATTAAACTTATCAGAGAGAATCCTGATCTTGTCAAAAAGGCAATGAAAACAAGAAACAAGGACATGGACGCTCTTGTTGACGAAATTCTTGAAATTGACGCCCGCCGCCGCGAACTTTCCGCAAAGAGAGATCAGCTCAAGGCGCGCCAGAATGCCGCAGGAAAAATGATCCCTCAGCTCAAAAAAGAGGGCAAAGATACAAGCGAACTCATGGCCGAAATGAACGCAGTCAAAGACGCAATCAAGTCCGACGACGATGAACTCACCGCCCTTGAAAACAAGCAGAAGAGCGCAATGTATGAGTTCCCGAACATTCCGAACGAAACAACTCCCATCGGAAAGGACGACAGCGAAAACGTTGAAATCCGCCGTTGGGGCGAACCGAGAAAATTTGACTTTGAAGCAGAAGCCCATTGGGACATCGGCGCAAGACTCGGAATTCTTGACCCGGAAACCGCCGCAAAGGTTACCGGTGCGCGTTTCCATTTTTACAAGGGTCTCGGCGCAAGACTTGAGCGCTCAATCATCAACTTCTTCCTCAACACTCATACCGCAAACGGCTATACCGAAATTTTCCCGCCGTTCATGGTTAACCGCGCTTCAATGACCGGAACGGGCCAGCTTCCGAAATTTGAGGACGACGCTTTCAAACTCACGAACGATTATTTCCTCATTCCGACCGCCGAAGTTCCCGTAACCAATATGCACCGCGACGAAATTCTCGACGGCAGTAAGCTTCCGATCAAATACTGCGCGTATTCCGCCTGCTTCAGAGCCGAAGCCGGTTCCGCGGGTCGTGACACAAGAGGTCTCATCAGACAGCACCAGTTCAACAAAGTTGAGCTTGTTAAATTCGTAAAACCCGAAGAAAGCTATGCCGAGCTTGAAAAGCTCACGAACGACGCCGAAAGGGTTCTTCAGCTCCTCGGTCTTCCTTACAGAGTTGTTGCGCTCAGCACCGGAGACATCGGTTTCTCCTCCGCAAAGACATACGACATTGAAGTTTGGATGCCGTCTTACGGAAGATATGTTGAAATTTCTTCCTGCTCAAACTTTGAAGATTTCCAGGCCCGCCGTGCGTCAATCCGCTATAAAGAGGACGCAAAGAGCAAGGCGAAGCTTGTTCACACGCTCAACGGTTCGGGCGTTGCAATCGGAAGAACCGTTGCGGCAATTCTTGAAAATTATCAGAATGCCGACGGAAGCGTAACCGTTCCGGAGGTCCTTCGCGAATACATGGGCACGGACGTAATTAAATAAGCAGAATAAGTCTTTACGGCGGCGTTCCTTTCGGGCGCCACCGTAATTGTGTTTTATAAAGCAAAAGACTCAAAAAGAAATTAAGCTTTTCAAAAGGCTTAAAGATATAATAATTCTTGGAGGTTTCAAAATGTATCAGAACTTACTCGACAGCATCTCACTCATCAAAGAGACCGACCCCGCCGTTGCCGACGCAATGGCTCTTGAACTCAAAAGACAGCGTGAAAAGCTTGAACTGATTGCTTCGGAAAACATTGTTTCTCCGGCTGTCATGGCGGCCATGGGCAGTGTTCTCACAAACAAATATGCCGAGGGGTACCCTTCAAGAAGATATTACGGCGGATGCGAATGCGTTGACATCGTTGAAAACATTGCAATCGAAAGAGCGAAGGAACTTTTCTCCGCCGAATATGCAAACGTTCAGCCGCACTCAGGTTCGCAGGCAAACTTTGCCGTTTACTCGGCTTTCCTCAAACCGGGCGACACCGTTCTCGGAATGAGCCTTGCCGACGGCGGCCACCTCACTCACGGTTCAAAGGTCAACAACAGCGGAAAGCTTTATAATTTCTTCTCTTACGGTGTTGACGAAAACGGCTATATCGACTATGACGAGCTTGAAAAAATCGCCCTCGACTGCAAACCGAAAATGATCGTTGCCGGCGCTTCGGCATATCCGAGAGAAATCGACTTCAAGCGCATCGGAGAGATTGCAAAAAAAGTCGGTGCAATCTTCTTCGTTGACATGGCTCACATTGCCGGTCTTGTTGCCGCAGGACTCCATATTTCGCCCGTACCTTACGCAGACGTTGTCACAACAACAACGCATAAAACGCTCAGAGGACCGAGAGGCGGACTTATCCTTGCAAAAGCCGAACACGGTCCGGCACTCAACAAGGCCGTTTTCCCCGGCTCGCAGGGCGGCCCGCTCATGCACGTCATTGCCGCAAAGGCGGTCTGCTTCGGCGAAGCACTCACGGATGAATTCAAGGAATATCAGAAGCAGCTCGTCAAAAACTGCGCCGCTCTTGCGGACGAGCTTCTCAAAAACGGCGTTGACCTCGTTTCCGGCGGAACGGACAACCACCTTTGCCTTCTTGACCTTCGTTCGCTCGGTGTCACCGGAAAAGAACTTGAAGAGCGTCTTGACGCAGTGAACATCACAACGAACAAGAACTCCGTTCCAAACGACCCCCAAAAACCTTCGGTAACAAGCGGCGTTCGTCTCGGTTCGGCGGCCGTCACAACGAGAGGTCTCAAAGAGGACGATATGCGTGAAATCGGACGTTACATTGCCCTTGCCGCAAAAGATTTTGAAAACAGCAAGGACGAAATTCTCAAAGGCGTAAATGCCCTTTGCAAGAAATATCCGCTTTACGAATAAGAAAGCATTCAACTGAAAAAACACACCGTCCGGCGTTAAAATCGGACGGTGTGTTTTGTTTTCAGTATGTGATTCCGCCTATTGCGCGGGGAGTCTGTTCTCTGAACATTGTGAAAAGGTTGTTGTTTTTTCCGAGGGCATACTCTTTTGCGGTTGTTGCCGGATACGTCGGGAAGGAGTAGCACGAGTAAAACGTTATGTATGAATAAATAATTTCTTCACCGAGATTTCCGAAAACGCTGTATGAAAGATAACCGCGGAAGTTTTTGCCGCCCTTCGGAACGGAAAAATCGGCATAAATTTTTTCGCTTTGCGTTTCTCCGAAAAGATCTGAAAAAGCATCCTCTTGCTTAAAGCCTTTTTCAACGGAGTAATAATCTCCGACATAGGTTTTGCCTTCTTTTTCAAAAAGGAGTTTTCCGGTAACATCTTTCGTTTTTCTCCAAACGTTTGAAGAAATATACGTCGGCATCAGTTCAATGCATTCGGTTTCGGAACTTTTTTTGGTCGGAAGAAGGCGAAAATGATGAATGATTTTCCATTCCTGCCGTTCGTAGGTTCCGTTTTCGTTCGGCTCGTAAGTTTCTCTGTCAATAATATTTCCGGAAACAAGAACGGCAACGGTTGTGAATTCAATGTCATTGGCCGGGTTTGTTTCCTTCCCGTTCTTGAAAACAATTCCGTCGTAAATCGGCTCGGAGGATTTTTCAAGGAGTATCTGCTTTGCGTTTTTGCAATCAAGGATTTCTTCGTTTGAAAGGTCGTCAAGAACATTTTTCGGAAAACCGAGCGAAACAAGTTTTGTTTTGACCGAGTCAACGCTTTTTGCGGTTTCGTTTGCACGAACGCCAAACTTCATCGGATACGAACCGAAAAAGACATTTGCGGTGACGATTGAAACAATGAGCAAAACGGCGGTCGTAATTGAAAAGGCTTTGTTGCCGATGCGTACTTTCGCCGGCCGAATCGAAAAACCCGCGGCGTCAAGCGCAGAAGAAAATTTGTACAGGCGGACAATCAGAATAACATAAACCGCGATTAAAGCGAAGACCAGAATACCCGTGTAATTGAAAACGGCAAAAGCGCACATTACACCGTACCAAAAAACGAGTTTCCACCCTTGGTTCTTGCCTTCAAAGCCGGCTTTTTTTTGAACGGAACCGACCCCTTTGACAATGGCCGTGATTTCGGCAAGGCGAAGAAACATGAAAAAGTATGCCAAAACCGTTGCCGGAACGGTTTCGGAAAATTCGCCGAAAACCGAGCAGGCTTCAAAAACGGAAAAAGCAAAAGTATAAAGAAAAAAAAGAACCGAAATGCCGCAGCCGAAAGCGAAAGCACGGTTCTCCTTTCTCAGCGAACGAAAACCGAAGAACAAAAGAACCGAACCGACTGCGGGAAGAATGAAATCAAGCGGAAAATAACTTATTGAGGTTGCAGAAATTCCGAAGCCGACCAAAAGGTTTTGCATTGCTTTTTTCCATGGCGTAACTTCTTCGGCAATTCTTATCGGAACTTGGGAATTTCCGCCTTCAAAAACATTCCGAAGTTCATCATCGGTCAAAGAAAAATTCTTTTCTTCATTCATGGCGAACACCTCCCAAAATTTTTTGAAGCCGCTTTTTGATTCGGTAAAGCCTTCCCTCAACGGCCCGTTCGGAAAGTGAAAGCTCTCTTGCAATTTGCGCCGTTGACTGAAGATAGTAATATTTTCGGTAAAACAATGCTCTGTCTTTTTCCGAAAGAAACGAAAGGGCCTTTTTTATTAATTCTTTGCGCTCCTTTTTGAGAAGTTCTTCTTCCGGAGTAATAAAGGAAGGAACGTTTTCGTCCTCAAGAAAAAGGGGAGCGTTTTTGTTTTTTCTTGCAAGGTTCAGCGCGGTGTTTCTTGAAACGGTCGTCAGCCACGCAGTGAACGATCCCTTTTCGCTGTCGAAAGAAGCAATGTTTTTCCAAATGAGGAGCGAGATTTGCGAAACCGCTTCTTCCGAATCTCTCTCGTCGGGAAGAATCGGAGAAGATATGTAACGGATGAGAGGGCCGTATCGGTAAAGGAACGCGTCAAGTCCCTTTTCGTCTTTCTCTTTTAAAAGACTTATTATTGTTTTTTCATCCAAAGCCGATCCCTCCCTTTCGTTTTCCTTTTTTGTGTTTTCAACTTAATTATACACAAATTTTTTCAAAATCCCACGCTTTTTTCAAAAAATAGTTTTACCGCCGAAAGATGAACAATTTTCCGATTCGGAAACCAAAGATAAAAATGTAAAGCTATAATATTATCCATACAGTTAAAAGGAACGGTGAAAAAATGAAAGCACCTCTTGCTGAAAGGCTCCGACCGAAAAGTGTTGACGAAATGGTCGGTCAACGCCATCTTCTTGCGCCGGGAAAGGCTCTTCGCCGAATAATCGAAAGCGGTGAAATTCCGAACCTTGTTTTTTACGGTCCGTCGGGAATCGGAAAAACAACCCTCGCTTCAATCATTGCAACTCAGACGAACCGAAAATTTTGCAAGCTCAACGGAACCGTTGCTTCAACCGCGGACATAAAAGCACTCGTTGCAAAACTTGACACCTTTGAAGCGCCGAACGGAATTTTGCTTTATCTTGACGAAATTCAGTATTTTAACAAAAAGCAGCAACAAACGCTTCTTGATTACATTGAGCGCGGCTCAATCACGCTCATCGCTTCAACAACCGAAAATCCGTATTTTTACATTCACAACGCAATCCTCAGCCGTTCAACCGTTTTTGAATTCAAAAGCGTCAGCGGGGAAGAGATTATTCCGGCGGTTGAGCGCGCGTTCAAATTCCTTGAAGAGGACGCGGGCGTTCCGATTGAAGCCGAAGACGGCGCAATCAGAAGGATTGCCTTTTCCTGCGGCGGAGACGTAAGAAAGGCGATGAACGCAGCGGAGCTCTGCGTTTTGAGTACTCTTTCTGAGGACGGAAAAATCGTAATCACCGCCGAACGTGCGGAAGAACTCACTCAAAAAAGCTCAATGAAATATGACAAGGATGCGGACGAGCATTATGACATTCTTTCTGCGTTCCAAAAGTCGATGCGCGGTTCCGACCCGGATGCGGCGCTTCATTATCTTGCAAGGCTTCTTGAAGCGGGCGACCTTCCTTCCGCAACACGGCGGCTCATGGTTTGTGCGTGCGAGGACGTCGGCCTTGCTTATCCGATGATCATTCCGATTGTCAAAGCGGCGGTTGACGCGGCGTTCATGGTCGGCCTTCCGGAAGCGAGGATCCCGCTTGCGGACGCGGTTGTTCTCGTTTGCAACAGTCCGAAGTCAAATTCGGCGCACCTTGCTTATGAAGCGGCGGCGGCCGACATCAGAAAAGGCAACTCCGGCCCGATTCCGCGTACACTCCAAAACAAGCATTACGACGGCGAGGACAACCGGCACAAGGGTCAGTTTTACAACTACCCGCACGATTTCCCGAACCATTATGTGAAACAGCAGTATCTTCCGGACGCACTCAGAAACAAAAAATATTACTCCTTCGGCGAAAACAAAAACGAGCAGGCCGCAAAGGAGTATTGGAAAAAAATCAAAGGCGAATAAAAATTCCTCACGGAAAGGCAGCACATCCTTTTCCGTGAGGTTTTCTTTCTTTGAGTGGTACTGCTTTGCATGGGTGCTTTAACCGCACGGGTTTCTTTTGAATCTACATCCGACTGCTCCGCTTTCCCCTG
>JAUNFH010000237.1 GCA_030525185.1 Clostridia bacterium
TCCTCACGAGACTCCCCTACTATGAAAAATTAAGGCAGAACTTTTAAATTAACCGCAAGAAATCCGCGGAGAAAAGGAAAGCAAAAACGGTCTTTTTAGTTTTCTCTGACTGAAATCAACAACAGAGTGTGGTTTAAAGATAATAGCGGATTGGTGTTATTAAAAAGTGGGATTAGCAGACGAAATCGTTGTAGCCGTATCGGAAGCCGATATTTTCCTTTTTCCCCGCAAAAGGGAAATTCGGATTCCAAATGCGGCGTACCGAAAAGAGTGTTTTTGGGTACTTTTGGGACGACAGCCAAAAGTACCCCCAGCGGAGCGGTCGGGTGTAAACTCAAAGATGAAACGTGCGGTTAAAGGAACATCATCAAAAAAAATAATCCACAGCGTAGAAATTCTCTCCCTCAGTCGGCAGAGCCGACAGCTCCCTCACAGGAGTGAGCCAAAGAAAAATGCTGCAATGATTGTCTTGTTGCAAAAAATTCGGACAAAATCAAAGGGAGCGGTCAGATGTAAATTCAAAGATAACCAGTGCGGTTAAAGAACCCACCTAAAGCAGTACCCCGAAAAAACGCACAAAAAAGCCCTTCACTTTGAAGTGAAGAGCTTTTTAATTATAATTCGATTCCGAAAAGTTTCTGAGCGTTTTGATAAAGAATCTTTCGGTTTTCCTCGTCCGAAAGGCCGAGGCTCAGAAAATAATCAACCTCGCCTTTCGGATCCCACATCGGATAGTCGGTTCCGAAAAGAACTTTATCCGCACCGTATCTTTTAATGATGCTTTTTGAAGTTTCCTTTTCGAGCCACGGGAAAGACGAAGAGCAATCAACCATGAGGTTCTCATAACCGCAAAGTTCCTTGCTCGCCTCCTCCCAAATTGACCATCCTCCGAAATGGGCCGCAATCACCTGAAGCCCGGTGAAAATTTCAAGAATCGGTTTAAGGCGGTTCGGGTTTGAGTAATCGTAGCGCTTGTCCCCGGCGTGAACAAGGACCGGAAGATCTCCTTCGCAAAGTTCATAAATTTTAAGGCAACGGTAATCGTCAAGTTTGAAACGCTGAATGTCCGGATGGAGCTTAACTCCCTTGAGCCCGAGCTCCTTGAGGTGACGGATGTCTCCGGCAATGTCCTCGCTGTCCGGATGAAGCGTTCCGAGTCCGGTCATTTTTCCGCCGCTTTCGGAAACAACCGAAGCGATGTACTCATTGATTGACTTAACCTGTTTCGGCGTTGTTGCAACGGAAAAAACGACCGAATGACTGATGTTTCCGACCTCGTCAAGGTGGCCGAGCGTTGAAAGCTTTCCGTCATAGTTCATGTCCATGTCATAAAAGTCACCGGTACTTTTTGAAGCCTTGACCGCAATCTTATCCGGATAAATGTGGCAATGGCAATCAATAATAGGATACATTTTTTCGCCTCCGGTTACGCAGTTTCAATCGAGTTTGCCTTTTTAAGGTTATACTTTTCAATTGCGTCTTCACGCATCTTATATTTGAGAATCTTTCCGGCAACGTTCATCGGGAACGAATCAACAAAGTCGATGTACTTCGGAACCTTGTGCTTCGCCATATGATCACGGATATAGCTTCTCATCTCGTCGGCAGTCATTTCTTCACCGTCTTTGAGAATGATGCAGGCCATAATTTCTTCGCCGAGACTCTCGTCCGGAACGCCGATAACCTGAACGTCTTTTACCTTTTCGTGGGTATAGATGAACTCTTCGATTTCTTTCGGATAAATATTTTCACCGCCGCGGATAATCATGTCCTTAAGTCGGCCGGTAATTCTGTAGTTACCCTCGGGCGTTTTGCAGGCAAGGTCGCCGGTATGAAGCCAGCCGTCCTTATCAATCGCCGCCGCGGTTGCCTTCGGCATCTTGTAATATCCCTTCATGATATTATAGCCTCTTGCAACGAATTCTCCGGTTTCACCGACGGGCATTTCCTCTCCGGTTTCCGGATCAACGATTCTGCATTCGATTTCGGGAAGAGCACGGCCGACGGTTGAAACGCGGACTTCAAGCGGGTCGTCGGTACTGCTCATTGTGCAACCCGGCGAAGATTCGGTCTGGCCGTAAACAATCGTGATTTCGCTCATATGCATTTTGTCAACAACGTCACGCATAACCGAAATCGGGCAAGGAGAACCGGCCATGATTCCCGTTCTCATATATGAAAAGTCTGTCTTTTGGAAATCCGGATGTTCAAGCATTGCAATGAACATTGTCGGAACACCGTGGAAACAGGTGATTTTTTCGCTGTTGATGCAGGCAAGCGAC
>JAUNFH010000238.1 GCA_030525185.1 Clostridia bacterium
AAGCGCTTCCGATGGTGCGCCGTTTTTACAACATGGGCTTCAACATTGCCGCAACGGCCGGAACGGCCGCCTTCCTCAAGAAAAACGGAATCAGAACGCATAAGCTCGGAAAAATCTCCGAGGGCAGCGAAGAGATTCTTGATTTTATCCGCTCCGGTTTCGTCAGTTACGTCATCAATACACGCGCGGTTTCATCGGGAGTTCACAACGAAGACGGAACGGCAATCCGCCGCTGTGCAACCGAAAACGGTGTGACGATTTTTACCTCGCTCGACACGGTGAAAATCGTTGTTGACGTTCTTGAAGAAATGACAATCTCCGTTTCAACAATCGACTGCAAATAATTCAATAATATCAAAGCCGCAGAAAAGTGATTTTCCCTGCGGCTTTTTCGCTTTATATGTTTAATTCTTATTCCGGCTTTGCCGCAAACTTTACAGCAACAAACAGCCTTCCGTCGCGGTAATCCGCACTAACGGTGCCGCCCGTTTTTTCCGTTAAAAGCTTTGCAATCGAAAGTCCCAGTCCCGTTGAGTCACTTGCGGTTTCAACGGTATAAAAGCGGTCAAAAAGGCGTTCTGTTTTTATTTTGTCAAGTCTTTTTGCCGAATTTGAAAAGCTGACCGTTCCGTTTTGAAAAAGTTCAACTTTCAGGTCACCGTCGGAGTACTTTGCGGCATTGCTCAAAATGTTGTCAAAAATTCTTCGCAGTGCGGCTTTGTCAAGCGTTCTAAGAACAGGACAATTCGGAATTCTGATTTCCGGTGTAATGCCGCGAGCGGAAAAAACGCCGTAAAATGCCGCAAGGCTTTGCTCAAGGACATCGTTGAGACTGACTTCTTCAGGTTTTAAAGGCTCTTCTTTTGAAGTGATGACCGAATATCTGAAAAGTTCTTCGGTCAAAAGCCGCATTGTTTCCGTCCTCTCGCCGATAACGGAAAGATATCGCTTTCCGTTTTCGGAAAGGTTTTCTTCTTCAAGAAGGTCGAGATAACCGCAAATTGCCGTCAGCGGCGTTCGCAAATCGTGCGAAATATTCGTGATCGCTTTTTTCAGTTCTGCATCACCGGAAACATATTTCTGCCGCTTTTCGCGAAGTATACGAAGTTCACTGTTAAGGGAAGACGCAAGCGCTTTCATGTCTTTGTCGGACGAAGAAATCGAAATGAGGGTGTTGGTGTCGTTTTCAAGCTTTTCTTTCATTGACCGCTCAATCTCTTTTGCAGATTTTTTCATCAGCAGAATTTTTACCGAAAGTATAAGCACCGCAAAAAATAAACCTGCCGACAGAAATATCAGCCAAGGATTCATAATGGTTCACCCTCATTCGTCATTGTTTTATGAAAGTTGTTCTTTTTTGAAAATCAGCACACCTGCCGCAGTGATAAACACCGAAAAGCCGAGACTGTAAAAAGCATTGATATATTTATAGACATCCGAAGCCTTTTTTAATTCAACATCGCTGCTGTAATGAGGCGTAAACCAAACTCCGTCTTTGTCCGATGAAACGGATATATTTGAAAGAACAGATATGTGTGACGACGGAAGTATATCGCTGATCGTTTCAAGAACCTTTCTCTTTGTGCCTGTGCAGTATTGCAAATTAGGTTCTTTTTTATATGTTATTTCCGCGTCGGACGGAATGACCGAAACTTGGTCATACGGCACTCCGTTGATTTTGTCAACGGTCAAAGCATATTCCGGTTCGCCGAGAACCGAACCGATTGTCGATGTCAACGCAAACATTCCGGTAAACAGTGCAATAAGAACCACCGTCGGAACGGCACGTCCTCTTACAACAAAAGAAAAAAACGTTGAAATACAGCTGAAAACAACCGCAGAAACAACGCCGAGCGAAACCACGGAAAAGTAAATACCTGCCGGAAAAACGCCGGCTTTTATAACGCCGATCCCGCTCAAAGAATAAGCGGCGGAAAACACCAGCGAAACAAAAAGCGAAACTATGCTGTTTGAAAGATAAATCTGCGTTTTTGAACAGCCGCAGAAAAGTTTGTTTCTGATTGTGTTGCTGCTGAAATTCGTTCCGACGAAAAATGTTGTTGAAACCGCAATCAAAAAAACAATAACCGGCATCATCTCAAGCGGATAAACCGTTATGCTTTCCTGCCCTTTTGCCTGAGAAAGCGCACTGTAATTTGAAAATGCGCGATAGGCGGAAAGGACAAAAATACCCGCCGTAAAAAGATAAAACACTTTGCTTTTGAAAAGCCTTGAAAAATCGGCTCTGAGAAGTTTAATCATT
>JAUNFH010000081.1 GCA_030525185.1 Clostridia bacterium
GGAAGGGCAAAGAGGGGAATCTTGTTCCAAATCGGGCCGTTGAGCATATCAAGACTTTGTTTTTTTATTGCTTTTTCCATTCTTTTCATACCTCGTATGATTAATATTTCCTGATACTGTTATATTCTGCCTTCGGTCAAAAGTCAAGAGGACTGTGAAAATTTCTGCGAAAGTACCAAAGTTCAGAAAATCAAAGAATTATTTATGATCATTTCGTTTAATATTTCGGAAAGTGATGTCAGCGAAACGTCAAGCTCTCCTTTGAAATATGAAATGTATACATTTGCAACACCGGCCGCAAAAAATCTTGCTCTGACTGCGAAACGCGGTGATTTTCGGATGTTTTCACTGATGTCGGCGTTGTTTTCCATATACTCAATGAAGAGATTTTGAAGGGTAAAAATGAGTTTGTCCGCCCGTCCGATTGTGGCGATGACTTTATATTGTTCTTCGTTTTTTTCAAGAAAGCGGGAGATTTCATCCAGTGTTTCAAGCAAAGACGTTTTGTTTTCAAAGCCCGAAAGCTTTTTTAACGCTTCATAAAGTTCGCAACAAAATTCTTCTTCGATTTTTCGAGAGAGGTCGGATGTGTTGTCGTAATGAGCGTAAAAAGTCCCTCGATTGATTTTTGCCGCGGTAACAATATCCGTCACGGTGATTTTTTCGGCCGGTTTCTTTTTGAGCGTTTCAAAGTAAGCAGTTTTGATGAGTTCTTTTGAGCGTACGGAGCTTCTGTATTCCGCTTTGGTTCTTTCTTTCAAAATCATACACCTTCTTAAATATTTGTTCAAAATTGAACAGATTCAAAAAAATTAAATATTGAAAAATCATACTTGCGATATTATACTTTATTGTGGCACAAAAATCAACAGATGTTTGACTTTGAGGAGGAAAAAGCATGACGTATAATAAAAAAATTGACTTTCATTCTCATTATCTTTCCGAAACATATTATGAATATCTTGAAAAATTTGAAGATGAAAAACCGGATTCTTTTCCGACTCCGCATTGGAGTGTTGAAGAGCAGCTGAAGCTCATGGAAAAGCTTGGAATTGCGTTTGCGTTCCTTTCGGTTTCTTCCCCGAATCTCTCCCGTGCGGATAAAGAAACCGAAATAAGAATGGTCAGAAAAATTAATATTGAAGGAAGCAAAATGGTTTCAAACAATCCCGAAAAACTCGGTCTTTTTGCTTCGCTTCCCCTTCCTCACGAAGAAGCGGCGATTGAAGAGGCAAAGTTTGCGATTGAAGAGTTGAAATCGGACGGGTTC
The DNA here is from genome assembly GCA_030525185.1 of Clostridia bacterium. Taxonomy (GTDB): domain Bacteria; phylum Bacillota; class Clostridia; order Oscillospirales; family Acutalibacteraceae; genus UBA6857. The sequence continues at coordinate 1,271 of JAUNFH010000081.1, forward strand.
GGCCTTTCAACCCATTATGCCGGAGTGTATCTCGGAGATAAAAGATATGATCGTCTTATGGCATATCTGAATGAAGTTTCGGCGGTTGTTGCCGTTCATCCGGTGAAGCCGTCGTCGATTCCGAAAAATGTGAATGAGGAACTTCCGATTCCGGCAATGGAGTTTTTGATTGATACGACGAGAACTTTTACAAATATGGTTATGAACAATATTTTTGAACGGTTCCCGAAGATCAAATGGATTTTTCCGCACGCGGGAGCGTTCATACCGGTTCTTTCCGACCGCATTGAAGGCTTTGCGATGCAGTTTCGCGCGGGACTTTCAAACGGTGCGCCGATCAATTATAAAGCCGATATGAAAAGAGTATACTTTGATGTTGCCGGATTTCCTGTCAATAAGCAACTGCATGACCTTTTGCTTGACGTTGGCGCAGAAAATCTTCTTTACGGTTCGGATTCGCCGTATACGCCGAAAATCGCCTGTGTGGCTCAGACAGGAAATCTTGAAAGAGCCGCCGCTTTGAACGAAACGGAAAAAGAAAAAATGTTTACTCTTAATGCGGTTAAGCTGTTTCCGAAACTTGAAAATATTCTCGGAATTACGGCGGAACACAAGAGAATCGGATATGATGAAAAGCCGCTTGATTTTCACGAAAAGGCGAACGGCCTTGTGAGAAAAATAATTTCAAAACTGTATTCAAAAGTCTTTGCCTGAAAAGCACCGGTCAACCGCCGAAAAGCGTGTGGGACCGGTGTTTTGCTGTGTATATCCGAACGCAAAAAGAACGCTGATTTTTCGGCTGTTTGGCAATTTGCACAAGAAGTATTCTAATCAATTACGTTATGTTGAAAAAATGGATGAATTTTGTCAAAAATGTTTCAAAAATACCGTTTTTTCTCCTTGCAATGTTGACAGAATCAGACAGTTTTGCTAAAATAAAATAACCTATGAAATCGGTATCCATATTCTCGTAAGGGGGACTTTATGACATGAAGAGAAAGCAGACAGTTAAAAGAGTTTTTAAAAGCTGTGTGAGCTTTTTTCTGTGTGCGGTGATGCTTTTCGGTTCGTGCGTTTTTGATTCGTCAATGCTTACCGTGAAGTCATCGGCAAAAAGTTCGCCGGCTTCGGTTGGCGGCGGCGATTTCAATCGTGTTGACCTGAACTTTAACCACAATTGGAAGTTCAGTATGAGCGATCACGTCGGTGCAATGGCGAAAGCTTTTGACGACAGTGCATGGAGCACGGTTGATCTTCCGCACGACTTCAGCATCGATCAGGAATTCACAAATTCTGAAACAGAAGTTGAATCGGGAAACCTTCCGACCGGAACGGGTTGGTACAGAAAGATGTTCACAATGCCCGCCGACTATGCCGACAAGGAAGTTTTCCTGAATTTTGACGGCGTTTATAACAACGCATATATTTATGTTAACGGAAAGCTCGTCGGCGAGAACCACTACGGTTATAACTCTTTTTCCGTAAGCATCGGTGATTATATAACCTGCAACGGAAGCACTTGGAACCTTATTGCGATTAAAGTTGTCAGCGAAATGGGATCGAGCCGTTGGTATTCGGGCTCGGGAATTTACCGTGACGTATCGATGACAATTACAAACACGGTTCATGTTGCTCGCCACGGTACATACGTTACAACTCCAACCGTTACTTCGGACAGTGCAACGGTCAATGCCGCCATCACGATTGACAACGATTCAAAATCGGAAAAAAACGTAACCGTCCGGACGAATCTTTTTGATCCGCGGGGAGGTCGTGTCGCTGTCCTTGAAAAGCCTTTGACTATTGCCGCAAAATCATCCGGAGAGGTTGATTTTGAATACACTGTTCCGTCTCCTTTACTTTGGGATACAGATAATACAGATCAATATGTTTTGGAAACGACAATTATCGATTCGGACGTCGGTTCGGTTGATTTGCACAAAACCAATTTCGGAATCAGAACGATTGAATGGAATGCCGACACCGGCTTCTATCTCAACGGAAAAAGCGTAAAGCTCAAAGGTGTTTGTATGCACCATGACCAGGGTGCACTCGGCGCCGTTCAGGAATATGACGCAATTTACCGTCAGCTGAAAATTCTCAAGGACATGGGATGCAACGCAATCAGAACGAGCCATAACTCCGCTTCAAGGGTGCTTATTGACCTTTGCAACAAGCTCGGCTTCCTTGTCATGGAAGAATTCTTTGATGATTGGGATTCACCGAAAAACGGAAATACCAATGATTTCAGCAAGTATTTCAGTGTTAATTTGTCGACTAAGAACAAGCTTGTCGGCGCTTCAAGCGATCTCACATGGGCTCAGTTTGTTGTGAAAGAAACAATGCTTCGTGACAGAAACGATCCCTCAATCGTAATTTGGGATTGCGCGAATGAGCTTTACCAGGCTTCTTCAAAAGCGAATTATAAAACAATCGCCGCTCTCATGCGCGACACAATCAGAACCTATGACACAACCCGTCCGATTACTCAGGGCAACGACCAGAGCAGACTTCTTGACGTTGACGAGTATATGGATGTTATCGGTGCGAACTATCACCCGGAAGCATGGAATACGCTTAAAAAGAACGGAACGCTGACAAAGCCGTTCGTTGCGACGGAAACGATTTCCGCAATAACAAGCCGCGGAATTTATTCTTATGCTTATGACAGACAGGGCGGAAAGGTCAGCAAAAAGAATTATGCGCTTTATTCTTATGACAATTCAAAGGTAAACTGGGGTTCAACCGCCGCTTACGGTTGGTATTACGCCGCCGCAAACGATTGGTTCTCGGGCGAATTTGTTTGGACTGGATTCGATTACATCGGCGAACCGACTCCGTGGAATAACAACGGAAAAGGCTCTTCAACAATCCCGAACAGCTCATATTTCGGAATTGTTGACTCGGCAGGTTTCCCGAAAGATCAGTATTATCTTTACAGAAGCTGGTGGCAGAATAACGACACAACGCTTCACCTTCTTCCCGGAACATGGAATAAAGAAAGTCTTTATCTCAATAACGATTTCGCTTATATTAATGTTTACTCTAACGCCGACCACATTGAGCTTCTCCTTAACGGAAAAGTGATCGGAACGGCTCAATCAACGGATATTGTCACAGCGAACGGCTATAAATATAAAACCTGGACAGAAACTGCGGTTGACTCGGAAAATTGCAACACCAATGAAATTTATTCTTCAACCGGTCATGACCTTTACGCTCAGTTCGGCGTTAAATATGCAGAAGGAACGCTCAGCGTAAAAGCGTATGACGCCGCCGGAAACGAAATTACCGACACGGTGGGAACCAAGAGCGTAACAAGCGGAAAGCCGGCAGTAAAGGTTGTTGCAAAGGTTTGGAACGACCATACGTTTGTTGCTAACGGCGAAGATTTCGCTTATGTTGAATTTGAGGCCGTTGACGAGGACGGAAATTTCGTCAACGATTATTATGGAACTCTTAACATCAGCGTTAATAACGACGGTGAAATTATCGGCGTTGACAACGGCTTCCAGGGAACAACTCAAAAATTCCGGCAAAAATCGGCTCTTAAATCCGAGACGAACGCTTCAATCGAAATGTTCAGCGGCCGCGCACTTGCAATTGTGAGAACGACAGATGTTCCGAATAATATTCAGGTTACGGCAACAACAAGCGACGGTCTCACCGTTGTCGGAGCAACTTTCACGTCGAGAGCAGCAACGGATAAAGAAAAGTATTATTATTTTGAAAACTTTGTGCTCCAGAGCATCATTGCGTATAAATCCAATGTTTATGACGAATACGAAATACTTCAGGAAGAGTTCAAAGCGATTGATCCTCCGCAGACGGTTGACGTTAAGTATGAATATTATCCCGTAACAAACGTTGCTTCTTCGTTTGTTCTTCCGTCGGGTGACTATATTATTACCGGTACCAGTGACAACCCCGGAAATCCTGCGGCCTGCGGGGCAATGACGTCAAAAGTTTATAACGGCTCAAACAAGGGTCTTTACAGCACCGGAACTCAAGGGGCGCCGAGCGCAACCGAACAAACGTGGCATTTTGAACTTCTTGAAAACGGAAAATATTATGTTTATTACACTGATTCCGATTTGACAAGCCATTATATCACTCTCGGAACGGCCGGAGGAACAATGACTCTTTCCGAAACGCCGTATGAGTTGACGGTTACCGCTTCAAACGGCGGAGTTCTTATCGGAAACGGATCGCAGTATATTAACTTTTACGGTTCAACAAACCCGAGAAACCTTGTTTCAACTTGGTCTTCCGGAACTTCACTCAACCTTTATACAACGGACGGAACAACCGCAACGCAGGTTGAATTCGGAAGCGACGACGGCTACGTCGGAATCGATGAAGGAAAGTATGCGATTTATAATAACTCAAAAAGTCTCAGTCTTGTAATGAGCGATGAAATTTCTTCAAACAAAGCTGCCGGCGTCAAAGGAACCGTCAAAAACGGTATTCTTTCAATGGAAAGGGATCATTACTTCATCATTGAAAAGGCTGAAGGTAAAAACGGAAATAAATTCTATATCAAAACTTCCATGGAAAAATACATCAACATGGGAAGCACAAACGCATCGCTTTCGCTTTCAGATAATCCTCAGCCGTTCACTGCTTACGTTGTCGGCGACGGAAGAGTTTGTTTCTACAGTGCCGACCGCCAATTCCTTGATCTTTTCACCAATGAAAAAGCATTCTCTTCTTGGGGCGGAACAACGGGTGATATTTCCGACAACAGAAAGATGTATCTTTACAGAAAATCAAGCGACGCTCCGGATGTTGATGCAGAAACCGAAAATCTTTACATCGCAATTAAAAAAGGTCTTAACTACGCTCCCGGTTCATATGAAACAAAGTCATATGAGGAACTTTTCAACGCTCTTGACAGCGGCACCGAGATTTACAAAGATCCTTCCACATCGGCGGCCGAAAAAATTGCCGCAACAAAGAGGATTGAAGAGGCAATTGACGGTCTTCAGGAATTCATCAGAAAATTCCCGGCTCGTCTCATTAAATATGGTTATAACCCTTCGTCCGACAGTCCGTATGACGGAGGAAGTCTTGAGTATAACGAACAGACTTACTCTCAAATGAGAACTGCAATCTGGGCGAATGAAGATCTCGTCAATCAGATTAAGAAGGTTATTGACTATGACGGCTCAAACGGAACGGTTTGGGGCAACGGTTATAATGACGGAGCGCTCAACAGCGCAATTGCAAAATATGCAATGATTTACAGCCTTGCTTTCCGCGATTCAACGGTAACCGAAGGAGCGTTTGCGAGTAACTTTGAAATGACTGCTTGGAACCACTGGCAGAAGAGTAATACCCAGGGTGCAAGTGAAAAGCAGGACGAAGGTGTTTCGCTTCAGGGAATTTACAGTAAACATCTCGGAGCAGCCGGCGTCCCGGTTTCTCACACGGCATATGATATTGACGGCGGACTGACCTATCTCGGCGGTCACACAAAAACCGGTCTTCTTTCAAATATTGTTTTGGACGTTAGGACCGATTCAACTACCTCAAAGAGTATTACGCTGACACCGCTTAATAACATCAGTGTTTATGTTCCGGACTTCTTCTCCGCAAAAAATGTTGAAGGCGATGAAAACGAATATACAAAGTATTATTGGAACACGGATTTCCCGTTCTTCTGCACGACGGACGGTGAGGGCGTCAACCATTACGTTTACGATTCCTCGGACGGAAGCCACATCATCCGCGCGAGTTATGATGATGATGCTCAAACAGCTGTTGTTGACCTTTATCCTCAGAACAACTGGAGTGTTATCAGACCTTATGTAGGTGCAGGCAAAGGATTTTTCCCGTTTAACTATCAGAAAGATCCGACCGAAAACGAAACCGATGAGACAAGTTATACCGGCGAAAACGCAATCTACCATTTCGGAATGACGTTTGAAATGGAATTCTATATTCCGAAGGGCGGAAAGTATTCAAAAACGAGCGAAGATTTTATTTTCTCTTTCATGGGAGACGATGACGTTCTCGTTTATGTTGACGATACCCTCGTCCTTGACAACGGCGGTATCCACGGCTCGAGAAGCTGCGACATCAACTTCACCGAAGCTTCGGTTTCTTATCAGTACGCAATGAGCGTTGCCGATAAAAAACTCGTCAGCACAAAGGAAAACGACGTTTGCTACAAGTACGGCGAAACCTATGATTACATTAGCGACGTCAATCAGACGGCGATTGAATACCTCAACAAAATCAAGAACGACGGACAAAAGCATGTCTTCCGTTTCTATTATCTTGAACGCGGTTCAACAGAGTCGAACTGCAAAATCACTTTCAACCTTCAGCAGATTTCCGAACACATTGAGCTTAATGACCAAACTCTCGTTGCCGATTACGGCCTTCCGATTGTTTATAACGCTCAGGATAACAACACGATTTCGGAAGCCGCTGTTAAAAACGGCGCAAAAATCGAATATATCGGTGTTACCGATGAAATCGAAAAGGCAATTTCGTTCACGAAACCCGAAGATCTTGAATTGTTTGACAAAAAAGCAAGTTCTATGAAGTGGTCGGGCGAATACGGAAATTATGAAGTTACGAAAGACGGTCTGATAACCTACGAACCGACAACGACACAGTTCAACGGAAGCGATTATTTCTACCTATGTGCGGAGATAAGCGACGACCCGACTTACTCAAACGGAACGGTTTACTATGCGTTTGAAAAAACGACGTTTGTTCCTGCAACAAATATTTACTACGAAGAAGATTTCTTTGAAGGTTATATCGGCGGAATGAGCTATACCGACGGAACGACGCCGTCCGGATTTGATAATTCTTCCATGAATTACGGCGCGTGGAAAACGGTTTTGAACGGAGAAAAGGCCGGAAATCAGGCGGCTGATCTTGTCGGTGATCCGAACGCGAATCCGTACGGTTACGATCAGGCTTATGAATCGAGCAAAACTTTCTCAAACGGTTCCGCCCGTAAGGTCACCGTCAGTGAAAAGAACAACCCGAATTCAAAATTCAGCGGCGGAAGCGGAGCAACATGGCCGAAACTTCAGTTTACGTTCACCGGAACGGGATTTGACCTTGTCAGTCTCACGAATAACAAGACGGGAATTTTCTCCGTTGAGGTTTTCAAAGGAACGGACACGAAGAAGAAATCGGTAAAACGCAGCATTGTTGACACCTATTACGGCTCGTCTTATGTAAGACTTTATGCCGACAAGGACGGAAATCCGACGGGTGTCGTTACCGAAACTCCGCTTTACTGGACAAAGAACAATAACTGTACTTTTAACCCGACTTATTACGGTGAGGACGGAATAATTTCGAGCAAGGTTGCATATTATGATGTTTCCGGAACCGGCTATACATATGAGCCGACGTATTACGACGAAAACGGAAAACTCACCTCAACCGAAACCGAAAACCCGGCTTATTCCTATGCTTATGCTTACGGCTGGATGACAGACGGCGGATCGGAAGAAAATGCGCTTTATCAGATTCCCGTTCTCGGAATTGAAAATCTTGATTACGGTCAGTACACGGCTGTAATTACGCCGATGTTCTCGTCAATGTATAAGCATTATCGCGAAGACGAACTTGCCGACGGAACGAAGGCAAAAAGCTTTGACCTTTATGTTGACGGAATCAGGATTTATAACCCCGCCGGCGTTGACGACGACATTGCCGACAAAGTTGTTGCCGATGCGTATAAGAAGGACGGCGAAGCTTATCCTAACTATATCGAACTTCGTAATATGCTCATCGGCGCCGATAAATTCGGTGACGTTGAAAGCAAGCAGGGTGTAATTTTCATCGACGGCATTCCGGCTCTTGACAACGACATTGAAAAGTTTAAGGTTGCCGGTCCGAACAATGAACTTTACCTTGCTTCAGGTCAGGCGGTTGCCTTTGAAGTTTGGGCAACGGCTGTTCCTACGGATATTCAGATTTTTGCAAAGACGGCCAAAGGAACTCCGACTTTGAAGCTGAGTTATGAAGGAACGGATGTTGAAAAGGATATTACGAGTTCATCGTTTATGGCGAACTCCTTCAATTCGCTTCTTCCCGTTTCGCAAAAGACGAAGTGGACTCAGGTTACGGTTGACGGAAAGGCATATTACACATCAGGAACGCTCGTCATTGCAAACTCATCAACTCAGGACACGATCCTTTCTCTCGGAAAGATTAAGTGGACTTTTGACATTCGCGGTGCACACGGATTTTTCCGTATTCCGACCGAAACCGTTGACGAACAGGTTCTTCTCATGTCAACAAAAACAACGTTCAACAAAGCGAAGTCGGTTGTTTCTTCTCTTTATACCAAGACGGAAATTTCGCCCGATGATATTGTTCTTCCTGAAGCAAAACCAGTTGCAGGAGAAAGCACTGTTGTTACGATTACAACTTCAAGCGACGTAAAAACGCTTTTAATTAAGGATGAAAACGGAAATGTTGTTGAGCCGGAAAGCGTTGAAAAAATTGCTTCTCAGCTGGATGACGAAACGACAACGTGGAAGGTTACTCTGAGCTTCAGCGAAGCCGGAAAATATGTTTATACCGTAACAGGCGTAAACAGTTACGGCTATGAGGACAAAAAGAGCACGGAGTTTACCGTGACCGTTCTTCAAAAGGAAGAGCCGACCGAAAAAACGACCGACGGAACAACGGACGATTCAAACGAAAAGCCGTCGGAAGGAAAGAACTTTTTTGAAAAGCTTCAGGGCTTCTTTGAAAAAATCATTTACTTCTTCAAAAAGCTTTTCGGCTTTTTGAAGTGAAAGGAATCGGGGGTGTAATTTATGAAAAAACGTTATGTTAAACCGCAAATCGTTTTTGAGTCTTTTGAACTTTCCTCAAGCATCGCTGCGGGATGCTCGCTTCTTTCAAGCCCGAGCGCAGCGTATGTTTGCCCGGTTACCGATCCCGAACTCGGATTTACGATTTTTTCGTCCGACGATGTCTGTGATTTTTCTCCGCCGGGAGATCATGACCAGATTTGCTACGACGTTCCGCTTGCAAACACAAGCGTATTCTCATCATAATAATTGTGACGTTTCGCCTGTCATATTTTTGACAGGCGAAATGTTTGTAAATTTGATTAATTATATTTTGGTGTAACTATGAAGATAAAAAGATTGATTTTGATTT